>CAZMRK010000719.1:0-8242 GCA_964568355.1 uncultured Solibacteraceae bacterium | reverse complement strand
GCGAGGCCCGCATCAATCCCCCTCCGCCGTAGTCATCCCAACAGCCACCAGATGCTCCCCGCGCCGCTCCAGCTTGACCGCCGGCAATGGCCGCGTGGGTGGACCCTGCAGGACGCTGCCGTCCTGGATCGAGAAATGGCCTTCATGGCAGGGGCACACCAGGTCGCGCGACTCCGGCGAATAGTAAACGGCGCAGGACAAGTGCGTGCACTTCTGGCTGTAGGCGGCATAGGCGTCTTCGCCGATCCGCACCAGGACGCACTGCTCGCCCTGCCGAGGATAGTCGAACAGTTTCACTCCGCCCACCGGCATTTCCCCCAGACGAGCCACCGTGACGGCCGGAGCCTCGCCTGCCGCGCGCTTGACCAGCGAACGCAGCAGAATCCAGATGTTTCCGGCGAACATGGCCAGGCTGGTGAGCGTCAGGAACTTCGTCAACTGCCGGCGGCTGACGTAGCGCTCGTCATTCTGAAAAACCGAGAACTCCTCCCGCCATAGCGGCGGCTCCTGCTTAGCTGGCATAGGCGTCCTCCGGCTCCCAGGTATAGTCCACCACATCCACCGCCACAAAATCGCGCTCGGCGGGCGCCATCATGTAGACCTTGGTCACGATCTTCTGTTCCCCAAAATAGAAGGTGTTCACGGGCTTCTCCCGGCGCATGACGGCGATCTGTTCGGGCTTCACGTAAGCCAGCGCCTGGCTCGGGCACACCGTAGCGCACATCGGCCTCTTTCCAATCGAGGTCCGGTCGTAGCACATGTCGCACTTCATCATCTGCTCATATTCGGGCACCAGCTTCGGGATCCCGAAAGGACAGGCCAGAACACAGTTCGCGCACCCGATACACCGGGGCTTCAGCGCAGACTGCACCACCCCGTCTTCTCCCGCCTTGATCGCATCGGCGGGACAGACTTGCGCGCAGGTGGGCTCTTCACAGTGCCAGCAAACATAGGCAGCCGTGGCGATCGCATCCGGCCGGTCCAGAAAATCGAAGTTGATCATCGACACGCCGCGATGCGTCTCGCACTCCTCGCAAGCTTTCACGCACGATTGGCAGCCGATGCATCGCGATGGATCCACATAGAACTCGTACCCGAACATTACGAACCGGCCTTGTTTTGCGAATCTCCGATCCCTCCCGCCGGATCGGGCATACCCGGAGCCCTGGATATCGTCATCGTCCCTCTCTTCGCCTCTTCCACCTCTGTCTGCCCGGCCCACTCCGGCGGCCCGGCCTTGCGCAACTGGCACGCCGATACCTTGAACTCGGGGATCTTGCTGCGCGGATCGAGCGTCCGATGGGTCAGCCGGTTGGCGCTGCGCTCGTTCGGCCAATGATACGGGATGAAAACCGTGTCCGGCCGGATGGTCTTGACCACATTAGCCTGCAGCGTAATCTCATCGCGCCGGGTCTTCACTGTCACCCAGTCATTCGTCCGGATGCCGTACTTCTCCGCGAGCCGCGGATGAATCTCGACCAGCGGTTGTGGATAGATGTCCACCAGGCCGCCGATCCGCCGCGTCTGCGTGCCGGAAAGATACTGACTCACGACGCGCCCCGTGGTCAGGTACACCGGAAACTCCGCGTCCACCGGATCGCCGCTCGGACGCCATTCGGTTACGTGAAACCGGCACCTGCCGTCCGGAAAGAACGAAATGCCGTCCCGGATCAGGTGCGGTGTGCCCGGATGGTCCACGGAAGGACATGGCCAGAAGACACCCAGTTGCTCATCGACCTTTTCGTACGTGATTCCGGAATAATCCGCATGGCCGCCCCGCGAGGCTTCGCGCAGTTCCTCGAAGACCTCGCGCGTCGAACCGTAAGCGAAGTAGCGCTCCTTGCCCAGCCGTCTGGCGATCTCGCACAGGATCCAGGTGTCCGTCCTGGCATTTCCCGGCGGATCGGTGGCTTTCTGGATATGCAGCACGCGGCCTTCGGCGCTGCACGTCACGCCCTCCTCTTCTTCTTGCAGGCTCCCCGCCAGAACCACATCGGCATACTGTGCCGTCTCCGACAGAAAGAAGTCGATCACGCCCAGGAACTCGAGTTTCGAAAGCGCTTCGCGCGTAAACGCCGCGTTGGGCAGCGAGACAGCCGGATTGAAACAGATATTGAGCAGCGCCTTGATCTCGCCGGCATGAATCAGATTCATGATCTCCTGCGCCGATACGCCCGGCCCCGGAATCTCGTCCGGCCGGATGCCCCACACCTTGGCCACGTGCTCGCGCGCCGCCGGATCGTGGATTGACCGCTGCCCCGGCAATTGGTCGCACTTTTGGCCATGCTCGCGCCCACCCTGCCCGTTTCCCTGTCCCGTGATCATGGTGGTCCCGCAGCCTTCCCGCCCGATATGTCCCGTCGCGAGCGCAATGTTGATCACAGCCAGGCAGTTCTCCACGCCTTTCGACTGGTGCTCCAGACCGCGCGCGTGCATCGCAATAGCCTTGTCGGCCTTCGCAAACCAGTGCGCGGCTTTTTCGATCGAATGCGGCGGCACGCCCGTCATCTCCGCGATTTGTTGCAGATCCAGATCTCTGACGCTCTCGGCCACCTCCTCCCATCCCGTGGTGTGTTGCGCAATGAACGGCCTGTCTTCCAGTCCGTCGCGCAAAATCACGTGCAGGATGCCCCGCAGCAGCGCCAGGTCGGTTCCCGGCCGCACCGGCAGGTAGAGGTCCGCGTTGCGGGAGATCGGCGTCATCCGCGGGTCCACCACAATCAGCTTTCCGCCGCGATCGCGGCATCGCCAGATATAGTCCGTCGTAATGGGCGCGCAATCGCCGACATTGGCTCCAATCACCATCAGCACATCAGCCTTGGGGATCTCGCTCCACGGAATCAGGCTGCGGTCCACATCGAACGCCAGCTTATACGCCACGCCCGCCGAAACCATGCACAGCCGTCCGTTGTAGTCGATCTGCCTGGTCCCCAGGCCTACCCGCGCGAATTTCCCCAGCAGATAGGATTTCTCGGTGATCAGCGACGCGCCGCCAAACACCGCCACCGAGTCCTTGCCATACTGCTCCTGGATTTCGCGCAGCCGGCGGGCGGTGAAATCCAGAGCCTCGTCCCATTGCGCCTTGCGAAATCCGCCTTCGGTGCGCATCAGAGGGTCCAGCAGGCGATCCGGGTGCGACGACTGCAGGTACCGCTTCACGCCCTTCGGACACAGCATGCCGCGGTTGAACGGAAACTCCTCCCAGGGGTCGAACCCCACCACCATGTTGTTGCGAACCTTCAGCTTGATTCCGCATTGCTGCCCGCAAAAGCAGCAGTGTGTCTTCACCAGGCGGTCCGGCGCGTGCCGCGACTCCTCCTGCCAGCCTCCCGCCGGTGTATAGGCCGGGTGAGGCCCGAATTCGTGATTCAGCTCGGTGAGCGATTGTGGCGGCTTAGCCAAGCGATTCCTCCCTGCTTCGCAGTTGTGCCGTCGCAAGCGTCTTTCGCTTGCACGCCGGGCACAGATCCTGCCAGTACCCTCCGTTGCTCATCCGGTAGTCGAAACCCATCCGCGGCAGCACTTGCTTGAGATCCTCCAAATGCATTCGGGAAGCAAAAGGCTGCCCGCAGCGGGCACACGTGGCCGCTGCCTCCTTCGCTCCCACCTCGTGGTAGAGCTTCACGCCAAGCTGCGCGGGCCGCTGAAAGATGTGGAAGAACTTGCCGAACGGCATGTATAGCAGCCCCGCGATCACCGTGATGGCATGCAGGATGGCGATAAAGCCGTACGCCTGCCCCCGCAGCCACATTTGCGAAACCGTCAGCGCGAGGCCCGTCACGGAGATCGCGAACAGCAGAAACAGCGGAAAGAAGTCCATGGCGAAGCTCTGTACCGTAAGCGCTCCCTGGTCGCGCATTCGCCGCAGCAGCGACAGCCCGATCCCCACCAGCACCAGCACGGCGGCCACGTCCAGCGCGTGAAACAGCAGCCAGGCAAGCACCGTACCAAGGTGAAATTCTCCCGCGGGAAAGCCGAATAGATAGGTCACATATACCATCTGATCGTCGGGCCGGCTCTTGAACGAGATCCATCCGAACACCAGCGGGAAGGTAATCGCCATCGCCAGGGCGCAGCCCCAGAAGATGCACTGGTGCATCCACCACCGCAGCGCGCTGCGCTTTCGGATGAATGTCTGCGCCAGGATGTTGCGGCCCGTCAGCGCAGCCAGCCGGGGAAGGCTCCACCACAGGCCCTGCTCCCGGACGATCTGCCAGCCCCGATCCCAATACACGCGCGTGGGAGGCTTCTCGATCCAGACGTTGTAGTGGTAGACCACGCCCCACGCGGCGAATACCACGGCAAACGTGTAGATCACCAGCGCGGGATCGAAGTTCTGCAGATTTCGCGAGCCTACTACGATCGAAGCGATCAGCAGTCCTGCCCAAAGCGTCGCCCAGGCGCCGGCGCGAATCTGCTGCCGGCCGCGGCTTTCCACTCTTTCTTCCCGGATCTGTGCCGCGAGAAATACCTTCGCGTTGACGCGCCAGAGCAGGCCCGCCGTGCCCGCCAGCAAAACAAAGCCAGGCCAGACCGCTCCGGTAGTGTCGCGAAAGAATCCCAGCAGCAATGGCGGGAAGAATCCTCCCAGGCCGCCCATCGCGCCTACCAACCCGGTCACCGTCCCTGTGTCGGCCGGAAAGTACTGTGGCACCAGCTTGAATACCGCACCGTTGCCCAAGCCCAGCAGCGCCGCGCATCCCAGGGCGCCCACAGTGAAGGGCAGCATCGAGGGCCATGCCAGCAGCAAAGCGAACGGCACGATTCCGAAGAAGATCACGCTCAGGACGCGGGCGCCTCCAATCCGGTCCGATAGCCATCCTCCCAGCGGGCGCAGCGCGGTAGCCAGAATCACGAAGCCGGCCGTGCGCAAGCCGGCGTCTGCCGGATGCAACCCGAACTCATCCTTGAGCAGGCTGGGCAGGTAAATCGAGAAGGCGACGAATCCCCCGAATGTCAGGAAGTAGAACGAGGAGAGCACCCACGCCAGCCGCTCGCGGCCTAATACCCCCAGCATCGCGCTCAGCGGTTTAGGCCTCACCTCCACCGGCGAGTTCCGTGCGGCCAGAAAAAAGACCACGGCCCAGATGACCAGGAGCACGGCCACCCCACGAAAAACCTGGTCCATGCCGATCCTGGCTGCCAGCACCGGGCCGAGAAAAACTGCCGCCGACTGTCCGGCGTTCCCCAGACCGTAGATCCCGAGCGCGGAACCCTGCCGCTCCGCCGCGAACCAGCGCGACACAAAGCCCACTCCGACCGCGAACGAAGAGCCTGCCATCCCCAGCAGCAGGGCTACTCCCACCAGTCCGGTGTAACTCCCCGCCCATGGCACCAGCAGCGGCGGAATCGCCGAAAAGAGCAGAAGGGCGGTGAACACCGCGCGCCCATTATAGCGGTCCGTCAGCAGCCCCATCGGAATGCGGGCGAGCGACCCCAGAATCACCGGCACCGCGATCAGCAAGGCCGTCTGGCTGGCCGTCAGGTGAAGCAACTCACGGAAGCGCGGTGCAAACGCGCTGATCAGCCCCCATGCGGCAAAACAAACGGTGAAGGAAATAGTTCCTAGCGCCAGTTGACGATTCGGCATCCCAAGTCACCCGGTGAAAGACTATTATGCGTCATGCGATCGAAATTGGATGGCCAAACTCGTCCTTTCAGCCACTCTGCCCCCGCTCGCTTGCCGGCGCAATGACTTTTGTCACAAGACGCGCCCCCTGGAGGCATTTTGCCCGCCGCCGAATCGTGCGTTTTTCAACTGGTGACTCCTGTCACTAGCGGCGTTCCCCCGGCATTTTATGATCGGAATAGGGAGGCTGAACGGCCCATGGCCACATCCACTCAGAGAATCCATCCAAGCGAAGATCTGATCGTTCCCCATGCCGTAACCGAGGAACTCTATCGCAAAATGCTGACCGTCTTCTACATCGAAGAACGAATGAAAGCGTTCGTACGTCAGGGGAAGTGCGGCTTTCACGCGTCTACGCGCGGTCACGAAAAACTACAGATCGGCATGACGATGCTGCTGAAGCCGGGGCATGATTGGTTCTTCACCTATTACCGGTCCAAGGCGATCGCCGTCGGCCTGGGGATGCCCATCAAGGACATTTTTCTCGGCATGTTAGGGCGCGAAGGAGACCCGAACTCCAACGGCCGCAACATGCCCGAGCAATGGTCTTCGCGCAAGCTTCGCCTGGTGGCCCAAACCGCGGTAACCGGCACCCAGTACCTCAATGCGGTGGGAATGGCGCGTGCCGTCAAAATGAGCGGTGGCGACGAGATCGTCCACGTCTCTTCCGGGGAAGGCGCTACCAGCGAAGGCGAGTTCTTCGAAGCCCTGAACTGGGCCTCCCGCGAAAAGCTGCCGGTCCTCTTCACGGTGCAGAACAACGGCTATGCCATCAGCGTGCCACAGGCCAGCCAGACGGGTTCGTCGATCCACAGCATTGCGGAAGGCTTCGGGATGCCGGTATTTCACCTGGATGGCACCTGGTTTGAACATCTCTACGAGACGCTCCCGCCGGTGATCGACGCGATCCGGCATGGGGCCGGCCCCGCTCTGCTCGAAGCGCAGGTTGTGCGCCTCGATCCCCATTCTTCCTCTGACGATCACCGCAAATATCGCGGCGAAGCCGAACTGCAGGAAATCAACCGGCGCGATCCCATCCTCCAGACTGAGCGCTACCTGCTGCGCCATGGCGTCCTCACCGAAGAAGCCATCGCCACCCTTCGCGCGGAGATCAAGACCGACGTAGACCGGGCGGCGGAAGAAGCCGACCGCCATCCACAGCCCGGCGAATCCACCGTGATGGCCTACATCTATTCCAACGATCCGGCTCTGTTGGGAGAACCGAAAGCGCCTCAGTACCTGTCGTCTCAGGAAGTCACCATGATCGACGCGATGAATCACGGCCTCCGGGAAGAGATGGAGCGAAACCCGAAGATCGTGATGTGGGGCGAGGACATCGCCGATCCGAAAGGCGGCGTCTTCGGGGTGACCCGCGGCTTGAGCAGCGCCTTTCCCGGCCGCGTCGGCAACTCCCCTCTGGCTGAGGCCAGCATCGCGGGAGTGGCCGCCGGCATGGCGATTGGAGGCTACAAGCCGATCGTGGAAATACAGTTCGCCGATTACCTCTGGCCTGCGGCTCTGCAGTTGCGGGACGAAATTCCGACCGTACGCTGGCGCAGCCAGGGAGAGTGGCAATGCCCCGTAGTGGTGCGGATCGCGGTAGGCGGCTACATCAAGGGCGGCCCCTGGCATTCCGCGAATGTGGAATCGTTCTTCGCGCACATTCCAGGCTGGTACGTGGCTTACCCGAGTTGCGCCGAAGATGCCAAGGGGCTGATCAAGGCCGCCGCCCGTTCCCAGGATCCCGTAATTTTCCTGGAGCATAAAGGCCTTTACCGCCGTCCCCAGGCCAGGACTGCGGAACCGGATGCCGACTACATCGTGCCCTTCGGGAAAGGCGCAATCCGCCGCGAAGGCAAAGACCTGACGGTCGTCACCTGGGGCAGTACGGTCTACCTGGCCTTGGATCTGGCCCGCCAGATGGAGAAGGAAGGCGTATCCGTGGAGGTGCTCGACCTTCGCACCATCGTTCCGCTGGATGAAGATCTCATCTACCGCAGCGTGCGGAAAACCAGCCACGTCATGGTTGCCCACGAAGATACGCTCACCGCCGGCTTCGGAGCCGAAGTAGCCGCGCGCATCGCGGAGAACTGCATCAGTTCGCTGGATGGACCGGTCGTCCGGGTCGCGGCCAGGGACACCTTCGTCCCCTCCGCACCAAACCTCGAACTGGCCGTGCTACCGTCCGTCGAAAGCCTGCGCCTCGCGGCTGCCAAGGCCCTGACCCTTTGAGCCGCCCCACCATCCTTATCGTGGCGCCCGATTCATCGGGCCGCGTCGACGCTCTCGTCGACGCCTCGTGCCCGCATTTTTTCAGCCTTCGTGAGCAAGCGCGCGAGTCTCCGTTACCGAGCCGCAACCGTAAGGGAGCGGTCGTCACCTTCCAAAATCCGTAATGGCAGGATTCACTACGAACAGCATCGGAGAACTGCATCAGTTCGCTGGATGGACCGGTCGTCCGGGTCGCGGCCAGGGACACTTTCGTCCCCTCGGCACCGAACCTCGAATCGGCCGTGCTGCCATCCGTCGAAAGCCTGCGCCTCGCGGCTGCCAAGGCCCTGACCCTTTGAGCCGCCCCACCATCCTTATCGTGGCGCCCGATTCATCGGGCCG
>CAZMRK010000718.1:0-4623 GCA_964568355.1 uncultured Solibacteraceae bacterium | reverse complement strand
GATATACGAAGGGCTGAAAGAATTGCATCAGGTTCGCCGTGTCTTGACCGATCTCGATTTTGACACGAAAGCGGAAACGAAAGCAGAGCTGGAAAAACGGGAGAGGTTTTTCGACAAATTGCCTGAGATCATCCGCAAGTTGGAGAGCCGGGGATCTCTTTTCCCGAGCCAGAAAGAGCAGCTCGATTATTTGAAAAACAAGCGCCAGTCGGCACGCGAGGACCGGCCCAGGATTCAGCGGGCGATCCAGGCGCTCGATCGATGCATTGATCGAGGATTGGATCGCTTGGAACTCCTCACGAGATTCGTTCCTACGGCTGGCTTCACCAAGATAGAACAAAAGTTCTGGGAAGGGGAGGATAAGCTCGAAGAGGTTCTGAAGAGCTGGGGCCCGATCTATACAGGCGGCAGCGTCAGTTCGCTTTCCACGCAGCGAACGACTACTAACAGGCAAACGAGATCCGGCGATCGCGTCATTGAAGTGAGGGAATTCAAGGCGCGAAGCAGCCACGCCATTGTGCTGGTCGGCATCGTTGGCAATTCGGTGTACTATAAGGACCCGAACAAGACGGACGAACTCCGGACGATCAGCAAAACAACGTTCTACAACCACCTGCATGCGGATACCAATGACTTCATGATTGGAATTTTCTGTTCAGAAGGGTTGAGAGAGGTGGGCAACTACATGCAATGCATTCACATGCGGATGAAAATTGCGACTCTAGCCTAGTGCTGCTGTGACCGGATGATTTCGGTTGGTCCGCTTGCTGACGCGCGCGGTTTTGTTCCGGCACGGAACCGCGACCGGAAGGGAGCGGACTTCACGGTCCGCGCATGGATCACAGCCCCAGTGCTTCCCGGACGGCAGCCACGGACTTTGCTTCCCAATAGCGCTTGTAATTATCGAGGGTCATGAAGGAGCGCGTGTGCATTCGATCGAGATAGAGCGTGCCGTGCAGATGATCGATTTCGTGCTGCAGGATTCGGGCGTGCCAGCCGGCGGCCTCGATTGTTACCGGCTCCCCGCGCTCGTTCAGGCACGCCACCCTGGCACGCCGCGCGCGCGGCCCCCAAGCGCTGAATCCGCTTACGCTCAGGCATCCTTCGAAAAACTCCACGGTCTCACCCTCCAGGACAAGCGCCGGGTTGATGATGACCTGAAAAGGGACCGGCCTTCTCTCGCGTTCGGCTAGCGCCTGGGGAGCCAGCGTAGCCAGCAACTCGGCCCGGTCCTCGATTACGGCCAATTGAAGCGGCAGACCCACCTGTGGAGCGGCCAGGCCGACTCCGGGGGCGTCGTACATCGTCTCCTTCATCCACCCGATCAGGTCCTGGATTTCGCGGCTTCGAATTTCTTCCGGAGTGAGCGTGCGCGCCACCTGGCGGAGTACCGGTTCGCCTGCCTGTACAATCTTCAATCGCAAATCCCGCCTTCTCCTCCTCTTTTCTACTCTGCACCAGTGGAAGACAAATTGCACGAATCTCACTGGGACGGGCCTGCCGGAACAGGCCTGAAGGAGGTTGTGGAATGCCGTTGATTCAAATCGTGCTGGTCCTCATCGTGGTCGGGATGGCCCTCTGGGTGATCAATAATTACATACCAATGGCGGCCAGTATCAAGACCATCCTGAATGTAGTCGTCGTGGTGGCGGTATGTATCTGGGTGCTAAAAGCGGTGGGATTGTGGTCGGATGTGGTGAATTATCGGATACCCAGATAAGGGGGGCGGATTGACCGCCCCACTTTGCGGGGACTACTTGGAAGTGTGAGGCGTATAGCGTCGCAACTCAGCTAACAGCTTTCCGGCCGCCGGGGGAGTGGTAACAGTTCCAGTAACAATTTCCCGGTTCCCGAGTTTCTTTCCATACAACGTCTGATTCTCGTCCAGGTCTTCGCGCAGCGTAGCTCCTTTCAAGGACAGGCCGGCGAAGACGCCGCGCGCGCGGGACCACGAGAGAATCTCCGCATGCATGAGCGCATCGGTTTCCGCCGTGCCGCTGCGCCCCACCGGACCGGCTGCTACCTGTCCTTCCGCTCCCAGAGTAAATTGACTGGAAAGTAATTTGTCCTCTCCCCGCTGGTTCATAACCAGCATCACGACGTCTGTCTCTGTCCCGCCGATCTGAAATCCGAAGCTGCCTCCTTCCATGCGGACCGTACCTGGCGCCGACCACCTGCCGCCGGCCTTGCGGCAGGACAGATAGCCTTTACCGTATTGGGCTCCTACTACGAAAGCTCCTTTCTTTAAACCACGCACGATCACGATGCATTGTGCTTTTTCGAGAAGATCCTGGGGAATACTCTTATCGGGAGTCGCCATGATCTCAGAGAATACGGTAGCTGCCGCGTCCAGCCGCTTTACCGCGTCATTGGTGACGGCCAGAAGCGGGGCGACGCTAAGCGCGGCCGCCAGTATGATTTGTTTGTTCATCGAAAGCTCCTGCTCCTCCTTCCGCAAGTTAGAGCAAATTTGTGGCCGATGAAAGGGAAATATCAGATCGGCGTGTGCGAACACGCACAACGTGTGAAGGTTCACAAACAGGAGCTGTTTACCGGAAGTTATGCAGCCCGGTAGCGCCGCACGGCATCTTCATCCAGTTCGATCCCTAACCCGGGAAGATCCGATACGATGGCATAGCTATCGTGTATCTCGATGGGTTTCACGATTAAATCGTCTACTCGCTGGTGGCTGAGGATATCGCTGGGCAAGGTGCAGTTCGGAGCGGCCGCGCAGGAGTGCAACATGGCGGCATCCAGAATTCCGAGTTCGTGACCCGAGCCGTGCCATACCGGGCGCCCGGCCGCCGCGGCCAGATAACAATTCGCCACGAAGCTGAACATACTCGGGGCTGGCCCGGTGTTGAAGATGGAGCAGGCATCCGCGCGGATCGCACGGATCATGGCTTGGGGATCTCCCGTGTGCATGGCGATGGGAGTTTTGAGCGTGTGGCGCAATTCCACAAAGCCGTCCAGGTTGCGCTTACTTACCGGATCTTCGATTACGAGCATGTTTCCTACCGCGTCCAGTCCCTTGCCGACCGGCAGAAACTCGGCTGCTGTGCGGAACCTGCCTTCCGTATCCACGGTGACTTTCAATGTCGCATCCACCGAGGCAATCGCTTCCACGGCTTTGACCACCGGATCTCCGGGAAAGGCCTTGATCTTCACTCCTTTGAACTTGCCGGCCACGGCCCGCTGAGCCACCCGCTTGATGTCCACCGGGTTTTTTCTGGCACACCAATAGTTGACCAGCACCCGGCGCCGGGCAAGGCCGCCCAGAAGACGATACACCGGCCACCCCAGAGCCTTTCCCACCGCGTCGTATAGGGCTGCTTCGAAACCGGAGTATCCCACCGGATCGGGGAGTTCCAGATTGGTCAGGTTCAGATCCAGGATATTCTTCCCTGTCAGATAGCCGATGTTCTTCCGCAGACGCTCTTCCCGCAGCCCCCGGGCCGTCTCACCGATGCCCACGATTCCGGAGTCCGTGTGCAGCTTCAAGACGAACTTGGGCGTCAGGGGAAACAACGCCAGGTCATCGCCGCCCAGCTCCGGGCTGCTGTTGATGTCTGGTTGCATGGGAACGACTACTTTGAAGAGCTCGATTTGCGTGATTTTCAGCCTTTCGCTGTGGCCGGCGGCTGCGGCCGGGAGCGCGGAAAGGCCGGCCGTGCCGGCGGTGGCAAGGAACATCCGGCGGCGCGAGAGGGATCCGGTTGGCATCGGGGTAACGTCTCCTGTAAGAAGATTCTCATCTTACGCCACCAGGAGCCGCCATTGTCAATCTTCACGCGCTATAATCGCAGCGCGATGAACCGGGTCGTGCGATCGCGGGACGACAGCGGAGAAACGCTGGCTCTGGCCGCGGGAGACCTGCTGGAGCTGCGCCTGCCCGAGACGCCGACCACCGGCTATCTCTGGAAGCCCGTGGGGCTGGATACCGCCATATTGAAATTGCAGTCATCGCGGTTCGTCAGCCAGGGCACGGTCCCGGGCCGGGGAGGAACGCGCATTCTGGAATTTCTGGCAGCCGGACCGGGCGACACAGTCTTGCGTCTGAAATTGTTTCGGGGCTGGTCGGGCGAAAGCTCGGCAGTCGATCAGTTTGAATTGACCGTGACGGTCACCCGCGCATAGAACAGACTACCGGTTGTACAGCCAGCGCTCGAAAAAGCTCTTCCACGCGGGATCGATGTGCGGCCCGTTGGCGTGGTGGCCGTCGGAGGTCGAAACATATTGAAGCCTCTCCCCGGCCCCGAGCAGTTGGTAGACCTCTCGCGCGCGATTGACATACCCCCAGCTCTGCTGGTCGTCGGAATCGCCGCCGCGGTCTTCGGACTGGCTGCCGCCGATCAGCAGAAACGCCCGCGGCGCGGTCAGGGCCATCAACTCATGATGGTCGTGCTCAAAGCCGGGCCTCTTCGGATCTGGATTCAGCAGGCTGAGAACCGTGTGCTGCGGGGTATCGATATCCGGAAAAACATGCAGCCAGTCCAGGTACCAGGGGGCGTACCAATTGGTGCTTCCGTTGACTGCGATGTGCGGATCGAGTGCTACGGTGGCCTGATACTCCGGCGCAAACGCCGCTACATAGACCGCTGCCTTGGCTCCGAGTGAAAAGCC
>CAZMRK010000717.1:0-4277 GCA_964568355.1 uncultured Solibacteraceae bacterium | reverse complement strand
TGGACTCAGAGACGTTGGTGGACCTGGTCTCCGCGGCCCTGCGGCAACTGACGGACGGAACCGGAATCCGCGGCGAGGTTCAGGTCTCCGGACGCGTTCTGAAACTGCCGGAGGACCTGGAGCGGAACGTCCTGCGCATCGCGCAGGAGGCCGGCTCCAACGCCAGAAATCACGGCCATCCCTCCAACATTCACATTCGTATGGACTACCGGCCGGACGCCCTGGTATTGACAGTCGACGACGATGGAGCGGGTTTCGACCCCAAGGCAGCGGATGGCGTAGTCTCGGGCCATTTCGGGCTGACGGTGATGCGGGAACGGGCCGAGCAGTTCGGCGGAGCGCTGCATCTGGCAAGCCAGCCCGGCGGTGGTACCGTGGTTGAGGCAAAGGTGCCCATCCGGGCGGCCAGGGGCAAATAAGCGTGCCAATCCGCATCCTGCTGGTAGAAGATCAGCCGATCGTTCGGGTAGCCCTCCATAGCATCACCGACGGGCGTGCGGACATGCAGATCATTGCCGATACCGGGCGCGGAGCGGAGGCGGTGGAACTGCATCGCCAGCACCAGCCGGATGTCACCATCATGGACCTCCGACTGCCCGGAATGTCCGGCTTTGAAGCGATCGCGGAGATTCGCAAAAGCTGCCCGGGCGCTCGGATCCTGGTGCTGAGCAATTACGACCGCAGCGAGGACATCCATCGCGCGCTCCAGGCGGGCGCCCTCGCCTACCTCACCAAGGACGCCGGCAAGGAAGAGCTGATTCAGGCCATTCTGACGGTGCACCAGGGGAAACGATACCTGCCCGCCTCGCTCGGCCCCATCCTGGCGGAGCGGTTTTCCGGCCCCGACCTGACCGACCGCGAACTCGAGGTTCTACGAGTCATGGCGCAAGGCAGGAGCAATCGCGGTATTGCCGATTCGCTCGGTATCTCCGAGAATACGGTGCGCATCCACGTCACCCACGTTTTGCAGAAACTGGGGGCCGAGGACCGGACCCAGGCGGTCATCATCGCCATTCAGCGGGGCATCATTCACGTCGAATAGTCTATTTGGACTATTTCGTACTACTCGCAATTGCAGGCGACAAGAGCGTCATTCTCGCGCAAGATAAAGCAGAATCGGGTCTCTTAAGGTTAGTTCATCCACGGCCCGGTTGGAAGATTGGTGGAGAGTTTCATGTACAAACTCGTTTTGGCAATGCTCCTCGTCGCCGCACTGCCTGTGGCAGCCCAACAGGGCCGCGGCACGATTCTGGGAACGGTTACGGATTCGTCCGGAGCGGCGGTGCCTGGCGCGACTGTCGCGATCACGAATACCGGTACGAACATCGCGCTTCGTACCACAACGAATGGAGAAGGGTATTACACGATGCCGGGCGTCGCGGTTGGAGAGTACGCCGTCAGCGCCGAATGTACCGGTTTCAAGAAATCCGTTCGTACCGGCATTACGCTCCAAGTGGACCAGAAGGCCCAAGTGGACCTGGTCCTGCAAGTCGGCGCAACGTCGGACTCTATCGAAGTTACCGCTGAGGTCCCGCCCGTGGATGCCTCCAGCGCCACGGTCGGCAAAGTTGTGGAACAACGCCGGGTTTCGGATCTCCCGGTAAATGGCCGCAGCGCATTCGCCCTGATGCTGATTGCTCCGGCCGTCAAGCCTACCGCGAGCCCGACTGCCAGCGGTTTCGCCGACCGCGGCCAACAGCTTTCGCAGGTCAGTATTAACGGGGGGCCGACCGGCCTGAACAGTTTCATCGTCGACGGCGGCAATAACGTTCAGAGTTACTATCCCGACATCAACTCCAATCCGGCGGTCGACGCGGTCCAGGAATTCAAAGTACAGACCAATACCATGTCGGCGGAGTTCGGCTTCACGCTCGGGGGCGTCGTCAACGTGGTGACCAAGAGCGGCGCCAACTCGCCACACGGGACGCTCTACGAATACGTTCGCAACTCCGCGTTTGACGCCCGCAATACGTTTTCCACGACGAAAACGCCGTTCACCTATAACCAGTACGGCGGCTCTCTGGGCGGCCCGGTCTTTATCCCCAAGGTTTACAACGGCAAGAACCGCACCTTCTTCTTCGCCAATTACGAAGAATACCGGTATGCGAAGGCCGGTTCCGGGATTACCTCGGTTCCCACGGAACTGCAACGCGGCGGCGACTACTCGCAGACGCGGGATGCAAGCGGCAAACTGATTCCGATTTACGATCCGGCCAGCACAACGCCGAATCCCAACGGATCCGGATATATCCGCACTCCCTTCGCCGGTAACATCATCCCCTCGAACCGGCTGGATCCGGTCGCGATGAAGGCGATGAGCTATATTCCGATGCCGAATCGCACGCCCAGCGATCCCTACACGAACGCGAACAACCTCTACTGGGCGCAGGCAACGCACACGAACATGCAGCAGTTGACCTCGCGCATCGACCAGCGCATCAGCGATTTCGATCAGCTCATGTTCCGGTACAGCTACTACCGGCAGGAGATGCCGGACAATTACAACTCCGGTGGGAACTTCATGGCCGCGGATCTGCGCGCGCGCAACGATGATTTCCGGACGCACAACTTCGGGCTGTCGGAGACCCACATGTTCTCGCCGACTGTCCTCAACGATTTCCGCGTCAGCGTGGCACGGCAATACTTTACGTTCCTCTGCGCCACCTGGGACAACGACTGGCCGGCAAAACTGGGGCTTCCCTCCAACGTCCCCTCGTTCACTTCGCCGATTTTCAACGGCGTTCCCGGATGGGACGGCGACCGCGTCGCCGGCATTCGCGCGGCTCTCACCTGGCAAATCATCGAAGCGTTAACCGTGATCCGGGGCGGGCACACCATCAAGTTCGGCGGAGACTTCCGAGTGCTGCGGGGCAACAACTCCCAGACCAGCAATCCCTCCGGCACATTTAACTTTGCAGGCACTTCCAACCCGCAATCTCCCGCCGGCACCGGCAACGGATACGCCAATTTCCTCACCGGCGCGGTCAGTTCCGCCAGCATTACCGCGTATCTGGGCCAGGCGCAGGTCGGCCATTCCTTGAGCGGCTTTATCCAGGATGACTGGAAAGTCACCCGGCACCTTACCTTGAACCTGGGGCTGCGGTACGACTATCAGACGCCGCCGATCGAAATGAACCGGGGCAATTCCAACTTCGATCCGTTTGGCATCAATCCGGACAACGGCCTGCCCGGGCGGACCACCTATGCCGGCGTCGATTACCCGGATACCGCGCTGCAGCCTTACTACCGCAGCATCGGGCCGCGCTTCGGGTTCGCCTACGACGTTGCGGGCAGCGGCAAGACCGTGATCCGCGGAGGCTATTCCATCTTCTACGGCTCGATTTTCAATATCAACTATTTCGGCAACACCAACGGTTTCGCTTCCACGTCGACGGCTTACAACCCGCCCAACAATAACACCAACTACACAGCATTTCAGCTCAAGGACGGCCTGCCCTACGCTCCCACGGCGCCGCAAGGTTCGAAACTCGGCCCCAGTATCTGGCTCAGCAGCGGGGTTTCCTGGGACCAGCCCTACCAGACACCGCCTATGTCGCAGCAGTGGAACTTCTCCGTGCAGCGGAAACTGCCCGGCACCTGGACCATCGACGTCACTTACACCGGCAATCACGGCACGCATCTTCAAGGCGGCGGGTACGACTACAACCAGATGGATCCCCAGTACTACGGAATCTATGGGTTGCAGCTACAGAACATGGTTCCCAACGCGTATGCCGGGAAAGTGCCAGGCACTTTAGGCGCTTCTCAGATCACCCTGGCGCAGTCTTTGCGGCCCTATCCGTATATCAACGGCATCTCCGTGCGGAATCCCAGCCTGGGCAACTCCATCTACCATGCGGTTCTGGTCAGCGTGGAAAAGCGGATGTCGAAAGGACTGACGCTGCTGGCTTCCTTCACGGGCGGCAAACTGATCGATGACAGCGTAACCACGCCATTCGGCTGGTTCGGAGACCAGGTCGGCATCACCGGGTACCAGAACGGAAAATATGCCCGCAACCTGGAACGCTCGGTGGACCCCACGGACGTCTCCAAGCGACTGGTGCTGAGCGGCATTTACGAACTGCCGTTCGGGTCCGGCAAACGCTGGAACTCCTCTAACCGGTTCGCCAATATACTGATGAGCGGCTGGCAGTTCAATACGATCACCACGCTGCAAACCGGGCTTCCCGTGCGGATCAGCGGGGCCAACAACTATCTGGCGGATCGCCCGAACTCCACGGGCGCCAGCGCCAAGATCGACAATCCGACCGCCGCGC
>CAZMRK010000716.1:0-4523 GCA_964568355.1 uncultured Solibacteraceae bacterium | reverse complement strand
CGGTGTTGCGCACGCCGTGAAGGCGGTTGGCGGCGCAATACATCATGGAACCGGGACCCACCTGAGTCGTTTTGCCACCAACCAGGATCACACCCGCGCCGTCGGTGACGATCATGAACTCTTCCTCGGGGTGCTGATGGGGCGGGTGGGGGCTCATGCCGGGCTTGAGGAGCAGACTGCCGGCGGTCATGGAGCCGATCTGGGCGGTGGGGCCATCGAAGTAAATACGAAGGTCGCCGAATGGCTCTCGCGAGAGTTTGGCGTCCTGGGCGTTGCGGACGACATCGGGCAGTTTGGCAGTGGCGGTGGTGGCAGCGAAGGCCGCCAGCGCCTGGAAGCCTCCGAGTTTCAGAAGATCTCTACGTTTGGCCATATCGCCCTATCTTAACAATCGGGTGGCGGGGCTAGGATGCGACGCGGATGGTGCGAAGCCGCTGGTAGTTGCGGAGGGAGGCTGCCATCATCTTATCGGCGACCGAGATGTGGTCTTTGAGCCAGGGCGAGAGAAAGTGGAGCAGATCCGAAGCAGCTTCCAGATCTCCCCGGCGCGCTTTGCGGGCCAGCGCGGCGGATTTCGTACGGGCCACATCATGCTGGCGCTTGTGCCATGCCAGCGAAGGATAACGTGCCGCGCGCATGATGCGCTCTTCGTGGGTGAAGTGGCCTGAGACGTGTTCCAGGATCTCTTCGAGATAGGGCATGGCTATGGCGCCAGCCTGAATGCTGCGGTGGAGCGAATCTGCCGAACGAAATAACTCCTGGTGCTCCTGGTCTAGCTCGGGGATGTGAATCAGGTAGGAATCACTCCATTTGAAAAGGTACAATCGGTCCTCCGCGGATCGAGATATTCAGATATTAGCATATGAATTGTTCAGAATGGAAGTCGGATTGCTATGGTATTCTGCAACAGTGGCTTGTGGTTCGCACGTAGATGTGGGTGATCTCGTACTGATTCGCACGCTCGACGAGGCGATGGCTGAAGTCTCGCGTAAGAGCGGCTCCTGGCTGGCGTGCCGGCCCGGGTGCACGCAGTGCTGCATTGGTCCGTTTCCCATTCACCGGTTGGATGTGCGGCGTCTCCGCCGCGGAATGCGGGAGCTGGAGGAGCGAGATCCGGCGAGGGCGCGGGGCGTGCGGGAACGCGCGCGGGAGTCGGTGGCGCGGATTGCCGCGGAGTTCCCTGGCGATGCGGCAAGCGGCATTCTGGGGGAGGGGGAAGCCGACGCGGCGCGGTTCGAGAGTTTCGCGGATGACGAGCCTTGCCCAGCTCTTGATCCCGAGAACGGAACCTGCGATGTGTATGCCTTCCGTCCCATGACCTGCCGTGTTTTCGGGCCTCCGGTGCGCGATGATTCGGGGGTACTGGGAATCTGCGAGCTTTGCTTCGAGGGAGCGACGGAAGAAGAGATCGCGGCTTGCGAGCTTACGGTTGATCCGGAAGGGCGCGAAGCCGCGCTGATGGAAGAGCTGGAACAGGGCGGGGAACGGGGCCGCACGATTGTGGCATTCGCTTTGGCAGGTCAGGCGCCGGTTTAAACCGGCGCGCTGGCTTACCCCACTTTGGCGGATCTTTCCTGATCGAGGAGGACGCGTTTGCGTTCCAGGCCCCAGCGGTAGCCTCCCAGTTCTCCGGTGCCTCGAATCACGCGATGGCAGGGAACGGCGATGGCCACCAGGTTGGAGGCGCACGCCCGGGCAACGGCGCGCGCGGCTCCCGGCCTTCCGATGGACTCGGCGACTTCGGCATAGGAGCGCACATTGCCGTAGGGGATGCTCTGGAGGTAGCGCCACACCTTGAGCTGGAAGGCGGTGGCCCGTACGTCGAGCGGCAGGTCGAGATCCGGCTGGTGGCCGCTCAGATGGCGGATTAAAGCATCTACCCATAGCCGGAACTGTCGCGGATAAGGCTGTGCCATTTCGGTGAGGACGGCGGCCGGATATTCCTTGCGGAGTTCCGCGAGCAGTTCGGCGTGCGATTCGCCGAACTGGACGAAGCACAGGCCGCGGTCGGTAGCGCCGATCATCAGAAGGCCGAGCGGCACCTGTACCGAGACGTAGGAGATGGCAGTACCTTTGCCTCCAGCGCGGTACTCGGCGGGAGTCATGCCCAGGCGCGTGTCGGCGCGCTCGTAGACCCGGCTGCTGGAGCCGAAGCCGGCGTCGTAGATGGCGTCGGTCACGGATCGCTGGGAGCGAAGACCTCCCTTGAAGGCATCCATGCGGCAGCCTTCCAGGTACTGCTTGGGCGTCACGCCCACAATGGCCTTGAAGCTACGCTGCAAATGAAACGGGCTCAGACCGGAGCGGCGGCTGAGATCCTCCAGGGTGAGCGAAACTCCGCCGGCGGCGTTTTGCCGGATGTACTCGCAGAGGGCGCGAATTCTCTCCGTATTGGGGTCGGCTGCGAGCGTAGCCAGCGGACGGCAGCGCAGACAGGCGCGCAGCCCATCGCGTTCGGCGGCCGCGGGGGTTTCGTAGAATCGCACATTCTTGCGCAGCGGCGGGCGGGCCGGGCAGGAAGGCCGGCAGTAGACGCCGGTAGTGATCACTCCGAAGAAGAACCTGCCGTCCTGCCTCTTGTCCTTGGCGATGACGGCGCTCCAGCACGTTTCCTGATTCAACATCTCCATCCCTCCTTCTATTATTTCGCGTCGTGAAAGATGATTCCGAGGGTCCAGCGGGAGCCCGTTCTTACCGGGCTGACTCCGTGGCGCACCCCGACCTTATATGTGCCGCGCCTGCCCGCCGCCGGGCGATAGCGCGTGGTGATGATCAGGGCTTCGCCCTGGCCAGGTTGCAGAGATCTGCCCATGGCTTGCGCGCGCGGCGCGTTCTCCACGAGCAGAAATTCACCGCCGGAGTAGTCGCGGCCCGGCTGGGAAAGAAAGAACACCACCTGGAACGGGAAAGCGATCTCCCCGTAAATATCCTGGTGCAGGCAATTGAAGTCTCCCGGGCCGTAGCGCAACAGCAGCGGCGTGGGCCGGGTTTGTCCATGCCGCCGGCAGGTTTCGAGCAGCGCTTCGAGGGTCTTCGGGAACGGGTCGATTTGCAGTTGGCGGGCCCATGCCTGCGCGATCGGCATGAGCCGCGGGTACAGCGCTTGCCGCAGCGTTTCGACGAGCGGCGGCAGTGGGTAGCGAAAATACTGATATTCGCCGCGGCCGAATTTAAAGCGGCTCATCTCGATGCGGCTGCGGAACAATTCAGGATGGCTGTAAAGCGAGATGAGCGCTTCCGATTCCTGGGCGGTGAGGAGGCGGGGCAAGGCTGCGTAGCCATCCGCCGCCAGCGACGCGGCCACGCAGTTCCAATCCAGTTGTTCCAGTTGCTCTACGATCTTCACAGTTCGATCTTACGGGGAGCCGCGGGGGCGCGGCTATCCGAATCTTGCGGCCAAACTAACTTTTCGGGAGCGCGGCAGTAGACAAGCTACAGCAAGGGAGGGGAGAATGATTAGAACCACATGCGCCGGAAACAACGCTATGAGAATCACATCGAACTGCTGCAAGGGACCCTGGACATGCTGATTCTCAAGACGCTTCAGTGGGGTCCGCAGCACGGGTACGGCATCATTCAGGCGATTCGGGCCAATTCGAGCGACGTATTGCACGTGGAGACCGGGTCGCTGTACCCAGCCTTGCATCGCCTGGAGAAGCGGGGCTGGCTGGCGGCGGAATGGAGGCAGAGCGAGAGCAATCAGCGCGCCCGGTACTATCGCCTCACGGCGGCCGGCAAGCGGCAACTGGCTTCCGAGCACGCCCGCTGGAACCTGATGACCACGGCCATCGGGGGGATTATGAACCCGGAGGGCGAGGTTTCGTGAGAGTGGATGGTAACAGAGTGCCGGTGCTTAGTGGTCGCGGCGGTCGCGGGGACGGCCGTGTTCCGGCGGGCGATGCTCGCGCAGGTCATGATGCTCCACGTGATGCGGCGCCGTATAGCGGTGTACCTGATAGGGGTGCACGTAGGTCACCCGGTTGTTCCAGGTGCGAGTCCAGGGGCGATTGTTGATGATCACGGTGTGGCTGGACCATGCAAAGTGATTCGCACCCCATCCCCAGGGATGGAAGGCAGGACCAACGGTCACCGCCGGGCCGAAAGAAATCGCGGCATTGATGGCGAATCCAGGGCGCGGGCGGGCAAATACCACGACGGGATTGTAGACCGGCACGTAGACATAGGCGGGATTGACCGGCACGATTTCGACATAGGGTCCGGAGCGGTTCACGACGACCTGCGAGTTGCTGCGCAGATAGCCGTAGTTCCAGGCTTGCTGGCGCATGCGCTGCACGGCGTCCATGACCTGCTGCTGTTGAGCGAGGAAAGCATTGCCGAGGTCGGAGATCCAGGCCATGTCGCGGCTCATCATGTCGAGCACGGTGGGGAAGGGAAGCAGCGCTTGCACGCTGGGATCCCAGGGTAGTTGGTCGTCCTGAATCGCGCGAGCGAGGTCGTCACCGCGGAGATAATTGTGCTGATTGGCCCAGGCGGCGGCTTCGGGGATCTGGTCCGGATAGGTC
>CAZMRK010000715.1:0-5831 GCA_964568355.1 uncultured Solibacteraceae bacterium | reverse complement strand
TGATGACCCCGCCATCGCCGATTGGGCCATCCTGCCAGCGACTTCGGTCTTGGGCTTCACGCGGACCAGCACGGATTCGGAAGCGTATGAAGTCTGCTGGGCGTCGGCTCGCGTCTCGATCTTACCAGATAGCACAATGGGCTGCTCGATCGGCTGGGCGGTCGGCAGCGCCTCCAGCACAAAGCTGCGCGTGGTCTCGTTCTCATTGATCAATACGCCGTTCAGACCCACGTTCAGCACGCGCACGCCGGGCGGCAGGTTGCGCACCTCCACCGGCACGCGGCCGCCGAAATCGTTGTTTCGCTGTAAAGCCACGTGCACCTCTGCCGTCCCGCCCGGCACCAACGTGACCTCCGTCGTCTTGGCAGTCATCAGGATATCCGGCTTGGGCATCAGTGCGATCAGCTTCAGCGAATCTTCCGGATCCGCCGCATGGGCCATCTGCCGCCCGCCGATCTCCGCGCGCCCCACCGCTTTCAACGGTACCGCCCCCTCCAGTTTCGCCCCGGCCGCCGCGCTGAGTACCAGGGTCGTGCTGACCTGGTCCCGGCCGATCACAGCGCTCGATGCCTCAAGGCCCGTCGGCAGCCCTTCCAGCGACACCGCAATCGGCCCTTCGAAATCGTCCAGACGCAATGCCGTGACGGTAATCGGGATACGGCCGCCCTCCGGCACGTTTGGATTCCGCGGGGTCACGCTCAGCAGGAAGTCCGGCTCGGGCTCGCGTGCGCTCAGCCGGTAGGCATAGTCTTCGCCCTTAAGGCCCCGCACATCCCGGATGCGCACGATGTAATCGCCGTCGGCCGGCGCCGTGAAATGTAAGCGGGAGTCCTTTCCGTATCCCGGACCGCCATCGTCATTGCGATACATCAGGTGCACCACCGGCAGGCCGTTCGGAGTAAACGTCTGTCCCGGCGGATAGACCTTCACTTTGTATGCCGGTGTATCGATGGCGTGATCTTCGGGAGTGGTATCGAACAGCGCCAGCCGCCGCCCGCCAAAAGAAGTGAAGATGAAATCGTCGTCCGGGCCCCGCGGCATCGCCGCCACTTCGATAATCTCTCCGCCGACCATCATGTAATCGCCCACATGCAGGCCGGAGGTCGAAAGCAGCCGCAGCCCCGGGGATACCGAGTCCCGGTCGCTCAGCGTGGTCGAATTCTCCAGCAGGCAGCGCACGGTCGCCCGCTCTACCGGCTTTCCGTTCGTATCCAGGATCTCCAGCAGCGAATCCAGCTTGGAGCCTAGCCGGGCGGCATTCACATCAAAGACCAGCTTCTGCCCTTTGCGCGCCGTGAAACGAAAGTCGTTCTCCGCGGCCAGCATCCTGCCGTTCACTGTCGCCGGAAGCGGAATGCGCTGGGCGGCGGCGATGCTGGTGTTCGTTCCCGCCGAGAGCAGTTCCGGCTCGCGGCCAAGGGCCAGTTTCACCTCGTTGAAGGCCAGCCCTCCGGGAGCCTTGGGACGCAGCATGACAGCCCGCTCGTCGCGTTGGCTGGGCTCGCCCGTTACGGCAACCTTCCCCGGCCCCAGGTTGTAGCCGCTTACGGCCACCTCGGTGGTCTTGCCCCGCGGCACCCCCAGCGGGAAAACCGAGGTCACCAGCGGAAATCGCCCCACCAGCAGACGATAGAAGTGTCGCGCGCTCCCGCTGTTTTCGTAGTCCGAAACCTTCACGTAGTACGCCCCAGCCTTCTCGAACTTCCAGGAAAACCACTTCGTATCGTTGTCGCCATCCCGCCCAAACTCCTGCAGCAGGGTCTGGCTGGAGTCGTAAATGGCCACAATCGGCTGCAGCCGCGATCCCAGCATCGATGCGGTGTTGTGGAACGCCAGCACTTCGCCGGCTTTCGCGTTGAACTTGTAATAATCCACATCGCCGGGTTTCGAGATCGTGCCTACCAGAATCGTGGGGGTATAGGTCTCGAAGCCTTCCTCCGGCGTATCATTGGGTTCGCGATCCGGGCTCTCGCCGTAATACGGCTCGATCACGAAGCGCCCTTCCGGACTGGTGCCCAGCGGGGTTTGCAGCCGGAAGCCTACCGGTCCGATCTCCGCTTCCGGGCTGACGTCCAGTTCCACCGTCACCTGATTGCGCGGCGGCAGCGGCCCCAGATCCACGGTTGATGGCGTGCCGTTCGATCCCAACCGCACATCCGGCAGATCCGGCAATTCCTTCACGCGGAGAATGCGCGCTTTGATGCCAGGCTGGCTGAAATAGATCGCGCTGGTCCGGGCCAGGTTCAATCCCTCGACCGTCATCTCCACCGTCGCGCCGCGCGCCACCCCTAAGGGAGCCACCGCGCTGATGGTGGGCGGCGTGGTGCGATTCCCCGTGGGCCAGTCCGTGCTCTCGGCGCAGAACGCCGCCGTTACCAAGCCGAAAACCAGAAACGTCCTCATATGGCTACCTCACCGCTGCGCCATGTGCGCCGCCACACCCTTGCCGCCGAACTCCGTCGCCGGATAAATCGTCAGCGAGCCATCAAACCGCCCCGCGGCGATACTTTTCCCGTCCGGGGCAAAACTCAGGGCCATCACCCAATCCGGCTGATTGGCCAGGGTCCGCACCTCGGTCAAATCGTCCGCATGGAACACTTTAATGGTCCGGTCCGCCGAGCTCGACGCCAAATACTTGCCGTCCGGCGACCAGACCACCTGCAGGATCGCGTCTTCATGCGCGATCAGCGAGTTCACCAGGTTGCCGCCCTTTTCTCCCAGGTTCCAGATCCGGATGGTTTTGTCCAGGCCCCCCGCCGCCACGCGCTTTCCCGCCGGATCGAGCGCAACGGTGTTCAGCCCATCCTGCGAGTCGCTCAAGGTATACAGCCGTTCTCCGCTGGCCGGATCCCAGATCTTGACCGAACGGTCCGCCGCCGCCGAAACCAGCCGCTTGCCATCCGGAGAAAACGCAAGGGCATAGACCGAATCGATGTGGTCCTTGAGCGTCCGAACCTCTTTGCCGCTCTCCGTGTCCCAGATCTTGATCAGCTTGTCGTAGCTGGCGGTGGCGAGCATCTTTCCATCCGGCGAGAAGGCCGCGGAGTAGATGCAGTCGGCGTGCCCGTGGATCGTGCGAAGCTCGGCGCGCTTTTCTACATCCCACACCTTTACCTCGCCGTTGCGCGCCGGCAGTCCGCCCGCCGCCGCGAGCAGTTTCCCGTCCGGAGAGAAAGCCACCGCGCGCACTTCCTGCGCGTGGCCGCCCAGGGTGGCGACCACCTGCTTGCTCTGCGGGTCCACCAGCCGTACCTCCCGGTAGGTGCCTAGAGCCAGCAGTTTGCCGTCCGGCCGCCACGCCAGCGAACCGATCTCCGCCTTCACCGCAACCTTCGGCCGGATGTCGGGAATCGCCGGACCTTTCTTTGCAACCACCTCGCCGGGCGCGGGAGGCTTGGCGCCTCCGTCAATCCACTTCCGAATGAGCTCGATCTCGCCCGCGGCAAGCTTCTTTCCGCTCAGCGGCATCGCCGGCGTCGCCTTCCCCATGACCATCAGGTACAAGCGGCTCTCGGCGCTCTTCCCCGGCACAACCACCACTCCGTTATTGCCGCCCTTCATCAACCCCTCGAACGTGTCCAGATCCAGGCTGCCCATCTTGACGTTGCCGGCGTGGCATCCGGCGCAGTTGGCTTCGAAGATCGGAACGATGTCCTTCGCGAAGGACGGTGTTTGGCCCGCCGCTTGTTGCGCGGAAAGCATCAGGCAAATCGTCAACGCAATACGCATGGCCTTAGTAATTGAACAGGAATTCCTTGCTGGTCAGCACGGCCCACATCATGTCCTCCAGGGCCTGCTGATGCGCTTGGCGCTGCACCTCGGCCGAGCCGCTGGAGAGCCGGGCCTTGCGCAGGGCGGCCAGCATGGGCTGTTTTTCCTCCGCCGTCGGATAGCGCGAGTACGCCGAGAGGAACAGGTGGTCGAGCATGTCGGAATCCGAGAGGCCGAGTTTCAACCCCAGCGCGGCGTACCCGTCCGGAGCGCTCAGCTTTTTGTTGAGCGTATCGCCGTTGATCACGTGCAATGCCTGGGAAATACTTGGATCGCTGGAACGCTCCGCCGCATCGCACAATACTCGCTTGGGGCGGCCGAAGGCCGCGAGAAATTCCGATTTCACCTGCGTATCCGGCAACTGCAATGCGCGCGTGCCCGCCGGGTATCCGCCGAATCGCGTCGGAACTCCGGTGACCTGCGACATGGCATCCAGCAGCACCTCTGCCGGCAGGCGCTTGATGACATACTTCGAGTAATACTTGTTATCGCTCTGGTTGGTCGCATTGGCTTCGGACGAAAGCTGGTAAGCCTGCGAGTTCATGATCTCGCGGATCAGGCGCTTCACATCGAAACCGTGCGTCACGAAATCCTTGCTCAGAGCGGCGAATAGCTCTTCGTTCGAGGCTGGATTCGTGGCGCGTACGTCATCCACCGGATCCACCAGTCCGCGCCCCATGAAGTTGCCCCATACGCGGTTCACCAGCGACCGGGCAAAATACTCGTTCTTGGGGCTGGTCAGCCACTGGGCGAAATGCACCCGCCGGTCCTCCGGGGAATCGAGCGGCATGGGCGTGCCGTCCAGCGGGGTCGGGGGCAGCGGCTTCAACAGCCGGGGATGGTTGACGTCTCCCGACGCTTTCGCAAAGACCACCGTGTCTCCGGGCGCTCCGCCGTTCTTCAAGCCGATGCGCGCGAACTGGTTCACAAACGAGTAGTATTGCGTCTGGGTCCACTTCTCCAGGGGATGGTTGTGGCAGCGCGCGCAGGTAATGCGGTTCCCCATGAAAGCGGCCGTGGCGTTTTCGGCCAGATCGATCGGGTCTTTGTGCAGCACGAAATAGTTCAGCGCGCCGTTCTGTCGCGTATCGCCGGACGAGGTGAAGATCTCGTAGGCGAACTTGTCCCACGGCTTGTTTTCCTTCACGCTGTCGCGGATCCAGTTATAGAAGGACCACATCGCCGTCGAACGCAGCTTCCGGCTCGAAACCAGCAGCAGATCCGACCACTTATACGCCCAGTAGTCCACGTATTCGTCGCGTTCGAGCAGACGGTCGATGAGCTTCGCCCGTTTGTCCGGCGCCTGGTCTGCCAGAAACTCCTGTACCTCTTCGGCGGTTGGGAGAATCCCGGCTGCATCCAGAAATGCCCGCCGGATGAAGGTGGAATCGTTGCACGGCTTGGACGGCGCGATATTCAGGGCCTTCAGCTTGGCCAGCATCAGGTCGTCGATAAAATTGCGCCGCTGGAATTTGGTATACGTCGTGGGGTCCACCTGGTTCGGGTACGGCACGCTCAGCCGCGAGTAGAGCACCAGGCTGGAGTACCACAAGGTGATCGCAGCCTCGCCGCTGCCGTTCATCTTCACGTGGCCTTCGTCATCCACCGAGGCCACGCCTTCGTCGCTCGAGCTGAACTTCACCCAATGCGTCACATCCCGCACTTCGCCGTTCGAGAATTTCGCTTCCACCACAAGCTGTTGTTCGGCCCCGGGCTTCAAAGTCGCCGCGGAGGGATAGACCTGGATTCCCACCACCCGCGGATCTTTCTCCGTGGGTCCCGGAGCGCCGGCGGCGACCCACTCCGAGAGGATTCGGTATTCCAGCGATCCCACAGCAAAGCGCTTGCCGCCGCCGTGCGGAACCGCCATCGTTGGCTTCAGCAGAATCAGGCTCTTGGCGGGTTCGGAGAGATCCACGCGCCGCCCGATGGCCTGCCGGGTGAGCGTGTCATAGTCCACCAGCGGATCATACCCGCGCAGCGTCAACTTGAAACCGTTCTTCCCCGCCAACGCCCCGTGGCAGGCTCCGGAATTGCACCCGACCTTGCTCATCACCGGA
>CAZMRK010000714.1:0-13829 GCA_964568355.1 uncultured Solibacteraceae bacterium | reverse complement strand
TGTTCGCCAGTTGCAGCAGATAAGGGGAGGTCGCGTTGGTCAGGGCAAATGTGGAGGTGTGAGGTACCGCCGCCGGCATGTTCGATACGCAATAGTGCAGCACGCCGTCGACAAGGTAGACCGGATCGGTGTGGGTGGTCGCGTGCGAGGTTTCGAAGCAGCCGCCCTGGTCGATCGCCACATCCACCATCACCGAGCCCCGCTTCATGGAAGCGATCATCTGCCGCCGCACCAGCTTGGGAGCCGAGGCGCCAGGAATCAGCACCGCTCCTACGACCAGATCAGCCGTCTTCAGAGCCTCTCCGACGGTCCAGGCATTCGAGGCCAGCGTCATAGCCGCGCCGTTAAAGATATCGTCCAGTTGCCGGAGGCGATTGAGGCTGCGGTCGATGATGGTCACGTGAGCTCCCATCCCCAGGGCTACTTTCGCCGCATTGGTTCCGACAACGCCTCCGCCCAGGATGATCACGTTCGCCGGAGCCACACCCGGCACCCCGCCCAGCAGGATTCCGCGCCCGCCCATCGGCGCTTCCAGATATTGCGCGCCCACCTGGACCGCCATGCGGCCGGCCACTTCACTCATCGGCGTCAGCAAGGGAAGCGATCCGTCTTCTTCCAGAATGGTCTCGTACGCGACGCCGTTGACTCTTGCTTCCAGCAGACGGTCCGTGAGCTCCGGCAGCGGAGCCAAATGCAGGTAGGTAAACAGGGTCAAACCGGGACGAAAGAACGCGTATTCGGAGGGCTGCGGCTCTTTGACTTTCACGACCAGGTCGGCCTTCCGCCAGACTTCTTCCGCCTTCTCCAGAATGGCGGCGCCCGCGTGCATATACTCGCGATCGGTCAGCGAACTGCCCTGCCCTGCGCCGGCTTCGACCAAAACTTCGTGGCCCGCTTCCCGCAGCGCCGCGACACCACTGGGCACAAGACCGACCCGCGTTTCGTGGTCCTTGACCTCTTTCGGAACACCGATGACCATGGTGTAACCTCCGCCTACAGATTAGCACCACGCTCGGCAGGTGTTGAGCAGCGGGATTTACTGGTTATTCTGACCGTTTGAAATTACAGAAGACGCCGAAGATTCATGCTTCGGTCCGAGCCCCAGGGCGATCAGAGAGAGCGAATCCAGCTTTCCGCTCGGCTCGAGATTCTGATCCTGCTGAAAGCGCCGCAGGGCTTCGAGCGAGGACTGATCCCATTGCCCGGTCGGCTCGCCTTGCAGGTAGCCCTTGCTGGCCAGGGCCGACTGGATCTCACGATAGCGTTCCGGCGTGGGCTGCGATTGCCGCGGAGGCCGGCGCTGCGCGGTCCGCTTCACCGTGCGGGAACTGCGTCCTTTCCTGGACGTAGTTTTCGAAGCTGCAGTTTTGCCCGTACGTTGACGCGCGGCCGTGGCCGACGAGGATTTCTTCCTGGCGGAAGATTTCTTGTGGGTGGGGGTAGCAGCCAGAGACAGGCTCGTGAGAAGGAACAACTCAACAGCGAGTAAAAAAATAACCTTTCGCAATGCCCAGACTCTCCTCGGCAAAAAAATGAACCTGGGGCGCTCGTCAAGGGCGCCCCAGGCATCGACCAACCAGCTACTGCTGCGGTGTGGCCGGTAAAGTTCCGGCTACGAACACCGACGTCCAATCGCCTCCACGGCCGCCCGAACGCAGCACGCGGAAGGCCACTGCCTGTCCGGGATGCAGCGACGATTGGATCGCTTTCACATCGTCTACGGAGTTCACCGGCTTTCGGTTGATCTCCAGCAGGACGTCGCCCTTGAGCATGCCGATATCCTCGGCGAACGAACCCGGCTCCACGTTGCTCACCAGGACGCCGCCGGACTGCTTGATACCCAGATTCTCGCGGCGTGCGCTGCTGAGATTCTCAATGCTCATTCCGAACCGGGCCTGTGTGCTCTCGTCCGGACGAGCCTGTTCTTCCTCACGACCGCTACCGAAGCGATCCGGGAAGACTCTCGCCAGGTCAGCGACCACGACGCTGAACTCCTGCCGCTTGCCTTCGCGCAGCGCGGTCACCTTCAAAGCAGTGCCAACGTTGGTGCTGGTCACCTGCTCCACCAGTTCGCCGCCATTGCGGACAGGCTTGCCGTTGATGGCTGTGATGATATCCCCGGCTTTCATACCGGCTTTTTCCGCCGGCCCGCCGGGAGCCACAGCCTGCACGAATACGCCTTCGGTGGCGCCGTAAGCCCGCAGCAGATCACGCGCATTCTGCGTATCGGAAGGCGTGAACTGCACGCCGATCGAGCCGCGCACCACTTTACCGGTCTTGATGATCTGGTTATAGACCCGGACAGCCGTATTGATCGGCATCGCAAATCCGATGCCCTGGTTGCCGCCGGAACGGGACGCGATCGCGGTGTTGATCCCGATCACTTCACCCTTGATGTTCAGCAGCGGGCCTCCGCTGTTGCCGGGGTTGATGGCTGCGTCGGTTTGCAGGAAATGCTGGAACTGCTGGTTCGGGTCCACATCGCGCTCTTTGGCGCTGATGATCCCCGCGGTCACCGTGGCCTGGAAGCCGAACGGAGAACCGATGGCCACCGACCAGTCGCCAACCTGCACCGCATCGGAGTTGCCGATGGTCGCCGGCTGCAAATTGCGCTTGCCTTCCACGCGGATCACCGCAAGGTCTGTAGCCGAATCGGTGCCCACAACCTTGGCGTCATATTCGGATGGATCGTCGTTGAACTTCACCTGAATGCGATCCGCCTTGTCGATCACGTGGTTGTTGGTGATAATGTACCCTGCCTTGTCTACCACCACACCAGAACCGAGGGCATAGCCCTTCCGCTGGGGCAATTCCGGCATACCCTGACCGCCGAATGGATTGCCGAAAAACCGATAGAAAAACTCTTCCATTCCGTTGCCGCTATCTCCTTCGTCTCCCTCGTCCGGATTGGCCCGGCGACGCCCCCTGTTTTGCGTCGTTTTGGGAAGATACGTGGTCGAGATATTGACGACGGAAGGTTCCACCGCTTTCGCGATTTGCGAAAACGCGGTGGAAAGCTGGACGGGATTTGGAATGGTGAGAGGTGTCGCTCCAGGCGCCACCGTGCTGTCCTTAGCCGCCTTCACTCCCGTGCTGATCAAGGTGCCGATCACGACACCGATCGACAATGTGAAGAGAATCAGCGTAAAGGACAAGAACTTCTGCCTTCGCACTTTGTCAAAAAAACTCATGGATCTGCCTTGCTCCTCCGCTCTCTGCAATCCCCCTCCATTATAAACCCGACGATCGCAGAAGCTACCTCGATGGATGTGCCCTCTGGGTGGAGGGTTTCAATTCTACCAGCAAGATGCCAGCCAAAATCAGGCACGCGCCCAAAGTGGCTCTCTGCGATAGCAATTCGCCGGTCAACAGAAAAGACGTAAGCCAGGCGAATACCGGTTCCAGGGTAAAAATCAACGCGGTACGGGTGGCAGTAGTGTACTGCTGGGCCCACGCCTGGATGGTAAAAGCCAACGCGGTGGCTAGCAACCCGGTGATGGCGATGGCGAACCACACCTCCCAGCGCCAGTAAATCCGGGGAGTCTCGGCCCACCAGAAAACCGAAAGCGCCAGCGTGGCGGCGGTACCGACCTGGCTGATGGACAGGATTTCAAAGCTCATCCGGCTGGAATAGTGCCCGAGCGCGATGATGTGCCCCGCAAAAGCCACTGCGCTGCAAAGAGTTAGGAAATCGCCGCAAGAGATCGCCAGGAGCTTGCCTTCCACCGTCATCAGGGCCATTCCGACCGTTGCGAGCAGCACTCCGGCAATCTCGATCAGCCGCGGCCGGATGCGATAGATCGCAGCGGCTCCGAGTGGGACCAACACTGTAGAAATTCCGGTCAGGAATGCGGACTTCGAGGGCGTCGTGAAGCGCAGCCCTACCGTCTGAAAGGCATAGGCGATGAACAGGAAGGCTCCGGTCAGGAGTCCGCCGGCGAGGGCAGAGCCGGATGGGCGCGGCTGGCTCCACGTGCCATGGAACAGAATGACCAGGACGACGGCAGCCAGGGAAAAACGCAAGGCCAGGAAGAGAAAGGGCGAGACATCGGTCAAGGCCTGCTTGACCACTACAAATGTAGCACCCCAGATAATGGTATTCGCGATCAGCGCGAGGTCGGCGCGCAGGAGCGGCCTGGATCGCGGCCTCACGACAGGCGGGTGACCGTGGCCGGGTCTCGCAGCAGCAGGCACAGGGTCAGCAAGATCCGCTTTAAGCCGAGATCCCGCCCTTCCGGCCGGAACCATTCCTGCATGGTGTGAGCGCCGCCGCCCTGGCCGCCTGCGCCGATCGAGACCGCCGGTACGCCCAGCGACATCGGGATATTGGCATCGGTCGAAGCACAATCGAGATGAGAACGGATGCCCAGGTGGCCGTCTACCGCGCGGACGTAGGCCAGGATCGGCGCCTGGTCCGGCAGGGCCGCAGCCGGGCGCGAGCCGATCTCGCGAATCTTGGCCGAGATTCGCCCGCCGGTAGCCCGCTGGTTTTCCACATCCTGGGCGCGGTCGATCGCCGCCGTCATCAGTTCTACTAATTCGTCCATCTTTTCATTGGATTCCGAGCGGATATCCACTTTGGCGCGCGCCATGGCGGCAATGGTATTGATGCCGCTGCCGCCCTCGACAATCCCTACGTTGTAGGAAGACTTAGGTGTGCCGTTCAGGCGGGTCTCCGAAAACAGGGCGATGGCCCGGCTCAGGGCGTGCACCGGGTTGGCGATGCCGAAATCGCTCCAGCTATGCCCTCCCGGACCGCTGAAGGTGATCTCAAACCGGCGGCTGCCCAGAGCCCGGCTGGTAATGTGATCGGTGGTGGCGCCATCGAGCACCAGAAATGCACCTAACTTCTTTGCCAGCGGCGACTTGCAGAGGTGGCGCATGCCGCTGAGATTACCCTCTCCCTCTTCGCCGACATTGGCTACCAGCAGAGGCTCGGCGTGCCAGTCGCCCATACGCGGGCAGGACTTCAGCGCCCGCGCAACGGCCATCAGCGCTGCCAGGCCAGCGCCATTGTCGGACACTCCAGGCCCGCGGAAGCGCCCGTCCGTCTCTACGGTGATCTCGTCCTTGTTGCGGGGAGCCAGCACCGTGTCCAGGTGGGCGGTCAGGGCCACGTAGGGTCCGGCCGATTCCGGCGACATGGTGGCCAGCACGTTGCCGCCACGGTCAAGCGCGGCTTCCCAGCCGAGTGAGCGCAGTTGGGAGATCATCCACTCGGCCCGCTGCTGTTCCAGGAAGGTTGGCGCGGGCACACGGCAGAGCTGCAGATGGGTTTCGTTAATCCACTGCTTCTCGCGGGTAAACCACTGGAGACATTCCCGCACTCCGCGAAGTTCCGCAACTTCGCCGACACTCAATCCCGCCGGCATGAGGTTCGCCGCCATTCATTCTTCAGTGTACTGGAATCACGCCCTCGTACTGTGGCGCGCCATTTTTACAATTTCCCCATAGACTTCCTTATCAAATGGAGGACAGCCGGTGGGGAATTGTCCCAGCGGATGATGCTTCTGGCGCATGAGGTAGGTGCAATAGGTCAGCGTTTTGCACACCCGGCGCTCGTCGAGTTCGCCCTTTTCGAGCGCATCGCGAGCGAAGTCCGGATAGGCCAACACACCGCGCCCGATTCCCAGGAAGCGGATATTTCCGTCGGCGATGTTGCGCGCCCCGGCGTGAATCGCATAGCGCTGGAGCCAGGAGTAGCCCGTTCCCACCATGGGGAGATCCGGGAAGGTCCGCTGCAACTCGCCGGCGATCCGGAAATGGCGGTTCACCCCCGCCAGCGGATGTTCGGGCTGCTCGTAATTGCCTTCGTCGGGCTTCTCGAAGGGCCGTCCGATGTGGGGGTTATAGTAGGGGCAGCCGAGCGAGATGTTGATTAATTCCACACCAGACTCGCGGAACCAGGCGATGGCCTGTTTCACGTCGGTCAGGTCTTCGCACAGGGGGTCCTGCGGATCGACTCCAAAGCCGTAAGGATAGGGCACCTCGTAATCACAGGGCACGCCGAAGCCGGTTTGCGGATCCTTGAAGTACGGTACGCAGTCGAAGCAGCCCAAGCGCATGCACAGCCGAAGCCGGCGGCCAAAGGCGGCGCGCAGTTTACCCAGCACGTTGCGAATCATGCGGACGCGATTTTCGAGGGGGCCGCCATAGCGGCCTTCGCGGGTCTTGGCGCCGGTAAGCTCGCTGAGCAGGTAGCCGTGCACCACTTTCAGATCGACCGCCGTAAATCCGGCTTCGAGCGCCAGCCGTGCCGCCTCGACGTAGTCGTCCTCCAGGCGCTCGAGCTCGCTGTCGGAGATCGGCGGCTGATCGGCCGGAGTGCCGCTTTTCCGGTCGATGTGGGGGTTGTGGTAGGCGATGATTTTGTTCGGCACGCTGTAGCGGCCCGAGTGGGTGAGCTGCAGCGGGATCAGCAAATCATCGGCCGTACCATAGCGCTCCTGGTGCAGGCGGCGGATGCGCTCCAGCAGGCGCGCGAAATCGGAGACATTCTCCCGGGTGATCCAGAGCTGCCGGGTATTGGCGCGGCCATCCTGCCGCACAGCAGTGGCTTCGAACCAAATCAGCTTGGCGCCGCCGGTGGCGAAGCGCTCGTAGCGCCGCCAGGTCAGCTCGTCGGGACGGCCGTCGAGGGCGCCGTCACAGCCCTCCATGGGATGAATCGCCAGGGAATTGCCGACCTTGAAATCGCCCACCTGTACCGGCCGGGCGAGTACCTGCCGCACCTTTGCGGGATCGTCCTCAAACAGGACGTGCGGGGCGCCGGCCTGTTCAGCTCCGCGCCGCAGTTCGTTCAGAGTTTTGTATACGAAGTGTCTCATCGTGTGCTTTGTGGCGCGGGAGCAGCGCGATGGAGACAGCGCCGATCATGGCCACGGCAAAGACGGCGCCCATGGCCACCGTATAGTTTCCGAACTGGTCCCGCAACAGCGAAACGAAGTAGGGAAACCAAGTCTGCCCAATGGTATTGACCGGCAGAATCACGGCCATCGCCCGGGCCAGCGAGTTGACCCCAAACTGCTCGGCGGCCATCAACGGGATCAGCATATAATCCGCGCCCATGCCAAAACCGAACAGGATCGCAAACGCGACCGGAGAGGAGGTCGGCGTCACCGTAAACAGCAGGGGGATGGTGCCGGCGACAATGAAATACGTAGCGGCCATGACCCATTTCTTGGAGAAACGGTCGGCCAGACCGCCGATGCCCAGACGTCCGCCGATGCTGGACCACAAGATCACAATCGATGCGACGCGCCAGACCGAATTCAGCAGGGCTTGCCCTTCCGGGGTTTGCGTGGAGAAACCCTGATCGATGAAGACGAACTTCATATGGAAGTTAATGGCACCGATGGAACCAATGGAGCAGAAACTGCCGATCAGCAGCAGCCAGAAGGAGTACTGGCTCAGCAGATATTTGAAGCTGTACGGCTCGATTTTGTTCTCGTCCGGAGGCGTGAGGTCCCCATCGGCATACAGGCCCTTTTCGGCCGGGCGGTCTCGGATCACCAGCAGAGCGAGCGGCCAGGCCAGAAACAGCAGGCCTCCGATGACCATCAGGCAGGTTCGAAAATCAGTGCTCTCCGTGAGCGGCTTTACCAGGAAGGATCCCAGCGAGCCAACCAGCCCGACACCCACGTAGACGATACCCATGGCCTTCCCGCGGTTGCGGCGGAACCAATGAGAGACAATCAACTGGTGCGGAATAGGACCGGAGAGGATGTAGCCCACCGTGTACAGGAACCACAATCCGTAGTAGACCCAGAGAGTTCCTCCCATGGTGCCGAAGCCAAGGAAAGCCAAGGCAGTCAATGCCGTACCGACCAGGATCAGGCGGCGCGGGCTGAAGCGGGGAATCAGGACGGGGCCAATCCAGAGAGTTAATAGGGCGGCCAGGGGGAAACCGAACGTGATCTGCGCCTTCGACCAGCCGAACGTGCGCTGGTAGTAGTCGTAGAAGAAGGGCATGTTGTAGTACGGCAGACCAGTCGAAATCCCAAAGGTTATGAATGCCGCAGCAGTCACCCACCAGCCGTAGTACGTCTTATTCTTCATTGCGGCCAAGATCTCCTGTAAGAACTCACCTTATATCACACCGAGCTGTTCGTCCGTCAGGGGGCAACCACCGGTGCCGAAGAAAGCAACTACCTGTGGAGGACAAACAATAACAGCTACGGGAAAGTTGGGGCAACCTTTTGGCCGTCGTGCAGCACCAGGTCCGTCGGCAGCGCAACGGCGTCGCCCTCATTCAGACCTTCGACCGCCTGGACGCGGGTTACGTTAGAGGCTCCCGTCTTCACTTTGCGCCAGACCACGGTATCGCCATTGAGCAAGAATACGCCGGCCCCATTGGCATCGCGGCGGAGGGCTTCCTTGGGCATGCTGAGCGCCTGATTGACCATGTTGGTGCGGATGTCGGCATTGACATTGCTGCCAGGGACCAGGTCTTTGCCGGGATTGGCGATGGTACACTTCACTTCGCCTACCTGGCGGCTACCGAGCGGCACGATTTCACTGGGCATCCGCTCCACAGTGCCTTCCCAGATCTTACCGGGCAGACCGTCCCAGGTGATCCGGACCGGCTGGCCCACGGCGACACGGCCCAATTCCGGTTCATCCACGTAAACCCGCACGCGAAGCTGGGAGGTTTCGCCGACATTGGCGATCAGGCCGCCGGCATCAACATAGTCGCCCGGACGCACGGAAAGCTGGTAGACCACACCCGCCATAGGGGCGGAGAAGACGGTCTGGGCGATGCGCTGCCGGGCCAGTTCGACAGCCGCCAGAGCGTCCTTCAGCCGGGCCTGGGCCACCGTCCGGTCCTGCTGGCCCACCAGCGCCGCGCGACGTTTTTCCAGCCCTTCGATCTGCAACTCAGCCTGCCGAATCTTGTTGCGCGCGGCGACCACGTCCACGGTGGTGGCCGCCTGCTTCTCGGCCAGCCGCTGAAGCGAGGCATATTCCCGCTGGGCATCGTCGCGGGTCAGCTTGTAACGGGCCAGACTGTTCTCGATCTCGACCAGCTCAGCGGCCTTGCCTCCGGCTTCCACGGTGGCCAACTCGGCGCGCGCCTGCGCCACACGGGCCTGAGCCGCGTCCAGATCGGCTTGCAGGCCGGTCTGCTGCACGACCGCCAGCACGTCGCCCCGGTTCACCCACATTCCTTCGTGGACCGGCACCTTTTCCACCAACCCGGAATCCTGGGCGCGGACCGCCTGCCACGCAATCGGCTCCACCTTGCCGTTAGTGGGCAGGATGCTAATGAGCGTGCTCCTGGTCACTTTGGCAAAAGGCACACGCGGAGCATCGTTCTTCAGGTGCAGGAGCCACCAGACGATGACAATGGCCACTACCCCGATCGACAACAGCGTAACCAATCTTTTCAACGTGAATCTCTCAATTCCATGGTACTCAAGCGACGGCGCTCGCCGCGGCATCATTGTCCGGAACGCGGCCGGGCACAGTAGTCGAACAGAATCTGCCACTCGGCCCGTTGCACGTGCAGGGCCAGTGCTTCCAGATCTGATCCGGGCTGGCGGCGCGCCTTCTCACAAAGGTCGATGAAAGCGAACGGATCCCAAGAGGCGGGGACCGGGAGATCGGCTGCGGACCCGGCGGACAGGCGCGCGGCTTCCTCCCGCAGCGCGGGGAAGATCGCATGACGACCCACCTGCCGGAACCAGTAAGCGGCATTACCGGGATCGGGCTCCTGCCGGTGCACGATGCCGTGCCAGTAGCTACCCTCCGGAGAAGGGATATCCTGGGCCACCCGGTGCGCCTCTTCCCAGCAGGAGAAGTAGAGATAGAGGCCCGCCAGTGCAGCCTCGGGCGCGCGAGCTTCCGAAAACAGGCCGGCTGAAGAAAGCCTGGCCAGGCGCGGGAGCACTTCGGGGGTCGAGCATCGTCCTCCGGCCAGCGGCATGAGCCGATCTCCCGCTCCGTCCAGCGCCAGCAGGGCGGCTATCTCGCTACCATACGCGTTCGGGTCGAAAGGCACATCTCATTATCGGGCAGGGGTGGGATGCGGGCAAAGTCCCGGTCGACACGAGTCGACGCTGCGCGCTGAAGCGCACGCTACAGTGCTTCGCACTAGAATCTAACGAGGGAGTGAAGACCGCACTATTACTTTCGGCTGGAGGATTGTGGGGCGCTTACCAGGCGGGCGCCTGGAAGGCATTAGAAGACCGGTTCCGGCCGGATATGGTGATTGGTGCCTCGGCCGGCGCTCTGAACGGCTGGGCGATTGCCGGGGGCGTTTCCTCCGCGGAACTGATCGAGCAGTGGCTCCATCCGTCGACCGCCGGGCTCATGAGCTTCCGGCTGCCGGTGTTGCCGTGGCACGGGTTCTTCGATCCGCGGCCTCTCGAAGAGCTGGTGCGCGAGTTGTTTGCCCGGCATCGCCCGCGGGTTCCCTTTGCGGGAACCCTGGTAGAACTGCCGGGTATGCGCCTGCGGCTGGTCTCGCAGGAGGCCATGACCTGGCGTCACCTGATGGCTATGTGCGCGGTCCCGTTCGGCTTCCCACCCATGCGGTTGGATGGACGATGGTACGTGGATGGGGGCCTGCGAGGAGCGCTGCCGGTTTGGGCCGCCGCGCGCATGGGCGCGTCCCGCGTGATCGCGATCGATGCTCTGCCGCGGATGCCCTCCCGCATGGCGCGGTATACCCTCAAAGCCGTGCAGTGGGCAGCCGGGGGCATGCCTCCCGCGGGCGATGTGGAGGTTTGGAAGATTACGCCGGGCCGCGCGCTGGGACCGCTGCGCTCGGCGATTCACTGGAATCCGGAGCAGATCCGCGAGTGGATCCGGCTCGGGGAAGAACATGGTTTAAAATTAGGGCTATGCCGAAGTACCGGATTCATCGTATGAAGGACTCACCGCGGCAGCAGTTCCGCTGGGCCCCGCACGTCTCCGGCGCCGCCACGGTGAAGCCTCGCGATTATGAAGCGGATGGGGAAGTCGAGGCCTCCAACGAGTACGAGGCGTGGCGCGCTTTGCGCGGCTCCGACATGCCCCTGGGCGTGGGAGATCTGCTGGAAAACGAGAGCGGCGAGTTGCGAATCTGCAAATATGTGGGTTTTGAAAGCGCACAGTGGGTGCTGCCCGAGCCCAAGCCGGGAGTAGACGCAGCCAAGACGGAGGAACCATGCCCGAGTACCGCTTAGGCGACGTCATCGACGATTACTGCGTGAAGTGCAAGCGCATCATGAACCACTCGCTGGTCTCCATGCTAAACCAGGAGCCGGCGAAGGTGCGCTGCCGGACCTGCCACAGCGATCACGACTACCGTCACGAGCAGCCTCCCCCTCCCAAAACGGATCTGCGCAAGGCCGCCTTGTTCAATGAAGTGCTGGCCAAGATGGGAGGAACGCCGGGGGCAGCGGCGGGCGCCAAGACGGCTACCGACGATCCGACCGAGATTCACGATCCGGATGAGCCGCCGGAAGTACAGGAACCCGAGGAGTTGGACGAGTTCAAGGATCCCGTGCCGGCGCCGGATGCTCCCGTGGAGGATCCGGACGAGGAACCCAAGGCCAAGCGTCCCAAGGCGAAAGCCAAGCGGCAGAGATAAGGCGCGCCGGACCGCCTATTTTGCGCCCTGACTTCGGCGCGGGGCAGAATTCTTTTCGGTAGCCTGCACCGGATCGACCTTCAGACCTTCACTTGCCAGATCGCCTGGATTGCGGACGATGGGCGTGCCCTCCTCGATGCCACCGATCACCTCCAGGCGATCGCCATAGTCGCGGCCGACCTGGATTTTCTGGATGTGAATGGTGTGATCGGGGCGGACCACCGCCACGGTGGTGCCATCCGCGCGCACGATCAGGGCATCGCTCGGAATCAGGACGGCCGGGTTACTGCGAGGGCTGCTCAGATCGACCTGGGCATACATGCCAGGCAACAACGCGCCCTGCGTATTCGGCACGTGAACTTCGACCAGCATGGTACGGCTGGAGGGATCGAGCGCGTTGGCGGTGCGCGCCACCGTACCCGGGAAAGCACGCCCCGGCAGGCTGGAGATGCGCAACCGTGCGGGCTGACCGGTCCGGATGAAGCCGGCATTTACCTGGGGAACGTTGACATAGGTGCGCAGCGTACCGGTCTGCGCGATGCGGAACAACAAGGTGCTTCCCGCGTTCACCAGCGCGCCCACGTCCACATTGCGCTGGGTGATGACTCCTTCGAAGGGCGCTTTCACCAGGCGGAAGCCCTGCATCTCCCGGAGCCTCGCCAGGTTCGCCTCGGCGGCAGCGACATTACTGCGCTGCGCGGCCACGGCCTTCTCCAGCGCCCGAACGCTGGCGGACTGCGAGCGATACTGCGCCTGATAGCGATCATTCTCCTGGCGCGAAACGACGCCGCGCTGCACCAGACTGCCCCATCGCTGGGCGGTAACGCGGGCATATTCCATATCGGCCCTGCCCTGCTCCAGGTTGGCAAGCGCCTGATCGAGGGCTGATTCCGCCTGCTGCACGCTCGCCTGGGCCTGGCGAACCTGCTGGTCCAGTTCGGGCGCCTCGATCTCCGCGACGAGTTGACCGGCTCGCACGCGATCTCCGATATCGACCAGCCGCCGGCGGACATAGCCATCGGTCCGCGCCAGCAACGGGGCCTCCGTGATGGGCTGGATATTGCCGGGAAGCTCCAACTTGCTGACTCCTTCCGAACGCCCCGCTTCGGTTACCTCAACGCGCGGCAACGCCTGCTCGCGCTGTTGCGATTCATCGACGATGAGGGACTGGCGCCGCTGACGCGGCAGGTATCCGGCGACGAAGGCCACGATGATGGTGGCGGTGGCCGCCAAGAAGATGGCTATGATGGTAAGCCGCGACGGATGCCAGAGCCTGGTGGGGATGCCGGTGTGCTCACGCGCGTGGGGCGAGCCTTTCAGCTCCTGAAGCTGCCGCTTGAGATCCTCATTCTCCTTCCTGAGCTTTTCCTCGAGAGTTCCCTCCACATCCACTTCGGGAGGTTGGGGTTGATTTGGTTCGATATATCGCATCAGAGGCCCAGCGGCGATTTACGCGCGACTCCATTCCGACGACAACGCTTCCGATTGCAAAGTTCCTTCCCGCACCTGTTGCTGCAGACGGCGCTCGTGATCGACAGGGGGCTTGGTCCGCAGGTAGGAATAAATGATCGGAACGACGAACAACGTCGTGACGGTGGCGAACAGCAGGCCTCCGATCACGGCGCGCCCCAGGGGAGCGTTCTGCTCGCCGCCTTCTCCCAGGCCCAATGCCATGGGCAACATTCCGAGGATCATCGCGGTCGCGGTCATCAGGACAGGCCGGATGCGAGCATAGCCGGCGGAGAGCATCGCTTCCCGGGCGGAGGGCACCAGCGCGCGCTCATCGTTGGCGAAGGTCACGATCAGCACGCTATTGGCGGTGGCCACGCCGATGCACATGATAGCCCCCATGAGGGACGGAACGCTGAGAGTGGTGCCGGTGACAAACAGCATCCATAGAATCCCGGCCATCGCGCCCGGCAGCGCCATGAGAATGATGAACGGATCGAGCCAGGATTGAAAGTTCACCGCCATCAGGAGATACACGAGGACCACCGCGAAGATCATACCTAAACCGAGACGAAAGAAGGAGGACTGCATGGTCTCGAACTGCCCGCGCAGGGCGAATGAGGTGCCGCGCGGCAGGTGGGCTTCCTCCTCCTGCATGATCTTCTCCACTTCCGCGCCCACGCCGCCCAGGTCCCGGCGGTCGACATTGGCATAGATATCGAAAACGGGCCAGACGTTATAGTGATTCACGATGACGGGTGCGTAGTCACGCTCGACAGTGACCAGGTTCGAGAGAAGCTGCATA
>CAZMRK010000713.1:0-2687 GCA_964568355.1 uncultured Solibacteraceae bacterium | reverse complement strand
GAAAAGCCAAAAGTTGTCGAAATGTTATAATACCAACTCGATGCGAGAGCGCGCGACGGCTACGCTAACGACTGTCATTGTAGACGACGAACAGTTGGCTTGCGACGAATTATCGTATCTGCTCAAGGACTTTCCCGAGGTGGAGTTGGTTGGTACCGGGACCAACGGCCTCGAAGCCGTAGAACTGATTCAGAAGCTTGAGCCGGAACTGGTCTTCCTCGACGTGCACATGCCCGGAATCGACGGCATGGGTGTGGTCCGGCAGTTGCGCGAAAAAGATGTCGATCTCCCCCACTTCATCTTTGTCACCGCCTATGAACAATATGCCGTAGAGGCGTTCCGCCTGGAGGCCATGGACTACCTGCTCAAGCCGGTGGACAAGGCCCGCCTGGCGGAGACCATCGAGCGCGCCCGCCGCGCCATCCAGGATCGTCAGAAGGTCCATATCCCTGAACCCCAGCGCGTAGGTCCCGCGCATTCCAAGCTACTGGTCCGCAGCGGCAACCGCAGCTTCATCGTGGATGCCCAGGACGTGATCTATGCCACTATCGACAATGGTCTGATCACGCTGGTAGCCACCAATATCGAAGGGCACTCCAGCTACCGTACGATCGAAGACTTGCAGGCCAATCTGGACAAGGACATCTTCTGGAGGGTACACCGCTCCTACCTGGTCAATATCAACAAGATCAAGGAAGTGGTGCCCTGGTTCAAATCCAGTTACCAGCTTCGCATGGACGATAAAAAACATACCGAGATTCCGGTCAGCCGGGTCCAGACCCGCCGGCTCCGCGAATTGCTGAAGCTGTAGCAAACGGCTCTATACGGAGACGCCGACCGACCAGAGCAGGTATCCCACCGCCTGCCGCACGTAGTTCCATCTTTCTTTGAGTGTCTGCTTCTGCTTTTCCGGCCGGGGCGAGCCGAAGGCGGCGATGCCGTGGGCCTGCAGCATCTTCTTGACCCGGAAGATGTGATAGCCGTCGCTCACCACAATTACCGATCTGAGTCCCATGCGATTCAGGATTTCCGCTGCTGCCGAGGTCGAATAGACGGTGGAATCGCCCTCGCGCTCTACAATAATCATTTCGGAAGGCACGCCGTGGCTGATCAGGTAGCTCTGGCCCACCGTGCCTTCGGTGAAAACCGGGTCGCCCCCGGCACCTCCGGTGGTCATGATGCGCGGCGCGAGCTTTTGGCGGTATAGCTCCAGGGCATGGTCCAGGCGCGCGCGCAGCACGGGCGATGGTCTGCCTCGATACTCGGCAGCGCCCAGCACCAGAATCACATCGGCCGGTTGGGCTTCTTCCAACCCCGCCTGTCTTTCGATGCGAGTGGCAATCCATCCGATGTAGAGGGCAAGCGCAGCCGCTACCGCCAGCAGAGCCCACAGGACCCGTTTCATTGGTGTGATTTGCGTCGTCCAGTAACATTGTAGATAAAGAAGGGAATGCCTAAGCCGGAATCCATCACGAGCGCAGCCAACCCTCTGCTCAAATCCCTGCGCCGGGCGATCGTCCGCGGCGAACTCACATCCGAGGGCTATGCTGTAGCGGAAAGCTTCCATCTGCTCGAAGAGGCGCTTCGCAGCGACTGTGACGTGAAGTTGGTGCTGGCTTCGGTTTCCGTGGAAGCTGCGGTGGCCAAACACATCCGCGGCCTGAACGGCATCCGCCTGGCGACCGTGCCCGATCCGCTGTTTCAAAGCATCGCCGGTACAGAAACGACACAGGGAGTGATTGCCCTGGTGCGGCCCCCGGAGTGGAGCCTGCAGCAGTTGTTTCGCGGGCGCAGCCTGGTCGTGGTGCTGGACGGGCTGCAAGATCCCGGCAACGCCGGCACCATCGCTCGCGCTGCCGAGGCTTTCGGCGCTACCGGCCTCCTGTTCCTGAAAGGCACGGTAAGCCCGTTTAACTCCAAGACCCTGCGCGCCTCCGCCGGTTCGCTGTTCCGCATCCCGTTTTTGTCGGGCCTGGATGCCGCGCTGGCCCGTGCGGCGCTCCAGCAGAACGGTGTGGACCTGTACGCCGGAGTGCCGGGTGGCGCGGGACCCTCGCTCCCGATCGACGAAGTGGATTGGACCCGCAAATGCGGCGTGATCATCGGCAATGAGGCCCGGGGCGTCAGCGGGGAAATGCGCGCCGCCGCGCTGGATGTCTCCATTCCGACGGTGGGTGTCGAATCGCTCAACGCCGCGGTAGCAGCAGGCATCCTGTTGTATGAAGCGCGGCGGCAGCGCGCTGTTGCCTGAAGTCTGCGCAAAAATGAGGAAGGGCAATGAGTCTCTTTGATACCAGCCTTCCGGAAATAACCGATAAGAAGCGGCCGTTGGCCGATCGTATGCGACCCGAGCGCCTGGAGGATTATGTCGGCCAGGAGCACATCCTGGGACCGGGCAAGCCGCTGCGGCAGCAGATTGAGCGCGATGAACTCAGCTCGGTCATCCTGTGGGGTCCACCGGGCGTGGGCAAGACCTCGCTGGCCAAGCTCATCGCCCGCATGACGCACTGCGAGTTCATTCCGTTCAGCGCGGTCCTCAGCGGTATCAAAGAGATTAAGGCGGTGATGGCCGATGCCGAACGAATCCGCCGGTTGGGCCGCCGGACCATCCTGTTCATCGACGAGATCCACCGCTTCAACAAGGCCCAGCAGGATGCCTTCCTCCCTTATGTCGAGCGCGGCGACAT
>CAZMRK010000712.1:0-15000 GCA_964568355.1 uncultured Solibacteraceae bacterium | reverse complement strand
TTACGGTGCCTGGCCGGGAAGGATCGCTGAAGGCAATGCTGGTACGATCCTGTGCTGCCGCCGGGGCCAAACCACTCAATGCCAACAGATCAACGGCCAGCAGATAAGCATATGGTTTCCACATAAAATCTCCATCTATTGCAATTGCGTAATGCCCCAGGAGGCGCGCTCGCGGACCTCCTGGCTGACGCTCGCGTTCTGCGCCAGGGAGCGCAGCGCGGGCACGGAATGCTTCTCGCGCAGGTCGACGATCAGATCGATCAAGGCGATCTGGGTCAGCGGCGAGCTCTGCCGCGCCAGAGAATCGTCAATGCGGCGGCGCAGTTGCGTATTTCCGGTAAAGCGCCGGAGCGCGTCCACGGCTGCCAGGCGGACGTTGACGTTGGGGTCGTGATTGACGGCGGAAAGCAGGGCTCCGAGCACCTGCGTATCGGACCGATCCACCTGCTGGCTCCAGTCGACACCGCGCAGCCGCTCGCTGGCGGACTGCTGCTGGAGCAGGGAAAGGGTCACCATCTGGCGCATCCCAGCGAGTTCCTGCTGCATTTGGGCGAGTTCCGGGGGATTGGCCTGGCGAACGCTCAGAGCGTGGCCGCCCAGCGCTCCGGCCGCGAGCAGGAACAGCGAGTACGCCACCTGGAAGACCGGCTGCCGCGACCACCAGGCGCGCATCTGGCCCATCAGGCCGGCCCCGGAGGCGCGAGGTTGGGACATGCCCTGCTGGTAGGCTGCCAGGGAGTCATAGAAGCGGCTGCGCAGCCTGGAGCTGGGAGCTTCCGGCTCCAGGACACCCAGGAGCTCCCACATCCGGCCGGCCCGCTCCGCTTCCTCACGGCAAAGCGCGCAGCCGTCCAGATGCTCATGGAATTCGGCTTTTTCGCTCTCCCGCAGACTGCCGGTCAGATGATCCGGCAGGTATTGCTGAAACTGATCGCAGGTCATGACGCTTTCTCTCCCGACAATTCCAGGAAGATCTGGCCCAGCGCCTTGACAGCGCGATACACACGCACCTTGACGGCGCCGATGTCGCAGGCCAGGATCTCGGCAATCTGCTCGTACTTCAAATTCTGGAAACGGCTGAGCAGGAGCACTTCGCGCTTTTCCACCGGCAGCGAAGCCAATGCCCGGCGCATCAGCCGGGCCTGCTCGCGCGCGTGGAAAGCCTCCGAGGGGTCGGCCGCAGTGCTCGCCGGCTCCCGCAGATTTCGTTCCGGATCATCGATCATGAGGACCTCCCCTTTGCGTTTGCGGGTGCTGTCCAGCCAGGCATTCCGGGCGACCTGATACATCCAGGCGCGGAAAGAACTGCCGTCCTGAAAGGTGTGCCGGTATTTCAGCACCCGGAAGAAGACATCCTGCACCAGGTCTTCGCTCCCCTCCCGGTCGCCGGTGAGGCGCACAAAATGGGCGAACAGCGGTTGATGGTGCCGTTCGAACAGGATGGCGAGTTTGGCTACGTCGCCTTCCCGTACCTTCTGCATCAGGATGTCGTCTGGCCGTTCGTCCACGTGTGTTCCGCCTGGAGGAGCCGTTTCCATATAGAAAAACCGGCCAACTCCAAAAAGGTTACAAAGAAAGCTGATCGAGAGAGGCTTCCACGTGGCAGGCGTGGCAGGCGCGGAGCCGGAATCCGGTGGCATGGACAGCCAGAGCTCCGGTGTAGCCCTCCGCCGGGTCCAGGTGATAGAGCGACCATTCCGAGGCCCGGACCGGGTCGCCATCCAGGCTGATCAGGCGAGCCGGATGCCCGGGCAGGAGCGAGACCTGGAAGCGGTCGAGGGGGACGGAAAGCCCGCCGCCCAGTGCCTTGACGTAGGCTTCCTTACGGGTCCAGCAGCGGAAGAAGGCGTCCGCACGCTCGGCGGGGGGAAGCGTCTCGATTTCCTGCCATTCGGCGGGACAGAAAAATCGTCGAGCCACCGCGTCGGAGTGAGAGACCGTGCGGATCGATTCCACATCGATTCCGAGCTCCAGCCTTCCGGTCGGATCCGGGACCAGCGCATAAGCGGCCAGGTTCCCGGAGTGGGAGACATTGAAACAGAGTCCACTTCCGGGCAGCACCGGTTTTCCCTGGGGACCATAGCCGAACACCAGGGCCGCCGGGTCGGTATCCAGGTAGCGGGCCAGCAGCACCCGCAGCAGACCTCTGGAAAGCACGAACCGGTGGCGATGAAGGTTGAAGTGAAAGCGCGCGGCGCGATCTCTTTCATCGGGGGAAAGGGTGGCGAATAACCGGTCGGTAGTGGCTTCCGTGGCCGTCAGCAAGACAGACCACACCCGAATTTGGTGGGCTTCCAAAGGCTGTGGAATACGTCCCTTTTAGCATTTGACAGTCAGGTCAGCAAGTGGTAAGTGTAGTGATCTTCACCAGGAGTACAAATGGCTGATGAGCAAAAGCCTGCGGGCCCGGTGCCGCCCTCTCCGGATCAGGGAGAAAGCGCGGACAAGCTGGCGCAACCGGCAGCACAACCAGCCAAGCCGGCTGCTCCCAAGGCTCCAGCAGCTCACGCCGCGGCTCCCAAGGCACCCCCAGTCATGGCGGTTACGCCTTGGGAAGGCGAACTGGTGCAGCAACTCCGGGAGCGCTTCGGGGATCGGATTCGGGAGTACTCCAGTTATCTGGGTCAAAATTTCCTGATCGCGCAACCAGAAGCCCTGATCCCCATTTTGGAGTTTCTGAAGCTGGAAGCAGACTTCGATTACCTGGTGGATATTACTGCAGTAGATCACCCCAGTCGTGCGGAACGTTTCGACATTGTTTACATTCTCTACAGCTTTTCTCGAAACGAACGAATCCGCATCAAGGTCATGATCCCGGACGGAGCACGTCCGGCATCGGCGATTCCGGTACACCTTGCCGCCAATTGGCTGGAGCGCGAGGTGTTCGATATGTTCGGCATTGAATTTGAGGGTCACCCCAATATGCGCCGCATCCTGCTGCCGGAAGAGTGGGAGGGGTATCCCTTGCGGAAAGACTATTCGATTCTCGAGCAGGACAACAAATGGGTAAAGGAGAACCTGGGCATTGAAAGCGGCCAGTGACCCCGTATGCCGGAATCCACATTCCTAGACTCCACCGAACTGGTTCTCAATATGGGCCCTCAGCACCCCTCCACGCATGGGGTGCTGCGAGTGATCCTGAAGCTTGACGGCGAGAAGGTCATCGGCACCGAGTGTGTCATCGGCTATCTGCACCGGGGTGTGGAAAAGATTGCCGAGAATCGCACCTACCAGCAGTTTGCGCCCTACGTCGACCGCATGGATTATGTCGCGGCGGTTTCGAACGGCTTGGGCTACTGCCTGGCGGTGGAAAAACTGCTGAACATCGAGGCGCCGCCGCGGGCGCAGGCCGCGCGGGTGATTCTCACCGAGCTGAACCGGATTACGAGCCACCTGGTGTGGCTGGGCACACACGCGCTCGATATCGGCGCCATCACGCCGGTGTTCTATTGCTTTCGCGAGCGTGAAGCCGCCCTCAATATCTTCGAGAATTATTGCGGCGCGCGCCTGACGACGCACGCGTTCCGAATCGGCGGGCTGCAGTATGACCTGTACGATGGCTTTGAAGAGCAGGTGCGGGCGTTCTGCGAAATGTTCCTGCCGAAGGTGGACGAGTACGAGGAACTTCTGAGCAGCAATCGCATCTGGGTCGGACGGCTGAAGGGCGTGGGCATCCTGACCGGCGACCAGTGCAAGGAATACGGCGTTACCGGACCCATGCTGCGGGCGGCGGGTGTGAAGTGGGATCTGCGCAAGGTCCAGCCCTATTCAGGATACGAGCAATACGAATTTGAAATCCCGACCGGTGAGAACGGAGATACGTACGACCGGTATACGGTGCGCCTGGAGGAGATGCGCCAGTCGGTCCGGATCATCCGCCAGGCCGTCGAGAAAATACCGGAGGGGCCGATCATGGCAAAGGTTCCCAAGGTAATCAAGCCGCCGCTGGGCGAGGCTTATGTCTCGATCGAAGCCCCCAAAGGCGAACTGGGATATTACGTGGTCAGCGACAACTCCACCCAACCTTACCGGGTACGGGTGCGGCCGCCTTCTTTTGTAAATCTGCAGGCGCTGGATTGCATGGTGCGCGGCGGGCTGGTGGCGGATGTGGTGGCGATTGTCGGCACGCTGGATATTGTTCTGGGCGAGGTGGATCGATAAAGAATCATTCAGGCGCTGGAGCGCTGGTCCGGATGACCGGATGGGTGGGAGACTAAAGGTTATGGGGAAGCTGCTCAGAAAAGTATTTCTGGTGGATTTGCTCCAAGGACTCTGGGTCACGTTTCGCAACCAGAATCCCAAGTATATCTGCACCGAACAGTATCCAGCCGAGCGGCCCAGGGTAGCGGAACGCTATCGCGGGGCTCCCCGGTTGAATATCAACCCGGAAAATGGCGAGACGCTCTGCATCGGCTGCAATCTTTGCGCCCTGGCATGTCCGGAGACGCTGATTGTGGTGACGACGGAGCGCAACGAGAAGACGCGGCGCAAGGAATTGACCACCTTCACCTATGACACTTCCCGGTGCATGTTCTGCGGGTTGTGTGAAGATGCCTGTCCGGTGGATGCCCTGGAACTGACACAGGATTTCGAACTGGCCAGCTACAGCCGGGAAGGAGCCATCTGGGACCGGCAGATGCTTGAAGAAGGGCCCAAGCCGACCCAGTACAAATGCTGATGGATACCATCCTGTTCTACGTGTTTGCGGTGTTGGTGCTGGGCGGCGGGATCCTGACCATCACGCGGCGGAATGCCGTACACAGCGCCATCTTTCTGATCGTCACCCTGCTGGGTGTAGCGGGGCTGTACCTGCTGCAGAGCGCGGAGTTCCTGTTCGCTACGCAGATTGTGCTCTACGTGGGCGGCATTATGGTGCTGTTCCTGTTCGTCATCATGCTGGTGAACCTGGACCAGGCGGCCAAGCAGAAGCAGTTCAACGGACAGTGGACCATCGCCCTGGTTTGCGTGGCTCTGGTAGGCGCGGAGATCTATTACTTCCTTTCCAAGGGGGCTTCCGGATTTCAAATGGCCCGCAGCCAGGGTAGTATGAACGCCGGAGTGGGCAACACGGAACGGATCGCGGACGTTTTATTTTCGCAATACTTGCTGCCTTTTGAGGTTGCTTCGATTCTGCTGCTGGTCGCCGTGGTGGGATCGGTGGTGATGGCGAAGAAGAGGATTTGACCGTGCACGCGATTACGACAGCGCATTACCTGGGACTGAGCGCGGCGCTCCTGTTGATCGGGACGGTGGGCGTGCTCACCAGGCGCAATATTGTCATCATTCTCATGTCGATCGAGCTCATTCTGAATGCCGTGAATATCAACCTGATCGCGTTTTCCAGAGCGCTGGAGAACGTGAACGGGCAGATCTTCGCGATTTTCGTGATTACCGACGCGGTGGCGGAGGCCGCCGTAGGACTGGGCATATTGATTGCCTTGTTCCGCAATCGGGAGACGGTGCTCGCCGACGAAATTGACTTGCTGAAATGGTAGGACAGGCGCCCCCTGTTCCTTGCCGGGAGGCTGTAAGTTGACGGGAGAACTAGTGTGAACTTTCTCGACCAGATCTGGTTGATTCCGCTGTTCCCGCTGTTCGGTGCGGCGCTGATGCTTCTGTTCGGCAAGAAACTCGATCCGCAGCCGCCTTCCGCCGTCGCGATCGCTCCGGGCGTGGAGCATACCCATGAAGAGCATGATGCGCACGGACACGGCCATTCGCACGCGCACGATCATGTCCACGACCACAGTCACGCCCACGACCACGATCATGACCACGGACACGATCATGCGCACGGGTCGCCGTTGAAGATCCTGGTGAGCTTGCTGTGTCCCGGCATGGTTCTGCTCTCGTTTCTGTTTTCGGTGGGCGCGGTGATGCAGTTGAGCCAGACGCCGCAGAAAGTGCACCAGGTGATCCAGTTCACCTGGCTGGCGGGGCTGCCGTTTCACCTGCTGGACGGGCGGCTGGCTACCTTTACGGCGGACTGGGGCTTTCTGCTCGACCCGCTCAGCTCGGTGATGATCCTGGTGGTCACCGGCGTCGGCTTTCTGATCCACGTGTACTCGGTGGGCTACATGGCCCACGATACCGGCTATTACCGTTTCTTCGGATACCTGAATCTGTTCGTGTTCTTCATGCTGATGCTGGTGCTGGCCAACAATTACACGCTGCTGTTCGTAGGGTGGGAAGGCGTGGGGTTGTGCAGCTACCTGCTGATCGGTTTCTATTTCCACAAGAAATCCGCCGCCGATGCCGGCAAGAAAGCATTCGTCGTAAACCGCGTGGGCGATGCAGGATTTATCCTGGGCATGCTGCTCACTTTTGCCCTGCTCGGCACCGTGCGGTTCGTGGATGTGAACGCGGCCTTGCGCAGCGGGCAGTTTCACGCGGAGACGGCGGGCTTCGGGGTGTTGAGCGCCATCGCGCTGCTTTTCTTTATCGGCGCTACGGGCAAGTCGGCGCAGTTTCCGCTGTTTGTGTGGCTGCCCGACGCCATGGAAGGTCCCACGCCGGTTTCCGCGCTGATCCACGCGGCGACCATGGTGACGGCCGGTGTCTATATGGTGGCCCGCTCGGCGGCGTTGTTCCAGTTGACGCCGGAGACCTCTACGATCGTCGCCACGGTGGGAGCCTTTACGGCCATTCTGGCGGCCAGTATCGCGCTGGTGCAGAACGACATCAAACGCGTGCTGGCCTATTCGACCGTGAGCCAGCTCGGCTATATGTTCCTGGCGCTGGGTGTGGGCGCCTATTGGGTGGCTGTGTTTCATCTGTTCACCCACGCCTTCTTCAAGGCCCTGCTCTTCCTTTGCTCCGGTTCGGTGATCCATGCGGTGGGCGGCGAGCAGGACATGCGGCGCATGGGCGGGCTCAAAGACAAGATTCCGATTACGCACTGGACCATGTGGGTCGGTTCGGTGGCGATTGCCGGAATTCCCGGCCTGGCGGGCTTCTTCTCGAAAGACGAGATTCTCTGGCAGGCCTACAGTTCCCCCTCCGGATCGAAGATGCTTTGGTTCGTGGGCCTGGTGACCGCCGGCATGACCGCCTTTTATATGTGGCGGCTCATGAATATGACCTTCTACGGCAAGTCGCGCGTCGCGCCGGAAGTGGCCGAACACATCCACGAGTCTCCGCTGACGATGACCGCGCCGTTGACGGTGCTGGCGATCGGCAGCGTGTTCGCCGGATGGCTGGGCGTGCCGAAGCTGTGGAATCTTCCGGAACGATTTCAAGCCTTCGAGCGGTGGCTGGAGCCGGCCTTTGCGTCGGCCGCGATCGAGGCCGAGCACGGCGGCGCTCACGAGGCCAGCATGGAGTGGATCCTGATGGGAGTCTCGGTGGCCGTGGCGCTGATGGGAATCGCCTTGGCGCGCTACCTGTACTACGGCAAGCCGGAGATCCCCGACCGGCTGGCGGAGCGCTGCGGGCCGGTTTACAAAGTGCTGTGCGCCAAGTGGTACGTGGATGAGATCTACGATTTCCTGTTCGTAAACGGGCTGTGCAAAGGCGGAGGACTGGTGCTCGGAGCATTCGACCGCAACGTGGTGGATGGCGCGGTGAATGGAACCGGCTGGCTCACCCGGTTCAGCTCGCGGGTCTCGATGTGGTGGGACACCTGGGTCATCGATGGCGCCGTCCGGCTCAGTTCCTTCACGGTCAAGCTGCTGTCGTATCCGGTATGTATCCTGCAGACGGGCCGGGTGCAGGCCTATGCGCTGTTTTTTGTGGTGGGCGTGATGGCGTTCTTCGGCTACTACGCACTGCGATAATTTTATGGACCAGCATTTACTGAGTCTCGTACTGTTCGCTCCGCTAGCCGGGCTGCTGGTGCTGCTGCTAATCCCGGGCCGGCACAAAAATCTGATCCGGGTGTGGGCCAACCTGGTGGGTTTCGTCGGATTCCTGATCTCGCTGCCGCTGGTCTCGCGCTTTGACCGGACTGCCTCCGGCTTCCAGATGGTGGAGCGGGTGCACTGGATCCCGGCCCTGGGAGTGCAGTATCTGGTCGGAATCGACGGCATCAGCCTGCTTCTGGTCATGTTGACCACGCTGGTGGGGTTCCTGGCCATTCTTTCGTCCTGGAATGCGATCGAAGATCGGGTGAAGGAATACTACGCCATGTTTCTGCTGTTGCAGACGGGCATGTTGGGAGTGTTCCTCTCCCTCGATTTCTTCCTCTTCTATGTCTTCTGGGAACTGGTGCTGGTGCCGATGTACTTCATCATCGGGGTATGGGGAGGCCCGCGCAAGCTTTATGCGGCGATCAAGTTCTTCCTGTACACGCTGGCCGGTTCGGTGCTGATGCTGCTGGGCATTCTGACGCTCTATTTTCAGTATGGCAAGCAGTTCGGCACCTACACCTTCGAGATCTCCGAGCTGATGAAGCTGAACCTGCCGCTGGGAATCGAGCAGTGGGTCTTCTGGGCCTTCTTCCTGGGCTTCGCGATCAAAGTGCCGATGTTCCCTTTCCATACCTGGCTTCCGGATGCCCACGTGGAAGCTCCCACGGCGGGATCGGTGATCCTGGCCAGCGTTCTGCTGAAGATGGGCACCTACGGGTTTATCCGTTTCTCGCTGCCGCTGCTGCCCAAAGCCTCGATCGACGTCGTCATCGTGCAGATTCTGGCGGTGCTTTCGATCATCGGCATTATCTACGGCGCGCTGGTCTGCCTGATGCAGGCGGATTGGAAGAAGCTGATCGCCTATTCCTCGGTCAGCCACCTGGGCTTCTGCACGCTGGGCATTTTCTCGCTCAACCCGAACGGGCTGGCCGGCAGCGTGATCCAGCAGATCAACCACGGCATCTCGACCGGAATGCTTTTCCTGATCATCGGCGTGGTCTACGAGCGGCGGCATACGCGCGAGATCTCCGAATACGGCGGTCTGGCGCACATCATGCCCAAATACGCCACCGTGTTTGCCATTGCGATGCTGAGCTCGGCGGGTCTTCCGCTGCTCAACGGGTTCGTGGGAGAATTTACGATCCTGCAAGGCGCTTTCGAAGCCAGTCACGCGTGGGCTTCCTTCGCCGTCTTCGGCGTGATCCTGGGCGCGGCCTATCTGTTGTGGCTCTATCAGCGCACGATGCTGGGCCAGGTGACCAATGCCAAGAATCTGCACCTGCCCGACCTGAGCGTGCGCGAAATGGCGGTCTTTCTGCCGCTGATCGCCTGGGCCTTGTGGATCGGCATCTATCCCAAACCGTATTTCGAGATTCTGGATAAGCCGGTGTCGCAGATTGTGGAACGCGTGCGGCCGGGGTATTTCCAGGGCGGCACCCGCGCCGCCGAGGTGGCGCCGCGCGCCACTGCGGGAGCAAACCAGGGCGCGCTGGCAGGTGGGCAATGAACTCTTTCTACACGGCAACCGATCATTTCGCTCTGATTCCAGCCATCATGCTGGCCCTGTTCGGCTGTGCCATCCTGATGTTCGATTTCCTGGTCTTCCCCGACCCGCGGCAGCGCAAATACCTGGTGCTGCTGGTGGCGGCCGGCGAGGTCTTTACCGGCGTGGCGCTTTTCCGCCAGCAGGCCTATCTGACGGCCAACGGGTTGAATCAGATCACGGCCTTCCAGGGCTCGCTTACGGTGGATGGCTTCTCCATCTTCTTTAACTGGATCTTCGTGGCGGCAGCGCTGATCGTTGCGATCGTTTCCTACCGCTACCTGGAGATTGCCGGAGAGCACCACGGCGAGTACTACGGGCTTCTGCTGCTTGCCCAATGCGGCATGTTCTTCCTGGCCGCCGGCACGGACCTGATTACGTTGTTTATCGGCCTGGAGTTGATGGCGCTCTCGTTCTACGTGATGGTGGGCTTCCTGCGCACCGAGCGCCGCTCCAACGAGGCTGCGCTGAAGTACCTGGTGCTGGGAGCGTTCTCGAGCGGCTTTCTGGTGTACGGCTTCTCGGTGATGTACGGCATCAGCGGATCCACCAAGCTGGCGGAGATCACCAATGCCATTGCCGCGCGCGATTCCTGGGATCCGGTGGTCTTCCTGGCGATGGTGACCACCACGGTCGGCCTGCTGTTCAAGATCTCCGCGGTGCCCTTTCACATGTGGGCGCCGGATGCTTATGAAGGCGCTCCGACTACGGTGACCGCCTACCTTTCGGTGGCTTCCAAGGCCGCTTCGATCGCCTTCCTCCTGCGGATCTTCCTGGGTCCGCTGGCGCCGGCGAGGGCGAGCTGGGAGTTGCTGCTCAGCGTAGTGGCAGTGGCCACCATGACGGTCGGAAACCTGGCGGCTATTAATCAGAACAACGTGAAGCGCCTGCTGGCCTACAGCTCGATTTCGCACGCCGGATACATGCTGCTGGGCCTGGTAGCCGGCAACGATACGGGAATCAAGGGCATCTCGGTCTACGTGCTGGTGTATACCTTCATGAACCTGGGCGCCTTTCTGGTAGTGGTGGCCCTGCGGCGCAAGAACATCATCGGCGAGGACCTGGACGACATGGCCGGCCTGATTCGCCGCAGTCCCGGGTATGCCTCGCTCATGCTGATCTTCCTGCTCTCGCTGGCGGGAATTCCTCCGCTGGCGGGTTTCCTGGGCAAGTACTATATTTTCCTGTCGCTGATCGAGACCCGGCACTATGTGCTGGCGGTGATCGGCACGCTGTATGTCGCGGTCGCGATCTACTACTACTTCCGGATCATTCGCGCCATGTTTATTCGGGAATCGAGCGAGCAGGCCCCCCTGGCCGGCAGTTTCGGCCTGCGCCTGGCGTTGGGAGTGAGCGCGGCCCTGACCATCGGGATCGGAGTCTATCCGGAACCGTTTCTCCAGTTGGCGCAGACGTCGCTATTGCGTTAGAGGCCTATGACTGCCGTCTTTCAACATCCTCTGTTCATCCCGATCGTGCTCACCGCGGTGATCGTCGCGGTCTTTCCGCTGGTGGCCGGCTATCTGACGCTGGTGGAGCGCAAGGTGCTGGCGGACTTCCAGGTGCGCCTGGGACCGATGCGCGTGGGGCCGCACGGGCTCCTGCAGCCCATCGCCGACGCCCTGAAGCTGATCCTGAAGGAAGACATCATCCCGACTGAAGCCGATCAGGCCATTTTCTGGCTGGCACCGGTGATCTCCACCTTCACGGCGCTGACCTCATTTTCCGTGCTGCCCTTCAGCCAGAATCTTTATGTGGCGGATGTGAATGTGGGCATCCTGGTCATCTCGGCGATGTCGGCGGTGGGAATTCTGGGGATTATTCTCGGGGGCTGGGCCTCCAACAGCCATTATCCGCTGCTGGGCGCGCTGCGCAGCGCGGCGCAACTGGTGAGCTACGAGGTGGCGCTTGCGTTCGCCCTGCTTTCGGGGCTGATGGTGGCCGGCACCTTGAGCCTGCGCGGCATCGTCCAGGCGCAGGCGGACCGCGGCATCTGGTTTATCTTCGCGAACTACGGCTTCATGCTGGTTCCTTTCATGGTGTACCTGGTGGCCGCCACCGCGGAGACCAACCGCGCTCCGTTTGACCTGCCGGAGGCGGAATCGGAGCTGGTGGCGGGCTTTCACACCGAGTACAGCGGCTTCCGCTGGGCACTTTATTTCCTTTCGGAGTATGCCAATATCTTTGTGGTCTCCTCGGTGGCGGCCACGTTGTTTTTTGGAGGCTGGCTGAGGCCGTTTCCGAGCGTCGGCTGGCTGGAACCGCTGAACTACGTGGTGCCCCTCGTGTTCTTTGTCGGATCGGGAGGCGGCAGCCTGATCCTGGTCAAGAGGCTGAAGGATCCGCTTCAGCAGAAAGTCCTGATCCTGGTGGCGCTGAGCCTGATTCTGTCCGGCCTGGTGTTCCTGGTGCCGGCAGTCAATGCAGCCGTAATCGGCGTCTTCTGGTTCCTGTTCAAAGTCTCGCTCATCATCTACCTGATGATCTGGTTCCGCGGCACCTTCCCGCGCTTCCGCTATGACCAGCTTATGGATATCGGCTGGAAGTACATGATCCCGATCGGCATGGCCTCCATTGTGGTCAATGCGCTCCTGGGCATGATTCCGCGGTAACGAACGTCCCCGATTCGTCGCCAGTTCTGAACCGAGGAATGGGAGGCCAACCCGGTGTGGGCTGCGATTTTTTCACGTCGCCTTCCTGTCTTGTCAACCTAGTAGTAGTTTAAAGTTGACAAAGAAATAATGAAAGGTTTACAATCGGTAGGTGAATAACACTGTGTTCCGCGCGTATCCGGCCAACACTCAGCATGGCGCAGAACTCCCTTCGGTGACCCATCGCAAAGTCAGAGCGCGCGGGGAGGAGATCCGGCGGTTCATCCTCGAGAACATCGAGAGGCATCCGGCCGACATCCCGCATCTGGTTTCCGAGCACTTTGGTATTTCTAGACAAGCGGCGCACAAGCACCTCGTCAACTTGGTCCAAGAAAAGGCGCTGGTTCCGGAGGGAAAGACGCGCCATCGGAAATATCGGCTGGCGGCTCTCATGGAATGGCGCAAGGTCTACCTGCTTGACTCTGGAATTGCGGAAGATATTGTCTGGTCCAGAGACGTTTCCCTGGTGCTCGGGAATCTGCCGAAAAATGTAATGGACATCTGGCACTACTGTGTAACTGAGATGTTCAACAATGCCATTGACCATTCGGCCGGAAAGACTGTCTCTATAAATATCGCTAAGACGGCAACGAATACTCAGATCCTGTTGTTGGACGATGGAATCGGGATTTTCCGAAAGATTCAAAACGCATTGAACTTGATTGATGACCGACATGCGATTTTGGAACTGGCGAAAGGAAAACTCACGACAGACCCAAAAGGCCATACCGGACAGGGGATCTTCTTTACGTCACGCCTTCTGGATTCGTTCGATATCCTCTCGCACGGCGTCTTTTTCACGCATACCTTCGGACAGGATGAGGACTGGATTCTTGAGCGGCCAACAGGGACCGAAGGAACGGCGATATTCATGAAGCTCAACAACCACTCTGCGCGAACCGAAAGGCAGATTTTCGACCAGTATTCGAGTGGAGATGATTACGGGTTCACCAAGACGGTTGTTCCCGTGAGGCTCGCGCAATATGGCGAAGACAAGCTTGTCTCGCGATCTCAGGCAAAGCGGCTGCTTGCCAGAGTTGATCGGTTTAAGACGGTTATCTTTGACTTCGCTGCGGTGGAAAGCGTAGGGCAGTCATTCGCTGACGAAATCTTTCGGGTGTTCGCGCGAGCACACCCGGAAATCGATATACGTCTCATCAATGCCGCTCCCGAGGTCCAGCAAATGATCAATTCGGCAAGGAACGCCTGGGCTGCGGAGATTGACGGAATCTGATCCGCTCCTCCGCTTGTTACTATGAAATAGGACCTATGTCCCTCACGCCGTTGACGCCTCCATTCGATACACTGGCTGTCCGGCCGTTCTCTTTTTATCCGGCCATCCTGAATATCGAGCACAACGAGTGGCTGGTCCGCAAATCCACCTGGTCGGAGATCCTGGTCTACAACACCAAGATGGATCTGGAGATCTGGATTCCCCGCCGGTTCCTGGGCGAGATCTCCTCGGTGGATGACCCGGTGCTGATCGTGGGCCTGGTGAAAGAGCTGGAATACAAGGGCGGCACCGTCTGGCCGTACCAGCGGCGCGTCATCCAGATGCCGGTAGCGGTGAATGCGCCGGTGAGCGCGCCCGCTCCCGTCGACCGCAGCGAACCGGCGCCGGTAATCGGTATCCGCGTCGCATCGGCCACCGATTCCCGTATTCTGAAGCTGATCGGAACCGTGATGGTGGTGGGCGTCCTCTCGTTTTTCCTGGTCTGGAACTTCTACCGCGAGGGCGTGCTCAAGCCGCGCGTGAACTACACCATGCGCGACACTGACTACCTGTCGCTGACCGCTCGCGACGACTACTGGGGCGTGGTACAGAAACTCGGCCAGCCCGCCCAGGACCACTGGCGCAGCGAGGCCGGCGAGATTCAATATCGCGCGCTCTATTATCCCTCCCGCTCTTACATCGTGATTCTGATGGGCACCGACCGGCGCAGCGTCACCTACATCGGCACGCTCGACCAGGACTGGAATCCCGTGCATTCCGTGCAGTACCGCAGCGGAACCACCACCTTTTCCATGCTGCGTAGCCTGAAGCGGTTTTAGTAGACTCAAGTCGTGAAGAAGCTTATCGGGCACGCGATTTGGGCCGCGGTGGCAGTTGCGTCTGCATTCTGCCTCGGCGGCATCGCCCTCAGCCGGGGAGAACCGGTGAACAGCATCTGGCTGGTGCTGGCGGCCGCGTGCACTTATCTGTTGGGCTTTCGTTTTTACGCCAAGTTTATAGCCGCGCGCATCATGACTCTCAATGATCAGCGCGCTACTCCGGCCGAGCGCCTGCGCAACGGCCACGATTTCGAGCCGACCAATAAATGGATCGTCTTCGGCCATCACTTCGCGGCCATCGCCGGTCCGGGACCGCTGGTCGGGCCGGTCCTGGCGGCGCAGTTCGGCTATCTTCCCGGAACGCTGTGGATCATTATCGGAGCGGTGCTGGGCGGAGCGGTGCAGGACTTCCTGATCCTGTTCGCCTCCATGCGGCGCGATGGCAAATCCCTGGGACAGATGGCGCGGGAAGAGATCGGCAAAGTGGGCGGCATCACCGCCCTGCTCACCGTGCTGCTCATCATGATTATTCTGCTAGCCGTGGTGGCGCTGGTGGTCGTCAATGCCCTCCGCGGCAGTCCCTGGGCTACCTTTACAATCGCGGCCACCATGCCCATCGCCGTCTTCATGGGGCTCTATCTGCGCTACTGGCGTCCGGGCAAGGTGCTGGAATGCTCCATCATTGGATTTCTGCTGGTGCTGGGCAGCATCTTCCTGGGGCAGAGCGTGGCGGCATCGGCAACCTTCGCCCCGGTATTCACTCTTTCAGCCGTCGCGCTGGCGATCGCCATCATCCTGTACGGCTTTCTGGCGAGCGCCCTACCCGTCTGGCTGCTGCTCGCGCCGCGCGACTATCTCAGCACCTTCGTCAAGCTGGGCGTGGTGCTGATGCTGGCGATCGGCATTC
>CAZMRK010000711.1:0-5574 GCA_964568355.1 uncultured Solibacteraceae bacterium | reverse complement strand
CCGTCCGGAATCGAGATCGTCGGAGTAGCCGCAGATTCGAAATATTACACGCTCCGCGACAAGCCGAAGCCCATGGCCTTTTTCGCCGGCGGGCAAGGGGGCAGCCGCGAGCCCTATCTCGGTGAGATGCTGATCCGGACCTCGCGCGACCCCGGCGCCGCAGCCGCGCAGGTGCGCCAGGCGATCCGTTCCGTGGACAGCCGCCTGACCGTCCTGAGCGTCACCACGCTGGAGGCGCAGGTCTCCGATGCACTCTCCCCGGAAGCGTTGATGAGCAAGTTCTGCGGTTTCTTCGGCCTGCTCGCGCTGGTTCTGGCGGCAATCGGGCTTTACGGCACACTGGCCTATGCGGTAGCGCGCCGCACCAATGAGATCGGCATCCGCATGGCCCTGGGCGCCCGGCGCGCTGACGTCCTGTGGATGGTCCTGCGCCAGTCGGTGATTCTGGTCGCCTTCGGGCTCGCTATCGGCCTTCCGCTCGCCCTGGTCTCCACGCGATGGATCCGCAGCTACCTGTTTGGTGTCAGCCCCACCGACCCCCTCGGCATCGGAGCCCCGATCCTCCTGCTGACCGCCGTCTCCGCCCTGGCCGCCTACCTCCCCGCCCGCCGTGCCACAAAAGTAGACCCGATGGTAGCCCTCCGCTACGAGTAACTCTCCTCTGTAGCGCACGATTCATCGTGCCGCGTCGACGCTCTCGTCGACGCCCCCAACCTATGCCAAAATGCCCACATGCGATGCATGAGCACGCTCCTGCTTCTCCCCCTCCTCCTCCTCGCACAATTCCAGGACTGGCCGCCCATGCCCCAAAACGCGATGCAATGGTTCGGCAAAGGCAACCCGGCAGCCGCCGTGTCCGCCCTGCGCGCCGCCGCCGGGACCGGAGATCCGGCCGCCATGTTTTGGCTCGGGAGGACAATGGAAGAGGTGCAGGGGATTCCACACGATTACGCAGAGGCCATGCGCTGGTATCGCCAGGCGGCCGACCGCGGACTGGGAGTCGCCGCCTGGTCCCTTGGGCGTCTCTTCGAGCTGGGGCGCGGCGCCTCGCCGAGCCCGTCGGAAGCGCAAACGTGGTACGCAAAAGCGGCTCAGCTCGGGTTCCGGCGTACCGGGCTCACCATCCTCCGGATCCGCTGGTTTCCCGGACCGCAGGAGTTGACCTATGAGCCCGCCCCGGACTCCTTGCGCAATCCCCCGGTCCCGCCCCCGCAGGGCCTTCCCCCGAATCCCCCCATCCCGGACCTCACGAAGGAAGAACTCGAAATGTTGCGAAAAGACGGCCTCCGCGGAAAGCTCGTCTGGCAAGGCGGCGAGGCGGGGAGGTTCGGGCTCCCGGCGCGCGCTACCCTCATCGCCCGTTCGCCGGTGACCGAAGAAGTGGCGCTGGCGATGCCGCGGCAAGGTTCCCTGATCTATATTCAGGAAGCCCGCAACTGGCGTACGCTAGGTGCCGGCGACCCCGGAAAGCGGACTCTTCGCATCCACCCGCAATCTCCCGAAATGCCCTGGATCACCGGCATCACCCTGGAGATGGAAGACGGAGGCTCGCAGGGGACCACCGGATGGGTCTGGGAGCGCCGCTAAAGACTCTTCTCGACCCAAACCACCGCGCCCTTCTCAATCGCCGGCAGCGGAAACACCACCTTCCCCCCGCGAACCGTCCCCCGCACCTGCTGCTTCTGCCCCAGAAACGGCAAAAACGAGACCACCCGCGCGCTCGTCCCCGCTAACGTAACCGTAACCTTCTCTTCCGGAATCTGCCTGGCGACCTCCTTCGCTTTCAATCCTTTGAAATTCGCCAGGAAAATCGACACCTTGCCGTCCACCTTGGCAATCTGCGTCGCCACAAACGGAGAAGCCTCCACCGCAACAGCCGGCTCCAGCCCGGAGAGCTGGCCGATCTCCGCCGCAAGCGCCTGGCGCAGTTTCTCCATCTCCGTGCCCGCCCAAACGCCGGCCGCGGCCCGTTGGTCGAACTCTTTCCGCAACTGCGCGTAGTAGGCCTTCCCGGGACACTCCGGATAATAGAGAAACCGGCTGCCGGCCTTCTTCTCTCCCGGCCGCCGGATCTCCAGAAGGGCATGCACCGGGTTGGCATCAAGCGCCGCGCCGGTGTCATCGTACCTGCCGGTCTCGCCCGTGACCACCAGCTTCTTCCCCGATCTCACATAGGAGGCCAGGAAATCCATCTCTGTCTTTCCCAAACAGCGGGCATCCGGCAAAATCAGCAGCGCGCCGCGAAAATCCGCCAGCGTGCGCGGCGTCACGATCTGAAACTCCAGGTGCGATTGCAGCAGCCACAGCAGCATGCCCCGGTACGAGTCGATAAACTCCTTGGCGAAATACTCGCGGCTCCTCGGAGAAAAATACAATCCGATCGGACGCACCGGCTCCCGCGGATCGAAGAAAAGCTTCTCGTGCATCTTCATCCAGGTGAAAATCTTCTTCCGCGTCTCGATGTCATTCGATCCCGACATCACATGTCCCTGCGCGTCCCACGTATTGGTTCCGGCCATGAGCTGCGCCATGGCCAGGTTCTGCATGGCCTCGCCCGGCACAATGCGCTTCTCGTTTTCCCAGGAATAGCTCAGCATCCAGCTCGGTTTCGCGCCCGCGAAGGCGCGGAAGGAATACATGCCGGCCATGTCCTGGAACCAGGCCAGCGGGGTCCGGCTCGCCGCCCGGCCTCCGCTGCTGTATTCGTGCGCAATCGTGTCCACCACCGGATACAAATCGTAGACATCGGAACCAACGCGCACCGCCGGTTCTTCAATGCCCGGATAGATCTCCGCGATCGTCTTGCACTTCGGGTTGACCGCCTTCACGTTTGCGTTGATTTCCTGCATGAATCCGGTCAGGGCTTCGATCCGGAAATCCGCCCACTTCCGGAAAGGGGCATCCCGGAAATCGCCCAGCTTCAGATCCGTCCTGGCATTCAGGCCGGTCTTGGCGCGGAAGGCAGCCACCGTGTGGTCGTCGAAACTGGCCCAGGTATCCTCCCAGCCCTTGAAATGCGTCATCCAGTACGGAATATCCACATACACGCCGTCGATCCCGGTAGCCGCGATCTGCCGCACGCGCTCCATGTAGATCTTGCGCCACTCCTGCGCGAACGGCGTGAGCCACACATCCTCATCGCCTTTGCGGATCCAGAACGCGGTGCCGCCCCCAAACATTGCCGGCTCTCCGGTGAGCTTGCGCTGCAGCCAGTCCGGATGGTCCTTGCCCATGCTGTGCGGACCCGCGGCGGCATTCGCCGTGATGCACTCGGTCCCGGCAATGTAAACGAAGGCATAATTTCCGGCGGCGTGGGCCTTTTCGGCGGCCGCCCGAATCGCCTGGAGCTTCTCGCGCGGATCGAGAAAGCTCTCATACCGCCCCGGAATATCGTTGTCGACCTCGATGCCGAAGACGCCCGTCTCCGTCGCGCTGCGAATGATCCGATCTACATTGTCCAGGCGCAGCCCGTGACCGGCGATGCGCACATAGTGCGTCCAGTCCTGGCCGTGCAGGACGCCTGCCGCCAGCACCCCCACCGCCAGCCAGCCGCAAACCGGGGACTGGCACGAATTTCGCCGCATTTGCGAAATTCGCTGCCTGTACCCGGTTTGCCCCTGCCTACTAAAATTCAAACCGCACCACCACCTGCATCTGCCGCGCATGGAACCCGTCGGCCAGGCTGGTCACCTCGCCGAAATTCCCGCTTCCGAAACCGTAGGCGGCGCGGTCAAAGCGCGTCCGGTTGAACGCATTGAACGCTTCCATGCGGACCTGGAGCTTCATGTTCTCCTTGAAGGCGAATTGCTTCCGCAGCGCCAGGTCGATATTGTTGATCCCCTGCGAGAACAGGTTGTCGAAGTAGCGCGGCGCATTGCCGAGCTGCTGGTCTCCCGGATCCTCGAAGCAGGACGGGTTGAAGACGCTGAACCCGCTCGACGCCCCGTTCAGCAGGGCGCTGGCTGCCGAGTGATAGCCGATCCCGGTGCCCGGAGTCGCGCAGGTCACGTTCGGACGCTGCGATCCCCCCGCCAGCCGGTTGCGGGCCATCCGGACCGCCGCCGGCAGTCCGGTCTGCAGCGTCACGTTGGACGATACCGACCATCCGCCCACCACCGCGTCCAGCACCCGGTTCATGTTGCTGCCGATCCAGAATCCGCGTCCGAACGGCAACTGCGCCGTGAACGCGGCCGTGGCCCGCTGCGTCGCATTGCTCGCGCTCAGCGTGGTCTCGTTCGCCAGCCGGTCGAGCGCCTGCGGTCCGCCAACGCTGTACCATCCCACCCAACTGTTGTCGCCGGAGGAACTGTTGTCCGTGGACCGGGAAAGCGTATAGCTGCCTTGAATCGTGAAGTATTTCCCGCTCCTCTTCTGAAAACGAATTTGCAGCGAGTTGTAGCGCGAATTCGCCCCGAACAGCGGGAATCCGTCGAACGCCCCGTCGAACTGGGGATACGGCCGCAGCAGGTTGATCAGCGGAATCGTCGGATCGTTGTAGCGCGAATCCGGCTCGTTGAAGATCGCGTTCGGACCCGTAAAGAACGATTGGAAGGGATTCGGCACCAGGCTGTTCAGTTGAGCCGTGGTGTAGTTCTGGCGAATGTCCGTGGGCACGAAATTCCGGTTCCTTGTTCCCGCCGCGAAACTGCCCCAGGAAAGATGCGTGCTCCGGTTCGCGGAATAATCCACGCTCACCACCACATCGTGCGGCAGCAGCCGCTGCACCCCCACGCTCCATTGGTAGATCTCCGGGTTGCGAGGAGCTTCGTACCCCAGGTCGCTGGCGTTGCTGAATCCCCACTGCGCCAGTTTTCCGTATTTGTTTCCCTGGGGAGGCGCCAGTCCGGCCGGAAACGGATTGGCCAGCGTGGCGTACTGCGTCTGGTAGAAATCCTTGGAGAAGTAAATGGGAGCGCTCTTGAAGAACGGCGGACCGGGATACTGGAAGTTGGTCGCGATATTCGCTCCGTAGTAAATCCCGCCGCCGGCCCGGATCACCGTCTTCGAATCCCAGCTATAGGCCATGCCCACCCTGGGACCGAAGTTATTCCGGTCAACCGGCACGGTCCGGTTCCCGGATGTCGGAAAGACCGTGACGCCGTTCAGTTGACCCAGTCCCGGAACCGCCACCCCCGTGCTGCCGCCGAAGTCCGAGAACGTCGACCGGTTATACCGCTCCGTGTACGGCGTGCTCCACTCGTACCGCAGCCCGATGTTCACGGTCAGCTTCGAAGTCACCTTCCAGTCGTCCTGAATGTAGAATCCGGTCTCCTTGGACTTGTCCGCGACCGGCGGCTTCAGGTTCAGCGGACCGCTGGTATTGTCTCCGTAGCCCAGCAGCAGGCCGGCAAAGGCGTCGCCTTCCGTCACCACTCCGTTGCCCGGCTGCGCGTTGGTGGAGTCCGGTCCGAAGTTGAACAACCCCGTGGGATTGTCCGGCTGCCAGAAGTTGTTGAAGAAGGTCCTCTGTTCGCCGCCGAACTTGATCGAATGCCGCCCCTTCACCCAGGAGAGCGCCGAAGAGTACGTGAGCAGTGTATGGCTGAAGTGCGTATCCACGCAGCACTGATCGAA
>CAZMRK010000710.1:0-12817 GCA_964568355.1 uncultured Solibacteraceae bacterium | reverse complement strand
GAACCTGAACTACGGCGGTATCGCACTGATGTGGCGCGGAGGCTGCATCATCCGCAGCCGCTTCCTGGGCAAGATCAAGGAGGCCTTCGATAAGAATCCGCAGCTCACCAACCTGCTGCTGGACGACTTCTTCAGCAAAGTTCTGATCGATTACCAGGGTTCCTGGCGCCGCGCCATTGTCCAGGCCATTCAGTATGGCGTGCCGACACCCGCCTTCTCGACTGCGCTGGCTTTCTACGACGGCTATCGCACCGCGCGCCTGCCCGCAAACCTGCTCCAGGCTCAGCGCGATTTCTTTGGCGCGCACACCTATGAACGGGTGGACAAGCCGCGCGGCCAGTTCTTCCATACCAACTGGACCGGGCGGGGCGGACGGACGTCTTCAGGAACTTACAACGCATAATTTCACAGGGAGATCTGCATGAAGTATGGTTTGAATATCCGTCCGTCGGGCGACCTGGACCTGGTTTCGCTGGGTGCCCTGGTCCACCGTCTGGACCCGGGCATCATCCCCTTCCGCAAGGCGCATGAGTGCCAGATCCACGTCAGCGGCGGCGAGTTCAATGTCGCGGCCAACCTGTCGGACTGTTTCGGCATGAAGACGGGGATCGCCTCGGCGATGGTGGATTATCCCATCGGCGACCTGATCGCGGAGCGCGTGAAGGCCATGGGGGTGAAGCCCTTCTATAAGTGGTTCAAGCACGACGGCGTCACCGGCCCGAACATGGCCGCTGTCTATAGCGATCGCGGACAGGGCGTGCGCGCCCCGGTGGTCTTCTATAACCGCTCGAACGAAGCGGGGGCCCGTCTGAAGCCGGGAGATTTCGACTGGAAGTCGATCTTTGCGGGAGGCGTGCGCTGGTTCCACAGCGGCGGTATCTTCGCCGCGCTGTCGGAAACTACTTCGGAGGTCATTATCGAAGGCATGCAGGCGGCCAAGGCGGCCGGGGCGGTGGTCTCCTTCGACCTGAACTATCGCGAGAAGCTGTGGAGCTTCTCGGGCGGCGCCGAACGCGCCGTTGCGGTTATCGATCGCATCGTGAAGAACGTGGATGTGCTGGTCGGGAATGAAGAGGACCTCCAGAAAGGCCTGGGCATTCCGGGACCTGAGGTGGCTGCTAAATCCAAGCTCGATCCGAGCGCCTTCTTCGCCATGATCGATCAGGTAATCAAAAAACATCCGCAAATCAAGATCGTGGCCACCACCCTGCGTGAGGTCCATTCCACCAACCGCCACAGTTGGGGCGCCGTCGCCTGGATCGATGGACAGACTTATGTCTCGCCGACCTGCGAACTGGACGTGCTCGATCGCGTCGGCGGAGGTGACGGCTACGCCTCCGGATTCTTCTACGGCCTGTTGACCGGCGAAGAGCCGGCCGAAGCGGTCAAGCTCGGATGGGCGCACGGCGCGCTGCTCACCACCTTCCCCGGTGACACGACGATGGCCACCGTCGGCCAAGTGCGCTCTTTTGCCAAGGGCGGCTCCGCGCGCATCCAGAGATAAGCCACGGCGGCCGGCGTCCAAAACGTTCCTGGGCCCGGCCGCCTTATTGCATAATCGGGTCCAGGAGCACAACGTGCATGTTACCTGGCTTGATGCTGGCCGGCTGGATCTCTCCCGATATGTTCCAGATGAACCTTTCTCTGGCAGAGAAGATTCTCCGCCCCATGGTGGTCTATGTCTTTCTGGTGGTCTGCCTGCGCATCTTCGGCAAGCGGGAACTGGCCCAACTGAATCCGTTTGATCTCGTGGTGCTGCTGGCTCTGTCCAACACCGTACAGAACGCGATTATCGGCGAAGACAACTCGGTGACCGGCGGGCTGATCGGCGCATTCGCCCTGCTGACGATCAACTACGTGGTGGTGCGCTTCCTGTTTCGCCACCGCCGCCTGGACCAGATCTTCGAAGGCACGCCAACGATGCTGATCCAGAACGGAATCCTGGATGAGGACGCCATGGCCAGGGAACTGCTGACCGTGGCGGACCTCACTACAGTCCTCCACCGCCAGGAATTTTCCAGCATTCGGGAGGTGGAGACGTGCGTCCTGGAGCCGGGCGGCAGTTTCTTTGTTCAGGGCAGAGTTCCGGCGCGCTCCGAGTTGCGCCACGCCGAGCTGACCGCGCAGATCCAGAGACTCAGCCATCAGATCGAAAGGCTGGAGCGAAGGCTGGCTGAAGAGAGACCCTGATCGGCAGCCATCCGTCCAACAAAGCCGTTTATAATCAGAAGTGGAGGAATGGCCGAGCGGTCGAAGGCGGCGGTCTTGAAAACCGTTAGCGGGGTAACTCGCTCGGGGGTTCGAATCCCTCTTCCTCCGCCACACCCCTCCCGCGAAATCCGCAGACATCCCCACTTGATCTCGTCAGGAATCTTACGAAATTTCCGCCGCTGGATAAAGGCTCACAGACCGCAATTTTTGGGGATTGAAGCAAAGCAGGTTTTATGGGAGAAGGGAATTAGGGATCGGTAGTTAGAATTCCGCTCGAGAAATTCGGACGGTCGAAGTTCCCTATCGGTCACCGGGAAGGAGGGGTATGCCTCCCGACTGGACAGGAGCCGTCTGGTCCGCCAGACGGCTCTTTTGCATATATGGCCGCACACGTGAGACGGGAATCAAAGTTGGCGCGCGCAGTTGAACTATCCCGCGCGCGCAGCCGACGGCCTGGAGATCCCTTCCACGATCTGGGCTGTCTTCTGGGGTTCCTCATTGCGCCTCGCGATATCGGCCTGAGCAATGATCCCTACCAGTTGCCCGTTGCGATCGATTACGGGGATCCGCCGGACCTGATGACTCTGCATAACGTGGAGGGCCTGATGAAGGCCGTCTTCCGGCCAACAGGTAATCGGGTCTCTGGTCATCACGTCTTCAACAATCGTGCTATTGGCGTCCCGGCCCTCCGCGACCACCTGTAGCGTCAGATCGCGATCCGTGACAATCCCGATCAGCCGCCGGCTTTGACGGCTTTCACACACTGGTATGGATCCAACATCTTCCGCCTTCATGATTTTTGCCACTCTGGCGGCGCTGTCCGTGGGTACACAACATGCGGGTGCTTTCGTCATTACATCTGCACAGGTCATATGTAGACTCCTGATTGTGGGTAGACTCCTGATTGTGTTTTTGGACGGCGTGAATTGTGCAGTTTTGGGTCCAATAAATTATGCTGGCGCGGTCCGGCGGTTTCATCGGACCGCTCGGTAAGAGATGAGTAATCTTTATAGGAGAGGAAGAATTTTCTTCATTCAAATAAAATTCGACCGGCGGTTGGATGCAAAGATTTCATCCATTTTTCTGCGCCCATGAATTTACTGCCGGCCATTGTCCGCTGCCTGATCGAACTCCTCGAGGGGCATCTCGTAGCGGCCGCACAGCCGCGCTGGAACATTGCGCGAAGCGTGCTCGCTCGTACACGAAAGCCCACACTGGCGGCGTGTTCGGAAGTCTCTCCGGCTCAGGGATAGCGGCGGCCGAGAATAAGGTTCGGCAATCCCATCTCGAATCTGTCCCGGTCCAGCATCTGCGATGTACGCATCGGCTCCGGCGTCTCGAACGGCCAGAGTTTACAGGGAGGCGCGGCCACGCCTGAGGCCGCCAGAATCGCGTTCGTAGCCCGCCGGGCCGCTTCATTGGCCGCTTCCATCGTTGCGAGGTCCGTGTAAGTCCGCACGTAATCCGAGGCCAGGAACAAGTTGGTCACTTCGGTGTGCGCCTCCGGACGCGCCGCCAGCGATCCGGCATGGTTGATCAGCAGCGGCTCCAGGTTGGTCACCGTGGTCGGATTGGGAAACTGGATGTCGGGGTCGAGAAACCAGTGCACCAGGTTATCGTCCCGGATCTGGTCCATCCCCGCGTCATTCAGAGAGGCCTTCAATTGAGCCCATACTTCCTGCTGGATCTCCTGCGCGTTGGAGCACTTCATGGCGGCCTTGCCGTTGAAGTTCCCCGGCGATGTCCAGTTCGAGACGTCTACGGAGAGAATTCCCCCTACATCGCCTGAGCCGTAGCGAGAAAGGTCGTAATCCTTCCAGAACTGGCGCTGCGAAACCGACGTCAGAGCCCAGTTGGAATCGAGGTAGAGCGCGTGCCCGTGGACCAGCGGTTCGTCCTTGCGGAGATAGAACTGAATTCCATTCATCCACTCCGTGCGGAGTTCACCGATGCGCGCCAGGGAAGGTGCCGCCTGCTTCAGTTCTTCGCCCACCAGCGGTTGCATGACTTCCACCGGTAGCGCGGAGACATAGTAATCGGCCGTGACCTCGCGCTGTTGTCCGCCCTGCTCGATGGTGACCGCGTGCAGTTGGCCGCTGTCCACGTGGAACGCCTGCACGGAAGCGCCCGGCTCCAGTCGCACGCCCAGACGAGTGGTCAGATATTCGCACCAGGGGTCGATCCAGACATCGTTGGTGGGGCCGTTGAGAAGCCGGTCCATCACCTGGCCGGGCAACAACATGCTGTAGAAAATCTGGAGGATGATGCGGCCGATCGTCCGGGTGCTGCTCTCCTCGGCGCGCATCGCCACCAGCGACCGGGTGAAGCCCTGCCCGAGGTACCTCTGGTAATGTTCCGAGCGTTTGGCCGCGCCGATGAAATCCCAAAATGGAGTGGGCTCGAATTCGGCTAGATAACGGGCCTCGCAGGAAGTGGCCAGCCCAAGGATCTGCTTCACGAAAAATTTGACTTCCTCGGTCGGAATATCGAGATCCGTGAAAAGCTCCAGAAAGGCGGCCTGAAAATCGTCGATGGTTTGCGGCAGACGAGTCACCCAGACGGTTTCCGCTTTGCCGGCCCGGGCCAGCAGCGTTCTGGTCGCGACGGTCAGATTGTCATAGCAACTGGCGCCCTGTTTGCCGAAAGGGATTCTGCGCATCGTATCGATGACATGGCGATAAAAACCTGGGAAAAAGCGAAAGCCATGTTCGCCGGGCAGATCCAGGCGGCCGCCAGTGCCGCTCTCCGGAACCGGAATACTGCGAGCTTTTCCCCCAAAACCGTCCCGGCGCTCGTAGACCGTGACGGAGAAACCCCGCTCGCCAAGCTCATGCGCGGCGCTCAAGCCGCCGACACCACCGCCCAGCACGGCTACCGCGGACTTTTCGCGCATACATCCTCCCTGGTCCCGGTTCACGGAACCCGGAAAGTTTAACATGCCTGCAAGGGAGAAGCGGTGAGAGGACTAGATGTCGGAATGGAAAAGGATTGGAACCGGGGCGGTCAGCACGCCCCGCTGGAGAGGTGGCTGCCCCGGACGGGCAGCCGTCCTTAGCTCAACCCAAAATGCTACTTCTTGGTATAACCTTCGAGCGAATGATTGTGCTCTTTGTAATATTTGCCCCCGTCGTTCAGTTCCTTGGAGCCGGTCTTCACATGGCACGTAGTGCAGGGCTTCTTCTCCTTCTTGGAGTACTCGGGCTTGGCGAACGATAGGGAAGAAGTGGAAACCAGTAGGCCAGCAAAGAAAATACCGGCGGGGATGACGACCTTCAGCGAACGCATGATGCTCTCCTGTCTAAGCAAGATATACCATCAAACCTCTACCCTACCAGTTTCGATGCCACTTTTCCACACTTCGACGCAAAATTCCATACTTAAAAGCTCTTAATATTCAGATGGGGAGAAGGAGAAGAGGGCCTGCCCCGCCGGAAGGGACAGGCCCAGGGGAGAAACCAGACTAGAAGTGAATGCGGCCAGTGTACTGGATTTCGCGACCGTAGTTGCCACCCGCTACGCCGGTGCTCCGGCCCATCACGCCGCTGCCGACGGTAAGGTCGGGATCGCTGGGCATGAAGGCGTTGGGCATGTTGTACATCTCCAGGCGAAGCTCGAACTTGAACCGCTCCGAGATTTTGAAGTACTTCACGATGGTGGAATCGAGCTGCCAGAAGCCCGGTCCACGCAGCCCATCGTAGAACCACGGATTGGTGCGAGGAGTGTAGGCCGGCAGAACGGAGAAGACGGACGAGTTGAAATAGGACCCGGCCGGCACGTCCTTGGTCGGATCGCCGCTCACCGCAGCGGGAGAGTCCCTGAAGTTGAGCAGATTGCCGTTGCGCCACATCAGAATGTGGCTGGTGGCCCATCCACCCAGAATGGCATCCACTACCGGGTGCGCCTGGCTCAGGAAGCGTCGTCCTCTGCCGAACGGCAGTTCCCAAGTACCGGCTACCCGGATGTTGTGCCGCGGCATTCCGCGGTCCATCATGGTGAGCCGGTTGGCATACGTATCGATGTCATTGAAGAACTGAGAGTGATTTTCCCGGCTGTAGTTGTAAGCCACCAGGAAGGTCAGGCCGTTGGCCATGGGCCGCTCGGCCTTCATCTGCAAAGCATAATAGTGGTCGCGGTAGTCCGGCCAACCCATCTGCGTCAGAGTTCCGTACTGGGGATACGGCTTGAGCAAGGTGCTTGCGGCGACGGTCTCCTGCGTGCGCAGGTTGCCCGGCATCTTCGAAGCAGGCAGCAGGTTAAAGAACGGATTCGGCACCTCCTGGTCCACCAGGCCTTTGTAGGTGTAGGACAGGTTCGGATCCATCTGGTTGACGTTGTAGTTGTAGCTGCCGCCCCACATACTGTTGTCCTGGGCGTTGTGGGAAAACATCATGAAGAACGTCGCTTCCGTGAAGATCCGGTAGGGAGCCTGCCGCTGGATGGTGAAATTGATGCGGTCGTTCAGCGGGGTCTTCAGCTTGTTGCCGTCCCAGAAACTGATGCTATTCCCCAGATCCTGGTAGCGGCCCAGGCTGTTGCCCACCGGCAGAACCACGGGGTTATTGGCGGGAAACGGATCGCTGACAAACGCGCGCGGAGTGCCATTGAGCGGTCCCAATACATTGGTGGTCTGCGAATAGCCGTTGGTCGGCAGGCCGCCGGTCTCGGCATGGATCATGACCCAAGGCACCGCATAACGCGCGTAGCCGGCGCGAAACGCGGTCTTGTCGTTAATGCGGATGGCGATACCGGCACGCGGCAGGAACGTTTTCCAAGGGGCGTCGTACATGCGGGGATCGCCGTTGCTGGTGTAGACCATCGCGCCGTTGTATTGGTAGTTGATCTTGGCGATCGAGGTAACCGCCGACGGCATGGCCAGGCCCTGCAATTCCGGAATCGGATTGGTCAGGTCCAGGGTCTTTACCAACTGACGGGTCTCCTCCAGAGGAGCCGTTTCGCGCTCCCACCGCAGACCCAGGTTCAAGGTGATGTTGCGATTCAGCTTGATGTCATCCTGGAAATAGAAACCCCACTGCTGCTGGTGCATATCCAGGTTGGGAGCGATGGAAGCAAATCCGCCCGTCCCGTCATTCCGGTTCAGCACGCCAAGCAGCGCCGACGCATACATGTTGCCGGACTGCGAAGCGTTGTATCCCAGCCAGGACTGGCCCGTATCCACGGAATTGAAGTAGAAGCCTCCCGGCCCGGAGCTGGCGTTGTCCTGGTCATAGGAATAGCGCATCTGCCATCCGGCCTTCATGTGGTGCCTGCCGGCGTCGTGGGAGACATTGACCGTCGGATTGTGAGACCGGCCGTGGACCAGCCACCAGTTCCCAAAGCCGGTATAGGAGCTGCCGTTGCCGTTATAGTTGATTCGCGGATAGTAAATGCCCTGGGACGGCTGCAGTACGTTCTTGTACCAGCCGTTCGGCCAAAGATTGGCCCACGCGCTCTCCGGCACCGATGCCCATTGAGAGGCGTAATCGTCTTCCACATAGCTCGAGCCGAAGCGGATGTTGACCGTCGTGCGCGGGGTCGCCATCCACAGCACATCCATGGCTGCATTCATGGCGTCCATGATTCCGCCATTGTCGGACGGTACGGCGATGGTGCCGCCCCAGTTGTTGTTGTCCAGGCGGGTCTGGAACTTGCTAAAGCGCCAGAAGATGCGCCATTTGTCATTGAGGTTGTAGTCGACACGATCGGTAAGATTCCAGTAGTGCGTCCACCAGGGATAAGTGATCCGGAAGTTGTTAATCCCCGAAGGATCGTCGCCCGCATTATTGGGACCCCATAGATCGTTGACGAACTTCCTGCCGGTAGCATCCATACGGCTTTGTGGAATGGCATTGCCGGCGAATGGCTGGCGCGTCCCGGTCCCCGTACCCGGATTGAACACCGAAGTCAGCGGATCGTAAATCGTGAGCAAGGTGCCCTGCGGAGTCAGCGAGTGGGAGAAGTCCCCGTTCTTTTCGGCCGCGGTCGGCATGGTCTCGGTCTGGCTCGAAGGCTGCGTTGCTCTCCACTGCTCATAGGAAAAGAAATTGAACAGTTTGTTCTTGATGATCGGATGGCCGACCGTACCGCCCCAGATGTTCTGCTTGATGATATTCTCGCTGCGGCTGATGCGGTTAGCCAAGGCATTCAGAGCCGGGTTGCGGCCGAAGTAGTAACCCGTACCGTGAATATCGTTCCCGCCCGACTTGATGGAGAGGTTCAGCGTACCGCCCGCGCTGAATCCGAATTCCGCGTCCGGGGCGTTCTGCTGGATGTTTAGCTCCTGCACCGCGTCCATAGGCGCGTTGTAAGAACCGCGGGCGGAGACGTTCAGCGTGGTTCCGTCGAGCTCCTGATCGTTCTTGCCGCCGGTCGGTCCGCCGATATCCATGCCGCCGTTCGACCACATATAGAACGGATTGCGATGGGCCACATCCCAATACTGATTGACCACCGCCGGATTCAGCAGCGCCAGTGTAAATGGGTTGCGGGCCAGAACCGGAAGGTCTTTCAACATGGAGCCCTGCACGGTCGTCGTCATGACGGAAGTGTTGAACTGTACCGCCGCGACTTCTTCGGTGACATTCACGGTTTCGGCGACGGTACCTACGCCCAGCGCCGCGTTCACCGTCACGTCGCCGCGGGTCAACACGGTAACATTCTCCTGCTGGTACTTCTGAAAGCCCTGGGCTTCTATGGACACTGTGTAGGACCCGGGCTGCACAAAGTCAAACAGGTAGTGCCCTGTCGCGTCTGTCTGGCGATTGGTTTCTACCCCTGTATTTACATTCTTGAGAGTTACTTTGGCGTCGGCAATGGCTGCCTGGCTGGGATCCGTCACAATCCCCTGTACCGTGCCTCGATACTCTTGCGCCAGCGAAATACCCGTCAGCAATCCCGACAGGGTTAGCGCGGCGAACATCGAGAAACATCGCGAGAGAGCTCTCGATTTCACGTTTTTCCCCTCCGGCCGCCGTTGCAGCGACCGCTAAAGACCCACTGAACTGTCCCTCTTGTTCATCACCGGACACACCCCATAGCGGCCGGTGCAATGAACGCAATTCAGAGAGATTGTAAATCTACGTACTTCTGCTGTCAACGTAAATCGAAACAAAAAATAAGGAAAAGAGACGCGTGTTAAGATGTTGCACGCATACCTATGGCTACCATTCCGGGTTGGGATGAATACTATCTGAATATTTGCAAAGTAGTGGCGTCACGCAGCAAGGACCCGAACACGCATGTGGGCTGCGTGATCGTAGGCCCTTCGCACGAAATCCGCTCTACAGGATATAACTCTTTCCCGCGCGGCATCCGCGACAATGTGCCGGAGCGGTTGGAACGCCCCACCAAGTACCTTTGGATTGAACATGCCGAGCGCAACGCGATCTGCAACGCCGCCCGCGCCGGCACCGCAACCGAGGGATGTACCATCTACGTCGAGATCATGCCGTGCATGGATTGCGCGCGCGCCATTGTACAAGCGGGTATCGTCGCCGTCGTGGTATCCGGCGAACGCATGCAGGCATACTCCAGCGATTACTACGACCAGCACTTCGGTATGGTTGAGGTACTTTTTGGCGAGGCGGGAATCTCCGTCAGACGTGTATGACTTTGCCCTTCGCCTGGCGTGTTGGGCGCTTGTTGAAAGACCTGGCGGCCACCGCTCCCTCACGGTCGCGGCCCGGTAACGGTGCCTGCAACCACGCCATCATGTTTCTGAGCCCCGTCGGTAAGCAGATAAACTAAGGGCCTGCCCCCGAAGGAAGCAGGCCCATAGAACAACAGGTTAGAAGTGAATACGGCCGGTGTACTGGATCTCGCGGCCGTAGTTGCCGCCCGCGACACCGGTACTCTTGCCCATTACGCCGCCGCCCACAGTGAGATCGGGATCGCTGGGCATGAAGGCATTCGGAGTGTTATACATTTCCAGGCGGAGTTCGAACTTGAACCGCTCGGAAATTTTAAAGTACTTCACAATCGTGGAATCGAGCTGCCAGAAGCCCGGACCGCGAATACTGTCGTAGTACCACGGATTGGTTCGCGGAGTATAAGCCGGCAGAACCGAGAAGACCGACGGGTTGAAATAGTACCCTTCGGGGACGTTCTTGGTCGGGTCACCGGTTACCTGCGCGGCGCCGAAGTTGAGCAGGTTGCCATTGCGCCACATCAAGATGTGGCTGGTGGCCCACCCGCCGAGGATTGCGTCAACCACGGGATGTGCCTGGGCCAGGAAGCGGCGCCCTCTTCCGAATGGCAGTTCCCAAGTGCCTGCCACACGGATATTGTGCCGTGGCCGCATACGATCCATCATGGTCAGCTTGTTGGCGTACGTGTCGATATCGTTGAAGAATTGGGAATGATTCTCCCGGCTGTAGTTGTACGCCACCAGGAAGGTCAGGCCGTTGGCCATGGGCCGCTCGGCCTTCATCTGCAAGGCGTAGTAGTGGTCGCGGTAGTCCGGCCAGGCCAACTGCGTCAAAGTTCCGTATTGAGGATAAGGCTTGAGCAAGGCGCTTGCGGCCACCGTCTCCTGGGTACGCAGGTTGCCCGGCATTTTGGAAGCGGGCAGCAGGTTGTAGAACGGATTCGGCACCGCCTGGTCCACCAGACCCTTATAGGTGTATGTCAGATTGGGGTCCATCTGGTTGACGTTGTATCCGAAACTGCCGCCCCACATGCTGTTGTCCTGGGCGTCATGCGAAAACATCATGAAAAACGTCGCTTCGGTGAAGATCCGGTAGGGAGCCTGCCGCTGGATGGTGAAGTTGAAGCGATCATTCAGCGGAGTCTTCATCTTGGTGCCGTCCCAGAAACTGATGTTGTTGCCCAAGTCCTGGTACCGGCCCAGGCTGTTGCCTACGGGAAGTATCAGGGGATTATTCGTGGGGAACGGGTCGCTTACCAGGGCCCGCGGAACGCCGTTGAGCGGCGTCAGGATGCTGGTCGTCTGCGAGAAGCCGTTGGTCGCCAGACCGCCGGTCTCTGCATGGACCATCACCCAGGGTACCGCATACCGCGCATAGCCGGCCCGAAACGCAGTCTTGTCGTTGATGCGGATGGCGACGCCCGCGCGAGGCAGGAACGTCCTCCATGGCGCATCGTACATACGCGGATTGCCATCGCTGGTGTAGATTAGAGCGCCATTGTACAGATAGTTGACCTTGGCGATCGAAGTAACAGCCGACGGCATGGTTACGCCTTGCAGTTCGGAAATCGGATTGGTCAGGTCCAAAGTCTTTACCAACTGCCGCGTCTCCTCCGCCGGGGCAGTCTCACGCTCCCAGCGCAGCCCGAGGTTCAACGTGATATCGCGGGTCAGCCTGATGTCGTCCTGGAGGTACAATCCCCACTGCTGTTGATGCATATCCAGGTTCGGAGCCAGTTTGGCGGACCCGGCGGTCCCATCGCTATTGGTATTGAGCACGCCCAGCAGCGCCGATGCGTACATATTGCCCGATTGCGAAGAGTTGTAGCCCAACCAGGAGCTGCCGGTGTCGACCGCGTTGAAATACATGCTGCCGGGACCGGAACTGGCATTGTCCTGATCGTAGGAGTAGCGCATCTGCCAACCGCCCTTAAAGTGATGCCGGCCCACGTCATGCGTGGCGTTGACCGTCGGGTTGTGGGAGCGGCCGTGCACCACCCACCAACTGCCGATGCCGGTAGAGGCACTGCCGTTCCCGTAAAATCCGAAATTGGGATAATAAATGCCCTGCGATGGCTGCAGCACATTCTTATACCAGCCGTTCGGCCACAGGTCGGCCCAGACGCTTTGCGATACGGAGGCCCAGCCGGAAGCGTAGTCGTCTTCGTCGTAAGTGGATCCAAAGCGGAAGTTGACCGTGGTCCGCGGAGTCGCCGTCCACAATACGTCAATGGAGGCGTTCATGGCATCCATGATGCCGCCGTTGTCGGAAGGCACTGCGATCGTCCCGCCCCAGTTGTTGTTATCCAGGCGGGTCTCGAATTTGCTGACACGCGCGAACATCCGCCAATGGTCATTGATGTTGTAGTCCGCGCGATCCGAGATGTTCCAATAGTGTGTCCACCAGGGATAGGTGATCTTGAAGTTATTCAGACCGGATGGGTCGTCCCCCGCATTGTTCGGTCCCCACAACGCGTTCAGAATTTTCTTTCCGGTCGGATCCATGCGGCTCTGCGGAATAACGTTGCCGGCGAATGGCTGCCGGCTCCCGGTCCCCGTTGCCGCGTCGAAGGTGGAGGTAAACGGATCGTAAATGGTCCGCAACGCCCCCTGCGGTGTCAGCGAATGGGAGAAATCCCCGTTCTTCTCCGCGTCGGTAGGCATGGTCTCGGTTTTGCTCGACGGGCTGGTGTTTCTCCACTGCTCATATGAGAAAAAGTTGAACAGCTTGTTCTTGATGATCGGATGTCCGATCGTGCCGCCCCAGATGTTCTGTTTGACGATCTGCTCGTCCCGCGAAATGCGGTTGGCCAGAGCGTTCAGCGCCGGGTTGCGGCCAAAGTAATAAGCCGTGCCGTGAATATCATTGGTCCCCGATTTCATGGACAGGTTCAAAGTGCCACCGGCGCTGAATCCGAACTCCGCGTCCGGGGCATTCTGCTGGATGTTTACTTCCTGCACCGC
>CAZMRK010000709.1:0-3000 GCA_964568355.1 uncultured Solibacteraceae bacterium | reverse complement strand
GCACGGGCGGTGCTCACCTTGCCCCCCATTACACTGAGCAGAGAACCGGGCGCGGCGGGGCGGTTGCTGAAATCCGCGGCATTGACTACCTGAAGGGTCCTGCCGCGGTGGGGCGCAGGAGTCGCATAGACGCCGTAACCCAGGAGAGTGACATAGAGCTGGTTGGAGCCGGTATCCAGGCGGACGTCGGTGGCGGGCGCCGGCGGAAGACTGGAAGAGACGAGGGTCCAGGAGGCAGGCGCAGCCGGGTTCACGAGGTCTTCCATCGCCAAGAAGACCCCCTTCTCGGTCGCCGCGTAGACGGCGCCGGAAGCGCGATCGGCGGTTACGGCATGGGCTGGGGCATCGGGAAGATTCGAGCTGAGGTCGTCCCAGAATCCACCGCTGTTGGTTGTGCGCCAGACGTGGGAGCCGGAGCCGGCGAGCGCGGCCAGGGCCACGCGCGGGTCAGACGGGTCTACCCAGATGCGCTCGACAGCGCCGTTCGCCGGCGGATGAGATCCGGTGGACTGAAAGGTGCGGCCTGCATCGAGTGAGACACGGATGGCTCCATCGGCGCCCCCGGCATAGACGGTGTCTCCGGCAGAAGCGACCGCCGTGATGGCCACACCCAGAACGGCGGAATAGGTACTGCGGGCGACGTCTTCCGGAGTGGGAGCGGCTGGGACCGGCTTCCAGTCGTCCCGGCTGCCGGGGGGCAATTCCACCGGGCCGATCCCATCGACTACGATGCGCGTGCCCGTAGCGCCGGAGGGAAGAGACAGGATGCGCCGCGCGGGCAGGTTGGGCAAATATTGGTTCAAGCCGACCCAGGAAAGACCGCCGTCCATGGATTTCCAGACGCCATAGTCGTTGGCGACCACCAGTTCGTCAGGATCAAGGGGAGAGATAGCCAGGCTATGCTGGTGGGCGCCGATGACCGAATCATGTTCGAAGGCGGTGAGGTTCTGCCAGGCTTTGCCTCCGTCCTCGGAGCGATAGAGTTCCGTGCCGAGGGCATAAATACGGCCGTTGACGATCGTGGGGGAATAGACCCTGGCACCCGGCTCGGGCAAGCGGCTGACTGCGGCCGGCGGAGGATCGGCGGGCGGGTCCGCGGCGGACGCGGCGATGCTCCAGGTTTCAAAATCGGAGGTCTCGAAGACGCGGCCAAAGCGGGTGCGCGCAAACAGGCGTGATGCATCGGTAGAGAACCACACCTGATCGACCGGGCCGGTGGCCGGGGAGGCCAGCATGAGGTCCACCGCGGCGGTGCCGATTCGGCGCCATTCGGAGCGCGGGGTGGAGCTTTGGCTGAAAGCGGCGCCGGCTGCCAGGGCGACCAACATCGACAGCCGCCGGGCGCGCGTTGTAGCTTTATGACACACGTCCGAGTCCTATTCTACCGCAAACCGCGCCGCCCCTCGTCCATGAAACTATTGAATCCAAGGAATTTATCGACATGCAAAAATTCCGGCGCTGTAGTTGCGCAGCAAGTTTAGTGCTAGACTGAGGTGTCGCGCCCTCGTCGGCAAGGGGGCGGAGCCTCACGCTGGTGGTATGTCGAAGGGTCTTGCGTTGGCACAGTCGGTCCGGTGGCTGCTTTTTGCGGCAGCAGCAGGAGTGTATTCGGCCGCAGCATGGGGAGCGGACAACGGCGCGGCTAAGGTCGTGTCTCTGGCCGGACAGGTGAGTGTGCTCCGCGACAACGCTCCCTGGGTATTGAACCCGGGCGACACGGTCCAACCACAACAGGTGATTATCACAGGTCCGGACGGAATGGCCGAGCTGAAACTGGCCGACGGTAGCACCTTTCAGGTGTTCCCCAACTCCCGCACGATATTCCGCAACAATCCCGGAGAATGGCGCGAGCTGCTGGATGTGCTGATCGGCCGGGTCAAGGTGCATATTCAAAAGCTCGGCGGACTTCCCAACTACAATAAGGTACGCTCCAACACGGCGGTGGTATCCGTGCGCGGCACGATTTTCGACGTAGTGGTAGAGGACGAAGACGATACCACGCTGGTCAGTGTCGAAGAGGGCCAAGTGGGGGTGAGGCACCTGTTAAAGCCGGGCGGCGAGCAGATTCTGAACCCGGGCGATTGGGTCCGTGTTTTCAAAAACCAACCGCTCACGGCACGCTCGATCGACCGCGGCCGGGCGGTGGACGGTGCTTTGCGCGCCGCAGCGCAGGCGCTCTATGAAGTCCTGTATCGCACATCGCGGCCTTCTGGAAGCCCAGTACCGGGCACCGGAACTTCGCCTGGTACGAACACCGACAAAGACAAGAGCACCCCGCCTCCGGCGCCGCCGCCTCCTCCCCCGGCTGCCCCGTCGAACTAAGGGGTTTGCGCGACAGCGAGAGTGGTAGATTGAAGAGTGGCGCTATGAATCCCACTCTGCCGAAACTACTCCTGTTGGTTTTCAGTCTGGCTGCCGGCCTATCTGCTCAGCAACCCGCGGCGCAGCCGCGAAATTCGGCGCCCCTCTGGGACGTGCGGGCGATTTTGAAGGAGATTTCGGCCCATGCCGGGCGCCTGGTGGAGGCGCTGGACAAGATGGATCCCAAGGGGTGGGTGAGTAAGGGCGCGCCGGACGGCTACGTGGTGCAATGGAATTCGGCTAAAGTGCAGGCCAAAGCTCTTTCCGATGATGCCATCACGCTGAGCCGCGATCCGGAAAAGCTGTCGTTCGCGTTGCAGACGTTTTTCCGGATGCAGGCCCTCGAGTACATGCTGCGCTCCCTGGAACAAGGGGTACGGAAGTATCAGAGTCCCGCCCTGGCGGACCTGTTGGGCGGATTGATCGGCGAGAATGGCGCCAATCGAGAAAGACTGCAGACTTACATCACAGATCTGGCCAACGACCGGGAACAGCAGTTCGCGGTTATGGACCGGGAGGCGCAGCGCTGCCGCGGATTTCTGGCGGCTCAGACGCCACCCCGCCAGCCACAAAAGAAGGAGAAGAAGTAACCGGATCGATGCCATTCACTTGTAGCATTTGCGAGGCCGAATCCACGCG
>CAZMRK010000708.1:0-3658 GCA_964568355.1 uncultured Solibacteraceae bacterium | reverse complement strand
CGTCGCGTGGAAGCGGCCAGGGGCGCGCTCACCACCGCCCGCGCCAATCTCGATAACCCCACCATCCGCGATGCCCAGGTCGCCATGGTCCGGCGCCAGATCGCCCAGCAGCGTTCCGAGATCGCGAGCGCTCTCGCCAACGCCGAACAGGCCCGCGCCCAGCTTCTCGAAGCCCAGGCCAATCGCCAGGACCTCATCGTGCAGGCGCCCTTCGACGGCACCGTCGTGACCCGCGCGGCCGAACCCGGCGAGGTGGTCACCGCGGGAACCGCCATCGTCACGCTTCTCGATCTGAGCAAGGTCTATCTGCGAGGCTTCGTCCCGGAAGGGCAAATCGGCAAGGTCAAGGTCGGCCAGCCCGCGCGCGTCTATCTCGATTCCGCTCCTACCACCCCCATCGATGCCTATGTCTCCCGCATCGATCCCCAGGCCACCTTTACGCCCGAAAACACCTACTTCCGCGACGACCGTGTCAAGCAGGTGGTCGGCGTCAAGCTCCAGTTGAAAGGCGCCGTGGGCTTCGCCAAACCCGGCATGCCCTCCGATGGCGAAATCCTGGTCGAAGGCAGCCAGTGGCCCGATACCGGTCGCCGCAAATGACGCCCGGGCTCCCCAAGGTGGCGTCCGCCGGCCCTTCTCTCGAAAACGGGCGAGGCGACGCCATCCGCGTGAACCGGCTCTCGAAGCGCTACGGCGATCTGGAGGCGGTTCGCGGCATCGATCTCTCGATCTCTTATGGCGAAATCTTCGGCCTCATCGGCCCCGACGGCGCGGGCAAGACGACTACCTTTCAGATCCTCGCCGGCGTCCTCGGAGCCTCCGCCGGCGAAGTCGAGGTCCTGGGTCTTTCCGCTCGCCAGGCTCGCTCCCAAACCGGCTATCTCACCCAGACCTTCAGTCTCTACCCCGATCTCACCGTCGCCGAGAATATCCGCTACATGGGCGACCTGCGCCACGTCTCGGCGCGCGATACCGCCGAACGCAGCCGCTACTATCTCGAAAGTTTTGATCTCTACCGTTTTTCGGACCGTCTGGCCGGCCGCCTCAGCGGCGGGATGAAGCAGAAACTGGCGCTCGCTTGCGCTCTCGTGCCGCAGCCGCGCATCCTCCTGCTCGATGAGCCCACCACCGGCGTCGATCCCGTCTCCCGCCGCGAGTTCTGGGACTCCCTCGCCCACCTCGCCGCCCGCGGTCTCACCATCCTTGTCGCTACGCCGTATCTCGATGAGGCCGAACGCTGCCACCGCGTCGCCCTGATGCACAACGGTGTTATCCACGAGACCGGTACCCCCGTCGAACTGCGCCGGCGTCTGGGAGCCAAACGCATCGAACTTCGCGCCGCGAACTTGGGCGAGGCCGAACAAGTAGCCTCCGAAATCTCCGGCCCCGAGCAGGAAATCCTCGACGTGCAGCGCTTCGGAGATCGCCTCGACGTCCTGGTCCGCGATCCGGAGCAGGGAAGGCGCGCCCTGGAAGAAGCGATGGCCTCGGCCGGCCTCGCCATCGGCGATATTCAGGTCGACGATCCCACGCTCGAAAACACATTCGTCGCCCGCCTGCGCGCCATGGGGCAGGAAGTCCACCAGCCGCCTTTTCCCGGCCGCCATCCGCATCGCGATCGTAGCGGAGAAGTTGCCATCGGAGCCTCTGGTCTCGGCAAAGACTTCGGCGCCTTTCGTGCCGTGCGCGAGGTCAACCTCCAGGTGCGCTATGGCGAGATCTATGGCCTTCTCGGAGCCAACGGCGCCGGTAAGACCACCACCATTCGTATGCTCTGCGGCCTGCTCGATCCCACCCACGGCCACGTCCAGCTTGCCGGTGAGCGCCGCCTCCGTTCGCGGAAAGTGCGCCAGCGCGTCGGATACATGTCGCAGAAATTCTCCCTTTACGACGACCTCTCCATCGAGCAGAACCTCCAGTTCTTCTCCGGCGTCTATGGCGTACCCGAGCACGAACGCGACGAGAAAATCCGCTGGGCGCTTTCCTTCTCCGGCCTGGAAGGGAAGCAGGAGCAGGTTACCGGAAGCCTCCCGGGCGGCTGGAAACAGCGCGTCGCCTTCGCCGCGGCCATCCTGCACGAGCCGGCCGTGCTCTTTCTCGACGAGCCTACCTCCGGCGTCGATCCCCTGGCCCGCCGTGCTTTCTGGACCATGATCAACCGCCTCGCCGACGCCGGTACCGCCATCCTCGTCACCACCCACTACCTGGAGGAATCCGAACAGTGCAACCGGCTCGGATTGATGGTCGCCGGGGAACTCGTCGCCGAGGACACCCCCAGCGGCGTCAAGAACCAGCAGACCGGCCATCTGCTCGAATTCATCGTCGATCAGCCGCAGCGCGCCGCCGATCTGCTCAAAACCGGGACCGAGCGCTGGCGCGTCTCCCTGTTCGGCGACCGCCTCCACATCATCGCCGACCAGGACGCCGCCCAGGCCCAACACGAAACTACGGAAAAACTCCAGGCCGCGGGCATCCAAGTCCTCCACGCGCGCGAGGAGCGCTTCTCCATGGAAGACGTCTTCATCAGTGTCGTCGAAAAAGCCAGGGAGCAGGGAAAAGTCGCATCCGCTGAAGACTGAGGGTCAAACCATGAGACGCATCTTCGCCCAGACACGCAAGGAACTCATTCAGATCATTCGCGACTGGCGCACGCTGGCGCTCGCCATCGTTCTCCCCATTGTATTGCTGATCCTGATGTCCACCGCGATCTCGCTCACCGTCAGCCACCTGCCCATCGCCGTGCAGGATCTCGACGCCTCCACTGCCTCGCGCGACTTCATCGATGCCTTCCGCTCCTCCATCACCTTTTACGTCGCGCCGTTTCCCACCGATCGCTCACCCGAAGACGCGCTCCGCGCCAACCTCGCCCACGCCGTGCTGATCATTCCCGCCCACTTCGGCCGCGACCTCGCCCGCGGAGTGGAGTCCCCGGTGCAGTTGCTCGTCGATGCCTCCGATGCCAACACCGCCAAGCTGATCTCCGGATATGCCGGACAGATCGCCCGCGCCTACAACCAGCGCATCGGCGCCGCGCGCGCATCCGGGCCGGTCGAGGCCTCCATCCGCCTCTGGTACAACCCCGGCCGCTCTTCGAAAAAGTTCTACGGCCCCGGCATCTTCGTCATGGGCCTCTCCATGTTCCCGCCACTGCTGGCCGCTCTCGCCATGGCCAAGGAGGGAGAGCAGAAAACCATCCTCCAGGTCTATGTCTCCAGCATCTCCGCGCATGAGTTTCTGCTGGGCAAGATCTTCGCCTTCGTCCTGGTGGCGTTTGCGGAGGGCCTGGTCATGCTCCTCCTTTTGTTCACCTACTTCGGTCTGAGCATCGTCGGCGATCCTACGCCGTTCCTGGTCGCCACCGTGCTCTACACCTTCTGTGTGGCCTCCTTTGGAACCATGGTGGGCGCGGCCATCCCTAACCAGGTGGCCGCCGTGCAGGCCGTCGCCTTCGGAGGCTTCCTGCTCGTCTTCCTGCTCTCCGGCCTCATGTTCCCCATTGAGAACATTCCCGCCGGACTGCGCTGGCTCTCCAATCTGGTCTGGGGCCGCTACTACATCGAAATCACTCGCGACGCTCTTCTGCAAGGCGGCGGCTGGCCGGCCACCTGGTTCAAAATCGCCATCATCGCCGCGATCGGTGCGGTCTTCTATTTCCTCG
>CAZMRK010000707.1:0-13803 GCA_964568355.1 uncultured Solibacteraceae bacterium | reverse complement strand
ATAGTCCGGCAGTTCCAGAGGAAAATCAACCCTGGATTGCAGCCATGCGGAGACCGCCTCCGGCTTGGAGGATGTGATGCCCAGGCGGGTGCGAGCCGCCGCGTACTGCCGGTGCACATCGGCCGCGAACTCCGGAAAATGCGCCGGCGTTACCGGACGGGCCAGGAGCCACGCCGAAAGCCCCAGCCCTGCCGCCACCAGCACGGCCGCCGCCATCCGCAGCCACGTGTCTGTCGCTTCGCGCCGGCGTACCAGGGAATACGCCTTGACCCGGGACGATTCCGGAGCATCATAAAGGGGCTTGGCGCCTCGAATCAGATCTACCACGGTGCGCAGGCGTTCATATTGGGTTCGGCAACCGGGGCACTCCATCAGGTGTTTTTCGAATTCCAACACCTCGGCGGGCGGCAGTTCTCCATCGATATAGAGGTGCATCCGAGGTTGGTCGCAGGCACTCATCGCTCCACCTCGCGCGAATCCGGTGCCAGCCCGATCAACAGCTTCCGCAGCATCTGCCGCGCCCGTGCCAAGCGGCTCATCACCGTTCCGGCCGGGCATTCCACCACCTGGGCGATCTCGGCATAGGAAAGCCCCTCGATCTCACGCAGCACGATAATCTCCCGCAAGCTTTGTGGCAGCGCATCGATGGCCTGAATGATCTCCGACCGGAGGAGTTTGCGTGTCAGGATTGCCTCGGGAGACTCCTCGAGGGGGGCGTGCATCTCCTCGCCTGGTGCTTCCTCCAGCACTTCGCGCCGGATCAGGCGCCGGGAGTTCTGCCAGACGTTCCGCAGGATGGTGAAGGCCCACGGCCGCATATGGTCCGGCGTGTGAATTTCCGGACGTTTGCGCGCGCTCAGCGCCCGCCGATAGGTTTCCTGCACCAGTTCCTCGGCGGTTACCGGGTCGTGCGAGAGAGCTCGCGCGTACCGGTAAAGCGACGTGTGGCAGGCCAGCAGATTTTGGCCAAAACTGGTCAGGTATCCTTCCTCTTTCCGTCAACACCCAGAATACAGAAATATTCCATGGAATATTTCGATCGCCCCGGTGTTGACCATACAACTGCAGCCGGGCTTCGACTCCGGCTGGCTGTAAGGAGAGAGAGATGCGGAAATCAACCACACAGGCCAGACGCCTGCTGATCGCCGGCAGCGTCGGGGTTTTGGCCGTTTTGGCGCAGACGCCACCGCCGACCAGCTATGCACCGGTGGTGATTCAAGAAGAGTTCAACTCGATTATGAATCGAATGAAGGCTGCCAAGCCTGAAATCGAGGCCCGCCAGAAGGCGGAGCTGGATGCGCGGTACGATCTTTCCAATCGCCCTGCTCCCGGCGTCACTATGTCGAAAGGCAAGGCGGTTCAAGCTGGTCCGCGGGTCAAGCTGCCCTCCGGAGTGACCTGGGAGTCTCTGGCCAAAATGAAGCCCGATGAGGTCCGCCAGCGCGGTGTCTTCCCCGAGGGCTTCTTCCCGCTGCCGCATCCCAACCACCCCGAAGGCGGCATGGTTTTCCCCAAATTTCACATCGATGAGATTAAGAAGCAGGAAGGCCGCGATCTCACCCGCTTCGACCTGGACTACGACCTGCCCGATCACATGTTGCCGGAATTTCCAGCACCGATTTATCTCACGACCCGGCCGGATCTGGGTGATGTGTCCAAAGGTGAGCTGGTTACCATCGACAACTACTATCGCCTGTTCAACGGTGTCCTGAATCCCAAGCAGTTGGAGGGCTTGCGTCTGCTGGTCACGGCTTTTCCCCAGCAGCAGTTCAATATGACCGAAGACCGGCGCTCGGAGCGCCCGAGCCGCGGCGTCAGTTGCTTCGATTGCCACGCGAACGGTCATACGAACGCGGCCACACACCTGGTGGGCGACATCCGGCCGCAGCAGTTCCGCCACCGCATCGATACCCCCTCGCTGCGCGGGGTCAACATCCAGCGCCTCTTCGGTTCCCAGCGCGCAATGAAAACCGTGGAGGATTTCACCGAATTTGAGCAGCGCGCCGCGTACTTCGACGGTGATCCGGTTATTGCGACCAAGAAGGGCGTCAATATCCTCGATCGCGGCAGCCAGGTGCATTTTATGGCTGAGTTCGAAGCGCTTCTGGACTTTCCGCCCGCCCCGAAGCTGGGCATCGATGGCAAGCTCGATCCGGCGCTCGCGACGCAAGAGGAATTGCGCGGGCAGGAAATCTTCTTTGGGAAGGCCAAGTGCGGTTCCTGCCATCCAGCGCCCTATTACACGGACAACCTGATGCACAACATGCGCACGGAGCGCTTTTACATGCCCAAGATGATCAATGGCCGGTATGCCTCCGCCGATGGTCCGATCAAGACGTTCCCGCTGCGGGGGTTGAAGGACTCGCCGCCCTATCTGCACGACGGCCGGCTGCCCACTATTGAGGACACGGTGGAATTCTTTAACGTGGTTACGCAGACCGCGCTGACGAGCGATGAGAAGAAGGCCCTGGTGGCGTTCTTGCGCGCGCTTTAGGCACGTCGGCACAAGTGTCGACGCGGCACGCTGAAAGTGTGCGCTACGTTACTGCTACTACGGCGGCGCCGACCGGGTCGGCGCCTGCCGGAATCATGGTGAAGAGGGGGGCTACCATCGATTGTTTGTAGCGGCGCACGCTCAGGGCCGGGATGTGTACGACGGCGATGGTTCCTGATCTCCGGTTCAATACCAGGAGGTACTGATTGTCCGGCGTCACCAGCAGAAATCGCGGTTCCTCGCCTACGCTTACCACGGCGACCAGCTTGCGTGTATCGATATCGAGCACCGTTACGGTGGAGGTTTCCGGGTTCGCCACAAACAAATAGGCCGGGTTGGCGGAGACTGCCATCCCGTCCGGCGCCCGTCCCGCCAGGATCGTCTCAGCCACCTCGGTGCGGTACGGGAATACGATCACGACCGCGTCCATCCCAGGACCGCTGATGAATAACTGGCCCAGGCTTGGGTCCCAGCAGAAATGCCTCGGTTCTAGGGGCAGCGGCAGATTCACCGCGATTTTTCCGGTCTGCGTTTCGGCGATGGTGAGTGTGTGGTCGCCGGCGTTGCCTACCAGGATCTGGCGCCCGTCCGGCCGGAAACGGATAATCGAAGGCTCCGCTCCGAGAAGGACCGTTCGCTCTACGACCAGCTTCTCCAGGTCGCCGATCACGGCCATCCGCTCGTCCGGAAAGCAGATTGCCGCTTTGCGGTCGCGGCTCAAATCGAAATCCCGCGCGTCGGCTTCCAGGTGGATGCGCCCGGAAGGGCGCAGACGGCCGAGGGGGAGGCGCACCAACGCGCGCGCCTCCAGAACCCACAGCGTGGGGTTGTCGGGGGCCATGCGCATCGAAATTGCAGGCCCGCTCAATTGCGCGCGGCGCGCGATCCGCATACGCCGCGCGTCGATCTCGTGAATGTCGCCGGTTGCCGCGGTGAGCACGTAGACGAGCGGCTGCGAAGGATGCGGCAACACCGCTGTGGGAGAGGCCCCCAGCGCGAAATGATGCGCCAGCGAGAACGCGCTCAAATCGATTGCAGTTACAGAATTTCCGGCGGCATTCGCCACAAAGGCATATCCCGGGAAGCGGGTCCCTTTACGCGACCCGCACCCCAGGGCAGCAAGCGAAGCCAGCAGTAGACGGCGGCGTGAAACTGCGGCCACTTATTTTTCCGTCAGCGCCGCGACTCCCGGGAGCGTAATACCCGAGAGGAATTCGAGGGAAGCACCGCCGCCGGTCGAAATGTGCGAGATTTTATCGGCTACGCCCGCGGATTTGATGGCCTTTTCGGAATCGCCACCGCCCACAATGGAGGTCGCGCCGGAGGCTGCAACCGCCTTGGCTACCCCCACCGTGCCGCGGTCGAAGGGCGGTTTCTCGAAGATCCCCATCGGCCCATTCCACACGACAGTCTTGGCCTTGGCGATCTCGGCTGCGTACAAAGCTACTGTCTTCGGCCCGATATCCACGCCGATTTTGCCGTCCGGAATACTCTCGACCACCTCGTTCGGAGCGCCTTCCTTGATCTCCGTTACCACGACGTGATCGACCGGCAGGAGCAGTTTGCCATCGAGATCCGCAAGCAGTTTCCTGGCCAGGTCCAGCTTATCGTCTTCCACCAAGGACTTGCCCACGGGCTTGTCTTGCGACTTCAGAAAGGTGTAGGCCATTGCCCCACCGATCAGCAGCTTGTCCACAACCTTGCCCAGGTTGGAGATCACCTCGATCTTGTCCGACACCTTGGCGCCGCCCAGAATCGCCACGCACGGCCGCGGCGGATTGGTGGTGGCCATCGTGAGATATTTCAGTTCCTGCTCCATCAGCAAGCCGGCGGCTGCTTTGGGAACGAACGTGATCATGCCGACGGTGGACGCGTGCGCGCGATGCGCCGAGCCAAACGCGTCGTTCACGTAGAGGTCGCAGAGCGAGGCGAGCTTGCGGCTGAATTCCGCATCGTTCTTCTCTTCCTCGGGATGGAAGCGCAGGTTCTCCAACAGCAGAATCTCGCCGGGCGCAGGCTGCATCGCTTCCACTTCCGGGCCGATGCAGTCGGGGGCCATCTTCACAGGCTTACCCAGCAGTTCTTCCAGCCGCTTGGCCACCGGCTTGAGACTCATTTCGGGATTCGGTTTACCCTTGGGCCGCCCCAGATGCGAGGCCAGAATCAGTGCTGCTCCGTTTTCCAGGGCGTAGCGGATAGTGGGAAGCGACGCCTTGATCCGCTTGTCACTGGTAATCTCCTGGCCGCCCGGCGCCAGTGGCACGTTGAAATCCACACGAATAAAGACCCGTTTCCCTTTCAGGTCCAGGTCGCGAATCGACAGTTTCGACATATCAGGCTCTCAATCGTCCTTGAAATCCCAGCTTAACAGGTTGCGCTGTTACTCTTCGCGCAGGCTGGTCATGGGGTCCACGCCAGCGGCGCGCCGAGCGGCCGGGAGCGCCGCCAGAAGCGCGACGGTCAGAAATGCCACCGCCAGGACAGCGAGGGTGACAGCCTCATTCCGCCCGTCGATCCTCACGACGGATCCGACCAGCCGCCGCGCGGCCCACGTTCCGAAGGCGCCGACGGCCATGCCGCCAGCCAGCATCAGGCCAACCCGGCGGTACACCAAGGTGAAGATGCGCGTACGCGTGGCTCCGATCGCGATGCGAATGCCCAGATCCCGCCGCGAAAGCTCCAGTTCGTGGCTGATCATCCCATAGAGTCCCACCAGCGCAAGTACCAGCGCCAGCGCGGCGAAGCTGCCGAACAGCCAGTTCTCCAGGCGCTCCAATGTCAGAGCCACGGCGATCACCTGTTCCATTGAACGCGGCGCGCGGAAAGGAATTGTTTTGTCAAGATCCGCGAGAGTCCGCCGCAGATCCGCCGTGATCGCCTCCGGATGTCCTGTTGTCCGCACTACCAGTTGCATGGTCGCCAGCGCATCGGCGCGCATGTCGAGCGGCATCTGCGAGATCACATAGTCCATCTCCGCCAGCGGACGGCTGTAAATGCTCTGCCGCACATCGCGCAGTACGCCCACAATTGTCGTCTTCTCTCTGCCCTCCTGGATGGCCTGCCCGATCGGATCCGTACCCGCCGGAATAAAGCGCTCCACGAAGCGCTGGTTCACCACCAGTACTGGCGGCGACGTGGGCAGGTCCAACTTCTCGTCGAGCAGACGGCCGCGAACCAGACGGATACCGAAGACCCGAAAATACCCGGGTGTGACGATGCGGTACTCGGCCAAGCGCTCCTCATTGGGTGGGCTGGGCGGCTGCCCCGCGATCTGGATATCACTGTTCCAGCCCCATGCCTGAATGGGAAGCAGTTGAATGAGCCCGGCGTCCTCGACTCCGGGAATCGCCCGCACACGCTCCAGCAGCGGCGTGTACAGGGTGGCTACCGGATCGCGCTTCACATACGCACCCGGCGCCAGGCCGATCTCGGTGGCGAGGATGTGCTTCGGGTCGAAGCCGAAATCCGTCTGCTGGAGGCGCGCCAGGGCCGCGAAGACCAAGCCGGAGGTCACCAGCAGCACCAGCGCCAGAGCGACCTGGACGGAAACAAACGCCGCCCGCAACCGGCTCTGTCCGCGATCCATTCCGCCCCGCACGCCGCCGCGCAGCATCGTCGCGACTGAGGTTCCAGACAGCCGGATCGCCGGCCATAGCCCAGCCAGAAGGCTGGTGAGCGCCGCCACCACGATCGATGCCAGCAGCACGGGAGCATTGATCCGTACTTCCGCTCCGCGCTGCAGCGCTGCTGTCAGCAGCACATGGGTCGCCCGCAGCAGACCATAGGCCACAAAGATTCCCAAGACGCCGCCTGCGATCGAGTAGAGGATGCTTTCGGCTAACAACTGGCGGATGAGACGCCAGCGTCCGGCGCCCAGCGCGGCACGCACCGCCACTTCGTGCTCCAAACGAACACCCCTGGCGAGGAGCAGTCCGGCCAGATTCACGCACCCTAGCGCTGTCAGCGTCAGTACCGCATAGAACAGCAGCCGCAGCGCGTTGCGAGTATTGCCAATAGTAAACGTGCTCAGTTCCACCAGGGTCGCGCGCCGGCCTTTGGCGGACGGATACGTCTCTCCCAGCCTCGCCAGGACGCCGTTGAACTGCTGCTGGGCGCTCTGGCGCGAAAAGCCGGGCGCCAGGCGCGCTACTGTCGGCAGCCAGTGATTGCCTCGGGCGTTGCGCTGGTTCCCGGTCATCGTCAAGGGAAAGTAGATGGCCTCCGTCCGATTGATGGGAAAGCGAAAGCCTGGCGGCATGACGCCTATAACCGTATAGAGCCGTCCGTCCAGCTTGATCTTGGAACCCAGGGCGTCGCTCCGGCCGGCAAATTCGTTGCGCCAGACTTCATCGCTTAGAACGGCCACGTTCTCGCGTCCCGGTTCCTCTTCGCCAGGCTCGAAAGTTCTACCCATGGCCGGCCTCACGCCGAAGACCTCGAAGAAGTTCGCGCTGGTCGATACGGCAGCGAGCGATACCGCTCCGCTGGGAACCTCGGCGTTCACACTGCGGAAGCTGTTGTACGCCGCCAGAACAGAAAATCCGCGCGCATCGCGGCGCCAATCCCGATACTCAGGGTATGAAGCCGGCTGCGTGTAGCCTTGCGGAGAATACGTGGTCACCGAGAAGATCCGTTCGGGCTCATGGTAGGGCAGCGGCCGGATGAACACCGCGTCCAGCACACTGAAAACGGTCGTGCTCAACCCGACCGTCAACCCCAGCGTAGCCACTACGGCAAGCGCAAAGCCCCGCGCCTTACGGATCTGGCGCCAGGAGTAGGACAAATCGTGGAACGGCATGTTCATACGCGAGAAGCACTCGCAGAGTTCATCTTAGCCCGAAGCAGGTGTCCTGACGGAAATCACCGATTGACAAGCGTCCCTGCGGGAGGCAGGCTGTGAAGAAAGATGAAGATATCTTCTATTTGGAGCAGCCTGGCTCTTTTGCTGACGGCTATGCCTGCGGTGACAGTTCGGGCGCAAAGCGGAGCGGAAAAGCCCGCGCATGCGGTCATCCTGATTATCGATGGCCTGAGCTACAAGGCGGTCGAGCGGCTCGACCTCAAGAACCTCAAGTCCCTGATCGCTGCGGGGACTTACTACCGGCAGTCCTACAACATTCTTCCGGCTGATCCGAAGGAGGGGGAATGGATCCGCTATCACTCCTCCTCGATTCCCAATCCAGTCATTCTGGCCGGGACGGTCCTGCTGCGGACGGACCAACGATACGTGCAGGAATCGTTCTATCCGGACCGCATCACGGCGCACGCCGCCAACGATATTGCCTACCGGCGTATTAACGTCGGATTCCATCTGAGTTTTCTGAACGGATCGGACGAGCGACCCGTCCATGACGACCAGACCATGTATTGGGCACTCGAGTTTTTGCGGCGGAGTAAGCCTGCTTTCATGAAGATTCATTTGCAGGATACGGGCAATGCCGGCTATCTCTGCTCACAGGAGAAGAACCCGGCGGTTGCCTGGAGGCGCAACATTTGGGGGGATGGTTCACCCTATGTGAAAGCGGCGTTGCAGGCGGATGCCTACCTGGGACAGTTTCTGGCGGAATTGCAGAGGCTGGGCATCCGGGACCGGACGGTCCTGTTCGTGACGGCGGATCACGGCCAGGCGGACGCGGGCTGGCATCCGTTCGACGCGGAGGAGGCATGGCCTATGCCGCTGGTGGTGGCCGGTCCGGGAATACGCGCGGGGCAGCGATTGGAGTATGCCGAGCAGATCGATATTGTGCCGACGCTCTGTTATCTGATGGGGGTAAAGGCTCCGATCAACGCGTCCGGGCGGATCCTAACGGAAGCGCTGATGGCTCCGCCGAAGGCCGCCCCCCGGCGCAAACAGACGATGAAGGAACTCGATACGTTATTGCGCGATGGGGACGCCTGGATTCGCAAGCTGGAAGATCAGGCCAAGAGCGATCCTTCTGCCAAGGCGCGGCTGGCTCAGGCCAAGCGCGACTTCTACGGGCTGGACCGGATCCTGCATTGGAGCCAATTCGGCAGCGTCGAGCGGCTGATGGCGCACAATCGCGAAGTGATGCAGCGACTTGCGGGGCCAGACCCGGCGAAACGTTGAGTGCAACCGCTCCCTTTCTTTCAAAACTGCAACCAGATATTTACCATCGCGTAACCTGATTTGCGCCTTTCCGGCCGAACAATCTGTAGATGAGATCGACATACAGACGATCAGGCAGATGGACGCATTTTCCTATCCGGAACAGGCGATCGCGGTAACGTGCGGCAATTCGGCAGCGATGACGGCGCGAGAGCGCACGACGGCTGCCTATGTGCGCGAGCGCGAAGCGCTGTACCGATTTCTGCTCAGCCAGGGACTGAACGCGGACATCGCGCAGGACGTGACACAGGACGTCTTTGTGGAGATGTACGTGGCACTGCAGGCGGCCAAGCCGATGCGGTCGGACCGCGCCTGGCTTTTTTCGGTGGCTGCGCACAAGGCGGCAGATTATTGGCGCGACCGGCACAACCGCAACGTGCTGAGCCTGGACGGCTCACCTGATTCGGGCTCGGCCCATTTGTTGCAGGGTCCGGTGGCGGAGCAGGATCTGCTGGCGAGAGAGCGACTGGCGCTGGTGATGACCGCCATAGCCCAACTGCCGAAGCCGCAGCGCGCCTGCCTGACTCTGCGCGGCGAGGGTTTGCGATACCGCGAGATCGCCCGGACATTGGGAGTGGCCACGTCGACGGTGTCGGAATGGCTCAAGAAGGCAGTTGAGCACGTTCGAGGTGCTTTACATGGATGAGCACATTCCCGCAGCGACGTTGCTGCTGTTCGTTGATCGGGAACTCCCCAGAGCGGACAGCCACCGGGTGGAGCGCCACCTGAGCGCGTGCTGGCGATGCCGCGCGGAACTGGAGGCACTGCAGCAGACGATCCGCCTGATCGTGGCCGCCCAGGACGGCATGCTGTCATCAGCGGTGACACGCCCGCCGCGCGTGTGGGCGAATCTGAATCCACGTTTCGATGCCGCCGATGAGATTGCGAAGAGACGTATCCGGCTGGCCCGGTTTCTGGCTTTCCTGGCTGCGCCGCTTCGTTTGCCTGGGCGCGCCGCGGCGGTGCTGACCTGCGGGATGTGCGTTTTCGTGCTGGCGTGGTGGCTGCGCCCGGAGCGGCTGAGCGCGCAAGAGATTCTGGAGCGAGCCGAACATCATTCCCGTGCCGCGCGGCAGACGGTAGTGCATCAGCGGCTGCGCGTGAGCGAGCAGTTGCCCGCGCCGTGGCGGGGCCGGGCGGCGGATCTGGAGGTCTGGAGCGGACAGGCGGGAACACAGTTGAAGGCGACCGACGACCAGATTCTGGCGAGTTTGCAAAAGATGTGCGCGGCGAACGGACTGGCAGTGAAATCGCTGCTGGCGCCGGCGCAGTTCCGCCGATGGCAGCAAGAACGGCGGGCGGCGCTCGCCGCGAGGACAGTAGAAGACGGCTTTGTGCTTTCCGCCTCCGCCGGGGAGGGGAACCGAACGGACGCTGCAACTGAGTCGATTCTGAGAACGGAGATCACGGTGCGCAAAGCGGACTGGCACGCAACGCTGGTGCGCATGGAGCTGGCCGATCGCGTGTTCGAAGCGGCGGAGCTGAGTTATCACGAGCTTCCGAGTGCCGAAGTGCCTGCGGGATTATTTCAAGAAAATGCACCGGGAGCGGAACACATGGCGCGCGTGATGCCGCCGCGCACCGGAGGCAGTCCGCACACGGCTCCGCCCGTAGATCTGGATGCACTGGAGCTGCGGGTACGGGCCACCCTGCACGCGTGGGGCGCGGACCTGGGAGAACCCATTGAGGTGATTCGCAGGCCAGGCTTACCGCTGGTGGTCCAAGCGCTTGGATCGACGCCGCAACGGCTGCGGCAACTCGAAACGTTGAGCCGGGAGATGCCGGGGCTACTGCTAGATACGTCGGGGAGATTCAACTCGCCCGCGCCGGCGGAGCCGCCGAGCGATGAAGGACTCCCGCCGATTGTGCCGCGTACGAACGAGGATGATCTGCGCGTGCGGCAGTACTTCGGATCGCGCGAGGCTCAGGCGCACGGCACGACGGATCTGCTGTCGGCGATGGACAAGGTCCTGGCGCGGACCTACGCGCTGGAGACGCTGGCGCGGCGCTGGCGGCCTGCCCAAGAGGCCGCACTGTCAGTGGATTCGAAGCGGCAGTTACGCAATCTGGTGCGAGATCACTGTGTGGCTTTGGGTGAGAATGCGGCGGCCTTTCGCCAGTTAGCCACTCCCTTGATTCTTGACCTGGGCGGCAGCCTCGACGAGATTGCCGCGCCCAGAGCAACCAACTGGCAGCGTTCCGCAGCGGACGCACTCAAAGCCGCACGGCGGACAGACACACTGCTGCGGTCGCTGCTGACTCATACCGATGATCATTATTCGCTCGAGGACACGCTGCGCGGATTGAGCAGATCTCTCGCTTCCCTCGGCGCTGCCAGCGAGCAGCTTAGTACCGGAACGGAAAGGAACCTGTTTTGAAACGAATCTTGTGTCTTTGTTTGTTATTCACTCTGCGGCTCCACGGCCAGACAGCCCAACTCAGCGGCCTGGTCAGCGACGCAACCGGGGCGGCTATCCGCGGAGCCAAGGTGGATCTACGTAACGATGCGACGGGTGTACACCGGACTACGACGACCAACGAGGCTGGTGTGTATGTGCTGGCATCGGTGAAACCGGGGTCCTATCAAGCTACGGTAACCGCGACGGGCTTTCGGACGACTACCCGATCCAACATCCGCCTGGAAGTGGAGCAGCAGGCCCGGATCGATTTTGAACTGGAGGTCGGGGCGATCGAGCAATCGGTAGAAGTACACGGCGATGCAGTGCTGCTCGATTCGGACAACTCGGCCGTCACTACCGTGGTCAACCGACAACTGCTGGACCATGTGCCGTTCCAGTTGGCGGGAACGAATCGCGACGTCACCAGCTTTGTGCGGCTGGTGCCGGGCGTGGCCAGCAGCGCGGGCAACTTCGGCATCAATATTACGGGCGGCCGGCAGCACGCCTCGGAGATCCTGGTGGACGGCGTTCCGAATACCTATCGGGGGGCGGTCAATACACCGTTCTCGGTGCGGCCGAGTATGACCAGCGTCAGCGAGTTCCGCGTGGAAGCAGCGGTGCCGCCGGCGGAATTCGGGCATACTTCGAGCGGCGTGGTCATCATGACGACCAAGAGCGGCACGAACGAGTATCACGGCAACTTCGAATTGCTGATCCGCAATAATGTGCTTTCGGCGCGCAACTACAATGCAGCGACGCCGGATGTGACACGGCAAGGAGAAGGCGCGGTGTCCCTGGGCGGTCCAGTGTGGATTCCGAAGCTGTATAACGGCCGGAACCGGACGTTCTTCTTCTTCGACTACACGCTGTTCCGGCGAATCAACCAGCCGCAGGGCGTGCTGCGTACGGTGGGCACTAACGCGATGCGCGAAGGCGATTTTACAGGGCTCGCGCCTATCTTCGATCCGCAAAGCGGGGGAGCCGGCGCACCCCGGATGCAGTTTCCCGATAATCGCGTTCCCGCCAGCCGGATCTCCGCGTTTGCGCGCGCCATGCTGCAGGTGATTCCGGCTCCGAATCTGGGAACACAGGAGAGCAACTATACGGGCAGCGCGCGCAACATCGAGAACATGAGCGTGCCGTTCTTTCGTATGGACCATCACTTCAATGAACGGCAGCAGGTGGCGGCGATGGTCCGCTTCAATTACAACGAGCGGAATAACTACAACGGTCCGTGGGAAGCGCGTCTGGAAGGCTATCATGACAAGCCGGAGTCTCCGCACGTGGCCTTGAACCACGATTGGATTGTCCGGCCCAACTTGCTCAACCAAGCCAAATTCGGCTACACCACATGGTTCAGCCTCTTTCTTCAGACTCCAGGTATCTCCTATGAGGTGCCGGGTGCGTTTGGGCCGGGATTTCCGGTGGTTTCGTACAGCGGCAACGGGCTGTCGCGGATCGGCGAGAACCTGGACCGGACGGTGGGATCGAAGACAGTCCATTTCGAGGACGCGGTGGGCTGGACACACGGCAAGCACAACGCCAAATTCGGTTTCCGATTCGACTACCAGGAAGATAACACTCAGACGCTGGGAGATCAGAACGGGACTTACTCGTTCTCTCCTTTCACGACCGGGCAGCCCGGCGTCAGCGGTACGGGCCACGCCTACGCCAGCTTTCTGCTAGGCGCGCCGACCACGGCCGAGATGCAAGTAGGACTACCACTGCTGGCACGATCGAACGTGTGGGCGTTTTACGCGCAGGATGACTGGCGTGTAACGCGCAGCTTGACCATCAACTACGGCCTGCGGTATGAATGGCAGCAACCTTGGCACGATCGTGATGGAAATATGAGCAATTTCGATCCGGCGCTGCCGAACCCGGCAGCCGGCAACCGGCCCGGAGCGATGATTTTCGCGGGCGAGGGCGCGGGCCGGCTGGGCGGGAACCAACTAGTCAAGAATTATTGGGGCGGCGTGGGACCACGCCTTGGCCTGGCATATCAGATCAGCTCGAAGACAGTTCTGCGGGCGGGAGGAGCGATTTTCTATGCTCCGCGCCGGTACGCGCAGGTGATCACGCAAGGCTACAGCAGCATTGTGAACATATCCAGCCAGGATGGCGGTGCGACGCCTGTCTTCTATCTAGACCAGGGATGGCCGAACGGCCTGGCGGTACAGCCGCCGAGCATCAACCCGACCTTTGCGAACAACCAGGCGATTTCGTATTTGAACCCGAGCGGCAGCACAGGTAGCGGCCGCCTGGGGCGAACGTTTCAGACGCAGATCGGCGTACAGCAGCGACTGGGCGCGGGTGTGATGGAGGTGAGCTGGGTCTCCACGCAGGGACGTCACCTGCCCAACAGCACGCTGAACAACCTGAACCAGGTGCCGTCCCAGTATCTGGCGTTGGGGTCGCTATTGACGCGCGACATCGGCGATCCGGCGGTGACCGCTCTTGGCTACCAGGCGCCTTATGCCGGATTCCGCGGCACGCTGGCGCAGGCGCTGCGACCCTTTCCGCAATATCAGGCCATCACGTACCTGGATTCGACCGAGGGCAACTCCAGTTACAACGGCCTGCTGGCGAAGTACGAGCAACGATTTACGAACGGGCTGGCGGTACTCGCTTCCTACACATTTTCGAAACTGCTTTCGGATGTGGAGATCCAGCAGAGCGCCAACTCGCTGCTGCAGGACGCCAATAATCGCGAGGCCGAGCGCGCGGTGGCCAATTTTGATGCGCCGCACCGTTTCATCGGCAGCTTTTCTTATGATCTGCCG
>CAZMRK010000706.1:0-5316 GCA_964568355.1 uncultured Solibacteraceae bacterium | reverse complement strand
GCGATTGGTGCACAAATCCCGGTCGGGAGCTTGAGAAGCAAGGAGACATGACGATGAAATTGGCGAAAGCGGGGTTGCTTTTCACCCTGGCCTCAATGACGGTTTCGGCTCAGGTCAACGTGGGGGAACTGAAGCCCGAAGCCAGCCTGCCCTTCACTATGACCACGGTGGCCACCTTCAAACTACCCTGGCGGCTGGCCTTCGTCCCCGATGGCCGCATGCTGATCACGGAAAAGGTCGGGCCTGTTTGGCTGGTATCTCAGCAGGGGGAGAAGATCCTGGTGGGCAATACACCGCCGGTTTATTGGCAGGGCCAGAATGGCATGCATGGCGTCTTCCTCTCGCCGCATTACGCCACCGATCACAAGATCTATCTCACCTATGCCGAGCCGGGTGACTATGGCGGGGGCCTGGCGCTCGCGCGCGCCAAACTGAACGTCACGGCCACCTCGGCCAGCCTCGAAAACTTCGAGGTGCTGTGGCGCCAGATGCCCAAGGGCAAGGGCGGGCAGGAAGGCGCGCAAGTCGCCTTCTCGCCCGACGGCAAGTATCTGTTCCTCTCGGTTGGCGACCGTCAGCGCTTTACCCCTGCTCAGGATCCCAGCCAGCCCGAAGGCAAGATTCTGCGCCTGACGCTGGATGGCAAGCCGGCCCCCGGCAATCCCAACTTCGGCAAAACCGGCGCCGCCACCATTCCTCTGATCGATCCGCCCCGCGACACCGAAGCCGCCAAGAGCGCGAGGGTGGTGAGCACCTATCCCTTCCCCGGCCCGAACCTGACGCCGGCAGAAACCTGGGCCAGCGGCGTCCGCACGCCCTATGGGCTGGCGTTTTCGCCCACTGGCGAATTGTGGGAAGTGGAGCATGGCCCGTTCGGCGGCGACGAGCTGAACCTGATCGACAAGGGCAAGAATTATGGCTGGCCTCTCGTCTCCTATGGCAAGAACTATAACGGCGTGCCCATTCCCAATCCCGACACGCGGCTCGACCTGGCAAAGCCGGTGCTCTATTGGGTGCCGGTGATCGCGCCGGGCAATCTGATGTTCTACCGCGGCACCAGGACCTTCCCGCAATGGAATGGCAGCGGCTTCATCAGCGGACTTGGAAGCACGTCACTCAACCGCATCGTCTTTGACGGCCACGGCGGCGCCAAGGCTGCCGAGCGATGGAATGTGGGCCGCCGCATCCGCGATGTGGAAGAAGGCCCCGATGGCTCGCTGTGGATGCTGGAGGACGCCAGTCCCGGCGCCCTGATCCATGTGACGCCGAAGTGAAGTTGCGCCGGGTTTACTCCACGACTGCCTGCATGACGGCGTTTTCGAAATCCCGGTCCGCCTGGCGGTCCGGGTTGTCGGTCTGGATCATCATTACGCCGACCAGCTTCTCTTTCGGGTCGACCCAGAAGTGGGTGCCGAAAGCGCCGTCCCAGCCGAAGCTGCCCTTAGAAACGCGGCGGCCCCCGGCAACCGGGTCGCTGACGACTTCGACGCTGAGCCCATAACCCCGGCCGGGCGAACGCCCCGCGAATGTGTCGGGTACGAACACGGAGGACATGAGTTCCACGGTCTTCGGGCTGAGTAGCCGCTTGCCGTTCCACTGGCCGCCGGCGCAGAGCATCAGCGCGAACTGGGCGTACTCTTCAGCGGTGGAGACAAGACCGCCCGCGCCGGAGAAATAGGTCTTACTCTGGAGGCGGTTCGGCCTCTGCGTCTTCGTCAGCGCGCCTTCGGTGCGGTGATAGGCCGTCACGACGCTCGACCAGCGGTCATCGCCCGGATGGAAGGCCGTAGTGGTCATGCCAAGCGGTGTGAAGATGCGCTGTCTCAGGAATTGGTCCAGGCTCATGCCGGATGCCACTTCGACGACACGGCCGAGGGTGTCAAACCCGGCGAGCGGGCTGTAGGTCCAGCGCGATCCTGGTTGGAAATCGAGTGGTGCCGCGGCGAACTTCGGCATCATGCTCGCGAGTGTTTGGCTGCCTACCATATCGATCAAGCCCGGCAACGCGTTTGAGCTGGCCCGGCCGCTGCTGGCGAGCCCGGAGACATGCGTCAGCAGATCCTGAATGGTGATTTCGCGCGCGGCGGGGATGGTGTAGTACTTCGGCTCATCGGATGCGGGAGCGCCAGCGGGGCGATCCTGAATGACGGCGACTTTCGAGCCTTTGAACTCCGGTATGAATTTCGAGACGGGATCGTTGAGGCGCACCTTGCCTTCTTCGAGCAGTATCAGGATCGCGGCGCCGCAGATCGGTTTCGACATGGAGAAGACGCGAAAGGTGGCATTCTTCTGCATGGGTTTGCTTGCTTCCACATCCATCAGGCCCTGCGCCTCAAACCAGGCGATCTGCCCTTTGCGCGCGACCAGTGTAACGGCGCCGGAGAAATCATGGGCGTCGATGTGGCGCTCGATCGCGTCGTGAATGCGAGAAAGGCGCTCCCCGGAGAGTCCGACCGACTCGGGTTTGACGGCTGCGGCAGCGTGCAGCAGGCCGGCTAAGGCGAACAGGCAGAAGCTCAGCTTGGACTTCAGAAGCATAGATATAGATAAGGTACTCTATCTGGTCCTGTGCCGCGGACAGGCGCGGGCGGTGGCAACGACACCCGAAGCGCGCTGTTAGCTGACGCTCTCAGCACTGTATCGGGCGATCAGCCCTGTGCGTACGACCGCCCGGTACGTTTGGGTGAAGACAAAACAGGCGAGCAGAATGTACGCGATCGCCAGAACGCTGCTGGTCAGCAACTGTGCCGGGCTGACCGTGCCTCCTTTGACGAGACGCCGCAGATTCTCGAAAACATAGGCCGGCGGCAGGCAGCGGGCGACAGTCTGCATCCATTGCGGAAGCACATCGAGGGGATAGAACACCCCTGCAAACGGCGATATCAGGGCCGGTATGGGCCAGATAAACCACTCGGCGGAAGGTACGAGCCGCAGGACCAGGGCGCTCGCCATGATTCCCAGAGCGATGCCGAACAGAAACAGAACCGCTATAAACGGCAGCGCAGCAATGCCATACAAGAGCAGGTCAAGCCGGAAGACCGTGCTTGCAAGAAGGAGCATGGTAAGAAGGCCAACCGAGCTGGTGGCTATGCTCGAAAGCACAAGACCGGTAACATACTCGGTGATGGACATCGGGCTGCCGAAGATGTTGAGGAAGTTGCGCGTCCAGACATCCTCGAAAAAAGCCATCGTCACGCCCTGCATCACGCGAGTGAAGAAATCCCACAGCAGCACGGCGCCAAGAAGCGCCGGCACGAAGTTGTAACCCGGAGACGCCACCGTATTCAAATAACGGCTGATGAATCCCCATAGCACAATGTCAATGGCGATCCAGGCAAACAGCGACAATACTCGCGCAGGGCTTCCACGATAGAGGTAGAACTGGCGAACCACAATGGCAAAGACGCGCCGAATTCGCATCTGATTCATGCCTGCTGCAACCTCAGCGGCTCTCTCGCCACGGCGATGAACAGTTCCTCCAGCGTCTCTTTGCCGTGTTCCGCGGGGAGAGTCCGGGGATCCCCTTCCAGCAGGATGCGGCCCCGAGACAGAAACAGCACGTGATCGCAGACTTCCTCCACTTCGTACATGTTGTGCGAGGTCCACAGAACTCCGGCATTCTCGCTGCGAACGAAATCGCGAATGCGAGCGCGGATGTCGCGCGCCGTCGAAGGATCGAGCGAAGCGGTCGGCTCATCCAGCAGCAACAGACGCGGCTTGTTCAGCATCGCTTTGGCGAGCGTCACTCTGGTCTGCTCGCCGGATGACAGCGTTCCGGTTTTGGTGTTACGGAAACGCACCAGATCGTACTCTTTGAGCAGCGCCTCGATGCGCTCAGTCAGGTTCCTGAGGTTATAAACGAGACCGAAGAACCGAAGGTTTTCCACGACCGTCAGGTTACCCGGCAGCGGGGCATAGACGGCCGCGAAGTTCGTTCGCGCCAGCGCTGCCGCCCGCCGCGTGCGCAACGGCAGTCCATCAATCGACACGGAGCCGGACGTCGGCTCGAGCACACCGAGGACCATGTTGATCGTCGTGGTCTTGCCTGCGCCGTTCGGGCCGAGCAGCCCGACGATCTTGCCCGAATCCACACAGAACGAGACGTGGTCGACAGCTACGGATTCACGTCCGTAGGTCTTGCAGATCTCTGTCACAGAAAGGACACATCCCACGCTGTGCCTATCATCGCACGGCCCTACCCACTGACCGAAACATTTGGGTTGCAGCGAAAACGTGAGACGAAATTGGTGGGAACGGCCTGGCGCGCTAAACTCGTCTACTGACCGAGGTCTGACGGAGCATGGAGGTTTTTGAGATTGTGATCGCGCTGCTGCTGGGCGGCGCGGCTCTCGCGGCATTAGCGCGGCGGTTCGGCGCGCCCTACCCGGCCTTGGTAGCGCTTGCCGGCGCCGTGCTCGCGCTCTTGCCCGGGGTGCCGACGCTCGTGCTCGACCCCGAGCTCGCGCTCGCTCTGTTTGTTGCGCCCGTCCTGGTCGACGCCGCTTTTGACGCTTCACCACGCGACCTCCGCGCGAACTGGCGCGCGGTTGCGAGCCTCGCCCTCGGCGCCGTCGCGCTCACCATCTTGGTCGTGGCGGTGGTAGCCAGAGCGATCGTCCCCGATATGCCGTGGGCCGCGGCCGTCGCCTTGGGCGCCATCGTCGCGCCGCCGGACGCCGCGGCGGCGACGACAGTGTTGAAACAGCTCCGTCCTCCACACCGGCTGCTCGTCATTCTCGAAGGGGAGAGCCTGTTTAACGATGCGAGCGCGCTGCTGGTCTACCGGCTCGCGGTGGGCGCCACCATAACGGGGTTTCTCTCCGGTTGGAGTGTGGCGCCGACCCTGGTCGTCGTCACGTTCGGCAGCGTCGTTCTTGGGCTGGTACTGGCGCGGCCGTCGCTCGCCATCAGCGCTCGTATTCACGACGTGGCGACTGCGGTGGTCTTTCAGTTCTGCGGAACCTTCGCCGTCTGGATGCTCGCCGAGCGGCTGCAGCTCTCGGGCATCATTACCCTGGTGGTCTACGCGATGGCCGCTTCCCGCCGCTCACCCGAAATCCTGCCCGCGCGTATTCGTATTCCGGCATGGGCTGTGTGGGAAGTCGCCGTGTTCGTCCTGAATGTGCTTGCATTTATCCTCGTAGGCTTCCAGCTCAAGTCCATTGCCGCGCGCTCGACCGGAGCGACTGGGGCGCGTTATGCAGGAATTGCGGCGGTAGTGTGCGTCGCCGCGATCGTTGCGCGCATCGTGTGGGTGACCGGCGCGGCGGCGTTCAGCCGGTGGCGCTGCCGCCCGCGCTTGAATGGGACGCCGGG
>CAZMRK010000705.1:0-4561 GCA_964568355.1 uncultured Solibacteraceae bacterium | reverse complement strand
ACCGATTGATCGCGAAAGCTCAGCCACGGCTGGCCCAGGTTGCCTTCATGATGGGTATCGTCTTTGAAATAGACCGATGTTTTCAAGCTCTGCCGCGGCAGCGCGCCCGTGCCGAATTCCAGCGTGCCGCCATCGGTATGGTCGTCATACGGGCTGATGAACGAAGAGGGCCTGGTTTGCGTGCTGTAAGTGGCATCGTCGTAAGAGTAGAGCTGGTTTTGAAAACGGTCGTAATAAAGCCGCAGCTTGGCGTAGGTCGTCTCTCCCAGGCCCTTGTTGCCGATGAAATAAAAGCTCTCCTTATCCCAGTAAGGCCATTTCCAGAAGCGGGCGCGCACACTCGGGTCCGTCCCCGCATACGGCGGATTGCCCTTCTCGCCGTGCTGGTAGATGTAGTTGAACGTATATTGGTCGGCGGAGTTGGGCGTATAGGCCACGCGGACGTCCCCTTTGCCATCTTTGGCGTAGGAGTTCGCGCGCTGGCTGTTGGGCTGGAACGGAGTCGGCTGGAAATTCCCCGAGAGCGGCAGAAAACCCTGCTGAAGCCATGCCCCGCCCGCCTGCACGTAGAACTTGCGGAAACGCGATCCGATATTGGCGTAGCCGTTGTACTGGCGCCCGGAAGCGTATCCGGTGCCGATATCCAGGTTCAGCTTCTTGGTCGGCTCCTGGGATACCAGGTTGACCGCGCCGCCGATCGCGTTTGGTCCGTAGAGCGGAGAGGTAAAACCCTTGGCCACCTGCACCTCGGCGACGTTGAACGTCAGAAAGCGGTTGAAGTCCACATAGCCATCATAAGGTACATAGACCGGAATACCGTCCAGGTAGAGCGGAACCTCCCGCGCGTCAAAGCCGCGAATATAAACGCCGCGCTCGTTGCGCGCGCCAATCGCCTGCACGAAGACGCCCGGCATCAGGTTCAGCGCGTCCGGCACCCGCTGCGCGTCCTGCGCGCGGAATTCCTGCTGTTCCACGCGATCCGCGGTAGCTACCTGCTCCCTGGTTGCCTGTACGTTGACCTCCACGCGTCCGAGGTGGAACGCCGTCCCCGGGCTTTGCTCGATGATGGCGTCGAGCGCCGCGCGCAGCCCGCTCACCTGGCTACGCAGTTCCTCGCGCGACATGCCGCTGGTAAGGGCCGGCAGCGTCGCCGAGACGTTGGGATGCTCCGCCAGCCACTGCGCCATCGCTGCCCGCAACTCCTTGAGCCGGCTGGCCGTGGCCTCCGGAGGCTGCCGGTCGAGATCGGATTGCGCCTGTAGCAGGGCGGTCCGCCAGTCGACCGTGACGTCCTGTTGAGCCGCCAGCAGGCCGGCGGCCAGAGACAGAAGGAGGGTTCGCAGTAGTATCCGGAGCATCATGAGATGGGTTGACGTAGTTGACATTATTACAAGACACTGTATGTTATGCAATACAAACAACGCGCCCTGCGCCTGTTGGCGTTGCCGCTCGCGGCCGGCGCCCTGCTCGCGGCCCAGGCGGGTGGTAGTGCTCCCTCCGGGACGTTGACCATCTCCGGCGACGTCACTTCCGTAACCCTGACTGCGGCGGACCTCGCCACCATGCCGCGCCAGACTCTCGCCATCCAGGAACCGGAAGGCGAGACGTCGTACGAAGGAGTGGCGCTGCAGGAAGTTCTGAAGAAAGCCGGCGTCGCCTTTGGCCGCGAGTTGCGCGGCAAAGCGTTGGCCGGCTATGTGCTCGCCGAAGCCAGGGACGGCTACCAGGTCGTCTTCAGCCTGGGCGAGCTGGATGCCGATCTGGGCGGCGCCCGCATTATCGTGGCCGACAAGCGTGCTGGCAAGCCTTTGTTCGCCTATCAGGGGCCTTTGCGCCTGGTCGTGGCTACCGATAAGCGGCCTGCCCGCTCGGTGCGCATGCTGGAGCGGCTCCAGGTCGTGCGGCTGCGCAAGTAAGGGGTTTCTCGATGCGCATATTTTCGGCCTGGATTCTGGCGGCGTGCGGACTGCTTGCGGCGCCCTACCCATGGGACCTGCCGCAGGGCTTTCCCCGCCCGCGTGTCCCGGCCGCCAATCCGATGTCGGCCGAAAAAGTAAAGCTCGGGCGATTCCTCTTCTACGACCGGCGCCTCTCCGCCAATGGTTCCCAATCCTGCGCCACCTGTCATCGCCAGGAACTGGCCTTCACCGACGGCAGGGCTCACGGCGTAGGCTCTACGGGAGAGATCCATCCGCGCGGCGCAATGAGCCTGGTGAATGTAGCCTATGCTTCCGTGCTGACCTGGAACAACCCGGCGCAGCGCAGCCTGGAAGAGCAGGCTCTCACGCCAATGTTCGGTACCCATCCGGTGGAGCTGGGGCTCAGCGGCAAGGGCGAGCAATGCCTCAAACAATTGCGCGCCGAGCCGCTCTACCGGCAACTGTTTCCCGCCGCTTTTCCAGGCCAGTCCGATCCGTTCACAGTCGAGAACGTGACCAGGGCAATCGCCTCTTTTGAACGCGCTCTGATCTCCGCCCGGTCCCCCTACGACCGCTACCACTATGGCGGCGATGACAACGCCGTTTCCCCGGCCGCCAAGCGCGGCGAAGTGCTTTATTTCAGTGAACCGCTCTCCTGCTTCCGCTGCCACGGCGGGTTCACGTTTTCCGATGCTACCGAGTTCGAGCGCTCGCCCCGCCCGGAAGACGACGCCCCGCCCATGCACAACAACGGCCTCGCCGATCCCGGCAAGTTCAAGGCGCCCACGCTCCGCAACATCGCCCTGACAGCTCCCTACATGCACGACGGCAGCCTGCCGACCCTCGAAGCAGTGCTCGACCACTACGCCGCCGGTGGCCGGCATACTCCCCACCAGGATCAACTGATCCGCGGCTTTCCGCTCTCCACCGCCGGTCGCGCCGACCTGCTGGAATTCCTGCGCAGCCTCACCGATACCGAACTGACCCGCGACCCGCGCTTCGCCGACCCCTGGCCGCAAGTCCGCCAAACCGCGCTACGCTGAAAGTGGCGCTGTTTCGCCCCTCCAATGCTGCGTGCCCTGATGATCGTTGTCGTGTCGTTAACCGTGGTCTATGTAGCCGATGATCTCTCCCTGCGCTTCCGCATCCCGCGCAGCCGCGAGCCTTTCGCCTCGGTCGAAGTCAAACGCTACTACGCGGTGCCCCTCAAGAATCACAAGACCGAGATCATGCCCCTGGATCCGGAGACCCAACAGTGCGTCCAGTCTCCCTTCCCCCACTTCGGCTACGCCCCCTGCTGGTACGTAAGGCGCAATCGCCGCAAGCAGATTGATATGTAATGCGGCGTAGAAAAGTGCGTGTAAACTCGGGCCGGATAATACATTTACTGTATCTGACCGTGGTGGCATCTGCCGTTCAAGTACCTGCTCAACAAGCCACCTCCGGATCACGAACTGCCATTGATCTTACGGCACCTATCTGGAAAGCACACGCTAGACTGACACAGAACGATCGAATCGGTACACCACTTTCAGAATGGGTAGCGGCTGGTCGGGCCAATCGACTAGCCACCGGACAGCCATGGAAGGGCCTGACAATTATTTCGGGTAATGAGGCTGGCCCCTCTGGTGTCTCCCAGTTCCGCACTGTACCATTTGTCAGCCTCTGGCACTGCCGTATATGGCGACTACGACTTTATTATCGGGACGTTGCTGAAGGACAACCGAACAGTTCCAATAGGGTCGAATAGTCATATCGTTGTCACCAGGCCAGGGGGCTTCATGTCGCTGGACGCAGGCCCAGTGGACTATGACCTGGAGGATTTTCCTCGTTTACAATCTACTGCAACTTATCTTTTATTCCTGCGGTATATTCCAGCGAGTTCCGGTTACGAGGCGATCGATCCTTTCTCGACTCTACTGGGTACCGAAGGAAGTTGGATGATGGTTCGGAAACCAGTCGCCGGTCATATCATTCCCGGATTCGCACGCGGAGAGTTTGATGCCTCTGTTCGTCAATGGCTAATATCTTGCAAATAGGAAAGGAATCAATGAGAAAACTTGCAAAAATTGTCTTCTTGTAATTGCTGCGGTAGTGGCCCTTCTTCTTAGTCGGAAACGCAGGTACTTTATAATCGTGCCCAATAGGAAACGACGCTGCAAAACGGGGACTGGCATGAATTTCGCCGCATTTGCGAAATTCGTTGCCTGTACCCGGTTTGCCCTGAACGCAGGCATTCTGCGTGGAATCTGCGGCGCAGTTGCGATAACCTGAGCGTCCGGCAATATAATCGAATAATTGGTTCCACTCGACACGGCTAAAGTAACCAGAAGCCGCGCCAAGCGAACGCTGTCAAAACTCGTCTCAGCCTCAAAAGACTTGTCAGAGATAGATTGTCGCGACCGAAGACTCAATGACTTACAAGTGCTTGTATCTCCTGCTGGTACGTAAGGCGCAATCGCCGCAAGCAGATTGATATGTAACCCGCACAAAAAGGCGTGGACCGGAAGGCTACACCTGGCTGAAATACGTCGCGAGCTGCGCCTCGGCAGCCCGGTAGGCTGGCCGGCCATGGATATTGTCCAGTTCGTACGGATCCTTCACCAGGTCGTAAAACTCCACATCGCCGTTGGAATCCCGGA
>CAZMRK010000704.1:0-10494 GCA_964568355.1 uncultured Solibacteraceae bacterium | reverse complement strand
ATGAACGACGGAGAGATCGTCGTGGAGAACACCCGCGGGGAGGTCGACGCCGACAATCTCAACGGCGCCATTCACCTGCGCAATATCTCGGGCGCCGCCGTTGTGCACTCGCTGAATCAGAACGTAACCGCTGTCTTTGATCGGGTGGATCCGGGCAAGTCTATGTCCTTCAGTTCCTTAAATGGAGATATCGATGTTACCTTGCCGTCCGACGTGAAAGCCCGCGTAAAAATGAAGACCAATAATGGCGAGATCTATACCGATTTTGACGTAAACCTGGAGCCTGCCTCCAGGCCGTCGGAAACCAACCCCTCTCCGAATCGTCCCCGGCTGCGCCGGCTTCGTTTCGATCGAGGGATTTCCGGAACCATCAACGGCGGCGGACCCGAGATGCAGTTCACAACGTTTAATGGAAAGATTTACATTCGAAAGAAGAAATAGGGCCTGCCGAAAGAGGTAATTTTTCCCACCGTTTATTCTATCCAGCTTACATTTTTCCGCCCGGAAATCCACAAAGTGACGCGTTTTGAAGCATATTCTGCCTATGTGGTCGCGGAATTGCATTCTTTCGAGTGAGGTCCGCTGATTCTCATGGGCACTCGCGGGGCGCTGACTCCCTGGCCTCACCAGGAAGGCGCCGTTCAGTCGCAAAAAATCCCGCTCGCTCCGGCGCCGGAAACCAATCCGGAGGCCGAGAAGATGCAGATGTTGGGACGGGTGGCCGGTGGTGTCGCTCACGACTTCGCCAACCTCCTGACCCTGATCTCGGGCTACAGTGAGCTCGTTCTCAATCGCATCGGCAGCCGGGACCCGTTGCGCGCGGAGTTGGAAGAGATCCGCCAGGCCGCCAACCGCGGCGCGGGGATGACTACGCGATTGCTCGATTTTCTACGCAGTCAGGCCGCCGAGCTGCAAAATCTGGACCTGAACGCTCTGATCCGCGACGTCGAGCACATGCTGCGGCCTCTGATCGGAGAGCAGATCGAACTGGTTACCCGGCTCGCGCCCGACCTGCCGAAAGTGAAGGCCGACCCGGCCCGCATGACCCAGGTCATCATGAACCTGGTGCTCAATGCCCGCGACGCCATGCCGGCCGGCGGCCGCATCACGATCGCCACCACCAGCATGCGGATGGGGCCGGAGGAGGCCGCCGCCCGCTCGCTTGCCGCCGGTTCTTACCTCGCCATGTCGCTCGCAGATACCGGCAGCGGGATGGATGCCGGCGCGTTGAGCCATCTCTTCGAGCCTCTGTTTACCACCAAGCCGGGCAAGGGCACCGGGCTGGGCCTGAGCACGGTCCAGGGGATCGTGAAGGAGAGCGGGGGCGCCATCGATGTGGCGAGCACCCTTGGCGCCGGCACCACGTTCACCATCTATCTGCCCGGCGCAACCGACGTTCGGGAGTCCCCGGCTCCCCGCGCCGTCCCTCGCGACCGGATGTGCGGCACCGAGGTCATTCTGCTTGCCGAAGACGAAGAAGGCGTGCGGAGGCTGGTGCAGCACGTGCTCGAATCCCGCGGCTACACCGTGCTCACGGCGCGCGATGGGGTCGAAGCGCTGGAAGTTTATCAGCAGCACCAACCCATCGACCTTTTGCTGACCGACGTCATCATGCCGCGCATGGATGGAAGCCAACTGGCCGACGAACTGCTGCACCGGCAGCCAGGCGTGAAGGTGCTGTTTATGTCGGGTTACGCAGGTGACAAGATCCTGCACAGCGTCTCGCTGCGTCCCGGGGTGGCATTCCTGCAAAAGCCGCTGAAGCCCGACGTCCTGCTGGCCAAAGTCCGCGAAGTCCTGGACCTGGCATCCCAGTCCGCCGCCGCTTCCTGAGCACTCGTACTACTGTGTTACTAAGGTGGGGCAGGCTTCAGCCTGCGCGCCGGTTTGAACCGGCGCACGGTTTGCCGGACTGAAGTCCGGCGCCGGCCACACAAGACGCTGCCACCCCTCACTCCGCCCACTCGATCGAATACAGCCGGTAGGCCAGGCGCCGGAAGCTGGGCTCGCTGCCCCAGCGCGGCCTCACGTAGCGCGATGCCCGGACTTCCAGCTCCACCGCGTCGCTGCTTTCGGGCGCGGGAATGAGGAGTTCGAACTTCCCCCATCCCACTTCCGCCGTGTCGAGCAGCCGTCCGCCGGAAAAGATCCGGAGTGTCTGGCCGGCCAGCCCGCGGCGCCCCGGCGGCAGTTCTCCCCGCATCCGCAGGACACCGCTACCCGGCGGCAGCATCCATTTCAGCCGGGGAGCCGCCCAGCCGTCCGGATACCAGCCCTGCGCATTGCGCAGCGTTCGCATGATGGCATACGCCGTCGCCGCGTAGATCACCAGCAGCAGCGCCGTCGCCGGCCACTTCAACCAGCGGGGGCTGTTGTGCTCCAGGCGATTCATCCACTCCCGCTGGTAGCTCCCCAACCCATAGGTGATGTAGCCGGGAGGGTAGCGCAGGCCGGTATGCCTCTGGAGAATGGCGCGCAGCTCGCGCACCCGCGCCGCGCCTCCCGAAAAGGTCTTGGCCGTCTCGTACTCGCGCAGGCAGCCCAGGTATTCTGGAATATAGACCAGCGGATGGCGCTTGCCGATGCGGATCAGGAGATCCCAGTCCATTCCGTAATGCAGGCTTTCGTCCAGGTATCCCACCTCCTCGACCACGCGCCGCCGGAAAAATACCGTCTGCTGCAGAATGTAGTCGCTCAGGTAGACCAGCTTCCAGAGGTTGAACGGCTCGGTGGCGGGAAACCTCCCCGTGACGCGGCCGGTCTCATCCATCCGGTAGCCTTCGCCATACACCGCGCCGGCCTCCGGATGCGCGGCGAGGGCCGCCACCGCGCGCGAGACCGCGCCCGGCAGAATCACGTCATCCGAGTTCAGCCACGCCACGATTTCGCCCCGCGCCCGGCGAAAGCCTTTGTTGATCGCGTCGGACTGCCCCCGGTCCGGCTCGCTGATCCAGGTCAGCCTTCCCGCGTATTCCCCCACGATTGCCGCCGTCTCGTCCGTCGACCCCCCGTCCACGATCAGGTATTCCAGATGCGGGTAGTCCTGGCTCAGCACGCTTTCGATCGTCGCGCGGATGAAGCGGCCCTGATTATAGGACGGGGTCACGATCGTGACCAGCGGGGCGCTGTCCGAGGTCACGGCCGCCGCGCACCGGTCCGCACCTGGGCAGCCGTCTGGTACAGATCGCTGGCAAAACGCAGCGGATGCAGCTTGTTGTAATACATACCCAACAGCACGCACAGCCCCACATTGGCCAGCGAAGGCCGCGCCGTCCGGAAGACCGGGTCGCGTCCCGAGATCAGGTACTCGCTATAGCCATACAGCCAGTTGCAGGGCACATATCCATAATGCCGCTGAAGCACGGCAATCACTTCCTGGAAAACCTCGTTCAACTGCCCCAGCGTCTTGTTCTCCGGATGCATGCGCGACCGCGCCAGGTATTCGTCGATCTTCAGCATCGGAAAGCGCCGCGCCACCCGGATCCACAGATCGTAGTCCAGTGCAAAATCCAGTTGCGGATTCAGCATTCCCACCGCCTCGAATACTTCCCGGCGCAGAAACGAGGCCGGCTGGCAGATATAGCACTGCCGTTCGAAGCGCTCCGGATCAAAAGGCTGCGTGGGGTAGCGGCTGATGGTCTCACCGATTGCGGAAATGTGATAACCCTCACCATACACCACCCCCGCTTCGGGATGCGCTTGCATATGCCGGACCACCGTCGAGATGGCTCCGGGCAGATAAGTATCGTCCGCATTCAAAAAGGAAAAGATGGGGCCGCGCGTCATGCGGAAGCCGCGGTTGATCGCATCCGCCTGCCCCCGGTCCGGCTCGGACACGTAGCGGAGCCGCCCCCGGTACCGCTCCAGAATTTCCAAAGTGCCGTCGCTCGAACCGCCATCCATCACCAGGTACTCGATGTGCGGATAGTCCTGGCTCAAGACACTCTGAATCGTCTCCTCCAGAAATCGCGCCGAATTGAAGCACGGCGTGACAATGCTGACTAACGGTTCCGCTTCAGCCTCCAAGCCGACCCTCCCGCCCGCTTCTCTGAAAAGCCGCTCGAAATCACCGTTTAGCCCTCAAAACAAACCGCTTACCCCTCAAAATGCAGCATTTCTCACAGGTCTATGCTTTAATGAAAGTCTTCGCGCTGTAACAGGGAAAGCTCTCATGGCAGACGTGGCAACCAAACTTCGCAGAACCTGGAAGCGGATCCACCGTCGTGCCCGAGAACTCCGCATGATCGGCAAGGGACTGATCTCCACCGGTCACCCTGTCCTGGCGCACATCATTCCCATGCGGCGGTGTAACCTCGCATGCGCGTATTGCAACGAGTTTGACGATTTCTCCAAGCCCGTTCCGCTCGAAACAATGTACGAGCGCTTGGATCGTCTGGCGGCGCTTGGAACTACTATTATCACGATCAGCGGTGGCGAGCCACTGCTGCACCCCGATTTGGATCAGATCATCACGCATGTCCGCCGCCGCGGCATGATCGCCGGCATGATCACCAACGGCTACCTGCTCACCGCCGACCGCATCAAGCGTCTCAACCGCGCCGGTCTGGAACATCTTCAGATCAGTATTGATAACGTGATGCCGGACGAAGTTTCGAAAAAAAGCCTCAAGGTACTGGACAAGAAACTTCAACTTCTTGCTGAGCACGCCGACTTCCATGTCAATATCAACTCCGTAGTAGGCGGCGGAGTTCGGAATCCGCAAGATGCCCTGGTCGTCGGCAAGCGTGCCGTTGCCCTCGGTTTTACCTCCACGATCGGCATCATTCATGATGGCGGCGGCCAGTTGCAGCCGCTGCGCGATGCCGAGCGTGACGTCTACAACCAGATGCGCAACCTGGAAAAAAGCAGCTACGCGCAGATCAACTACTTCCAGGACAATATCGCCCACGGCAAGGAAAACCACTGGCGCTGCCGCGCCGGCGCGCGCTATCTCTACATTTGCGAGAACGGCCTGGTGCACTATTGCTCGCAGCAGCGCGGCTATCCCGCCAAGCCGCTGGCCGAGTACACCATAGCGGATATCCGCCGCGAATTCCTCACGGAAAAGACGTGCGCTCCCCGCTGCACGGTCGCCTGCGTCCACCAGATCTCGTACATGGACTTCTGGCGTGCCCCCCAGACCATCACCTCACGTCCCGAGGGGCAGCCCGAATCGGATCATCTGGTTCAGATCCGCTAACTCCCCCGGCGCACGCCCATCTCCCCAGAGCTTCGAGTAACATATCTTCCATGCTCCGTCGCGATTGCCTGAAACTCGCCGGTTTGGCCCTGCCTGCCCTGCCCGCTCGCCCCGCTGCCGGGGCGGCCACCTTTCCCACCACCATCGCGCCTTCGGCAACGCTCGCGTTCCGCACGCCGGGCAAAAATCCCAATGGATTGCAGGCCACCAGCGAAGGCCTCTGGGTGCTCGACCAGGGTACCAACCGGGTGGCGCTCCTGCGCTATTCCGATGGCGGCGTTATCCGCGAGTTCGCCACCGAAACCGACCGCGGCAGCGGCATCACCTTCGACGGTTCCGCTCTGTGGATCGCCTCCACCTACAACAGCCGGCTGGTCAAGCTGGATGCCCAGACCGGCAAAACGATAAAGGAATACCGCTGCCCCGGCTCCGGCGTCGTGAAATGGGGACCGCGCGGCGCGCATCCGCACCCGACCGGAGCCCACGGCATGGAATGGAAATACCGTCAGCTTTGGGTCGCTGTGCCGCCCGCGGCGACAATTTACGTGATTGATCCGGAAGGCGGAGGCGTCATTCGCTCCTTCCCCGCCCCGGGCGTACGTCCCCACGGTATCGGATGGGATGCCGACGGCTCCTTGTGGTGTACCGAAAGCATTCACCGGTCCTTCTTTAAGCTGGATCCGAAGACCGGTCAAATCCTCCGGCAGGTGATGCTGCCGCTGATCGCGCCCGAGGTCGATGGCCTGGTGATCGAACCCCACGGCATGAGCATCTGGGAAGGCAAATTCTGGTTTTCCTGCGCCGAAACCGGGGAAGTCTACAACCTGCCCATCCCCTCGTAGCGCGCGCACTCCTGCGCGCCGCGTCGGCGTCTCAGCTCCGCATACGGAACAACAGATACAGCCCCGTGAGCGAAAACAGGGCATCCGGCGACCAGGCCGCCAGGGCCGGCGGCAACTGGTTCACATTCCCGATCTTCTCGAAAAGAATCCCGATGCCCCAGTACGCGATGGCGATCACGATGCTCACGCCGATGCCGGTCATCGCGCCGCGGTTGCCCACCAGGAAGCCGAACGGAATCGCGATCATCGCCATGATCAGCGCGAACAGCGGCACGGAAAACTTCCGGTAGAACTGTACCTGTAATTTCACCGTGTCGAATCCCCGCTGTTGCAGGTCGCTGATATAGTCTTCCAACTGCCGGAAGTTCATCTGCTTGTCCTGCAGCTCTTCGGTCAGGAAGTAGCTGGGCGGCTCGGTCAGTTCGGGAAAGGTGGCCACGGTGAACGTGTGGTAGGGCCTTCCGTGCTTTCCGTTGAACTCGCGGTTCCAGCCGTTCTCGAAAATCCAGGTGTGCAGGGACGGCTCCCAGTGCGCCCGCTCGGCGGAAATCTGCCGCACCAGTTGGAAGGTCTCGGGCTGCAGTTCGAACACGATCACCCCCGCCATGGTGCGCTGCGCCTGGTCGAAATACTTGTAGTAGTAGATGCGCGAGTCCTTGCTCAAAATCCACTTCCGGTCCGGGCGCAGATAGCTTTGAGGCGGCTTGCCCTTGATCTCGTTGCGCAGCGCATCCTGTTTGCGGTTCGCCCCGGGGACATAGTAATGGTCGAAGGCGAACAGCCCCCCGCTCAGCATCATGCTTCCCGCCAGGATCGGCAAGGCCAGCCGGTAGAGGCTCACCCCGCAGGCTTTGAATGCGGTCACCTCGTTGTGCTTGGTCATCACGCCGAAGGTCACCAGCACTGCCACCAGCACGCTGATCGGAAGCGTCGTGTAGACCAGCGTCGGCGTCAGAAAGAACAGGTAGGTGAACACCTTGGTCAGCGGGATCTTGTTCTTGACGATATCGCTGAGCAGTTCGAAGAAGTTGTAGACCTCCGTCATCAGCACGAAAGCGGCCAGCAGTACAAACAGGTAGAACAGGAAGTTCGAAAGGACGTACGTGTCCACGATCTGCGGCAGCAGCGGCATCCGCACCGAGGACGGGACCTTTTTCCGCTCCGGTCCAGGCGCCGCCAGAACGCGCAGTTCCAAAAATTGCGCCAGCCGGTTGAAGCGCTCGCGAACCGCCCCCAGCAGATCCCGGTCCCCCGGTCTCTCCAGGCGCGCCAGAAAAATCACGCCGGCCAGGAAGAATACGAGATTGGGCAGCCATACCGCCACCACCACGGGCAGCGTCCTCTGCCGCGCCAGGCCGATCAGGGTAATGAAGGCCAGGTAGTAGCAGAAGAAGGCCAGCAGGACCGCATTGACATAGCCGGCCGATTTTCCACCCTTGCGCGTGGAAACCCCCAGCGGGATGCCCACCAGGGCCAGCACGATACAGGCGATCGGCAGCGCCAGCCGCTGGTGCAGCTCGATGCGCGCCTCCACCCAGTCCGGACCGCTGCGCGACAGCGGAATCAACTCCCGCGTGTTCATCTCCCGCATGGGGTGCCGGTGCTGCTCGGCCGGAGCCTGTGCCTGCAAAGTCTGCTCGCCGCGGGGAAAGATGGCATCGTTGGCCACGCCGTCCCTTCCCATCTCGTGGGTGCTGCCGTCCCGCATCGAAAGCTGAATCCGGTTGTGCTCTATGTCCGGCACGGCGATGGCTTCGCGGGCGACGGTTATCAGCGGGCCGTCGGCCTTGTCGCGCAGACCGCTCTTGCGCTGGTCGGGCGGCGTCACGTCGGCGATGAATACGTTGCGCCACAACGACACCGGCCCCGGACGCACATCCCCCACATAGAGGATGGTGTTGGGAAAATCCTCCTCAAACACGCGCGGCTGGATGTCGGCCGAAAGCTGCGTCGCCTGCAGCTTGTTGATCACGCGGATCTGCTCCCGCAGCGCCAGCGGCGTCAGACGCAGCGAAGCGGAACCCGCGACGATGGTGGCCAGACTGGCAAAAAACAGCACCGGCGCGATCACCTTCCTGCTCGATACTCCCGCCGCCCGCATGGCGGTAATTTCGCCGTCGCCGGACATACGCCCCAAGCCGATCAGAATCCCGACCAGCACGCCAAAGGGGATGGTCAGCGGCAAAACCGGCGGGATCGAGAGCGCGAACAGATAAAAAATCGTCTCGGGCCTGGCCGAACTGCGTACCAACACCTCGAAGATGTTGCCGACTCCCTGGAGAAAAATCACCGCCGTGGCCAGAACGGTGCCCAGAATCGTGCTCGTCAGGATTTCCCGGAAAATGTATCGATTAAGAATCTTCCACACGCTGCTTCACCCAGGCGTCTTCCGCTAACGCCCGTCCAGCGTCAACTGCGCTGTGGGCGCGGGCACCAGCGGCAATTTTGGCAGTTCGTCCTCCAGCGGACGCAACTCCAGATCGTCTATCAGGATCGAAGGTGCCACCACGCTGGTTTCCGCCAGATAATTGCCCAGGCCCATCAATGCAAAGGGTCCGCCATTCTCTAAGAACTCGAAGACGTTCTGATCATTACCCGCCGCCAAAATATCTTTGAAGGAACGTGCGTTCAGACCCTGGAAGCGCAGCCCCCGCACCAGTTCTTCCCGCCCGTCCGGATACACCCGGTAGACCAGTAGCGGCAGGCTCACCGGGTGGCTCGCGCCGGACCTCGCCGACCCGCTCAGCAACTGGCGCACCTCTTCAAACGATGCCGACGAGGGAAAGTCCATCTTGCGCACAATCACGCCATAGGGCTTATTGCGCGTCTGGCAGATCTCCAGCAGCTTCTTTTTCAGGTCCGCGGGCGCCATGCTCTCCCCTGCGCGCACGAACAGATTGCTGGCCGTCGCGGAATACGCGCCGAAACTGCCCGGCAGGCGGGCCCGGCCGTTCGACCCGGAGTACCCGCGCAGCGGCTGCCGGGTCAACAGGAAGTTCTTCAGAACCCCCTTCTCCACCAGGGTCAGCGGCTGGGGAACCACGCCCTCCAGATCCACTGCATAGCTGCCGAACAGCTTCCGGCCGTGCCACTCCTGCTGCGTGGGATCGTCCACCACGTCCATCCACTCGGGCAGGATACGAGCTCCCTGGCGTCCTTCCAGCTCGCTGGAGGCGAACGCGCCGGAACGCCCCGGCTCCATCACCGGGCGCCGCCGCGGCGCCAGGTTTCGTCCCAGGACCTCCGCGAACAACTGCGAGGCCGCCTCCCCTTCAAACAGCACCGGGCCGCTGTAAAGCTCGCCCTTGGGCGCTTTCGCCAGCGCCGTCACGTGCTCGGCCGCGGCGCTGATGCGTTTGGCCAGCTCCGCCTCGGCAGGCAGCCCCTCCTGTTCCAGCGCCTGAAAGGCCAAGCCTTCCCACACCGTCATGCCGTCGTTCGCCTGCGCGCTGGTCTTGACACGCAGGTAGGCGGTCGTGGCCGGATAGCGAACCTCCGTCCCTTCCGAAGTCACCAGGTAGTGCACCGATTGCGTTGCCGCGAACTCCACCTGCGAGGCTTTGACCTCCGGATAGCGCGTCAGAATCCGGGAAAGAGCCCGCACGCGCGTCAGCCACACCTCGCGGTCCAGAGGCGGATGCCGCGGCGCTTGCAGTAGTTTGACCGGCTGCGCCTTTGCGAAATCGTCGATCTGCTCGCTGACGGCGACGTTCTTCAGCGCGGCGCGCTTTCGCGAGATGGCTTCCAGGGCGCCTTTGTAAGCACCGTCGGTTTCCAGCCACCAGGAGCGGCGCAGCAGCGAATACGCATCTTCCAGGGGGAATCGCCCGATCGCGTACCGGGATCCGAATCCGAAATCGCTGCCTACGTAGTTGGTGTTGTCGAAGCGATAGGTGCCCACTCGTACCCGCACTTCGGGAATCCGGAAGCGGCTGTCGCGGGAAGAGAGCAGGCCGCCCAAGGTTGCCGCCGCCGAGAAGCTCTCTCCGTCATCCAGAGCATAGGAGATGTAGTAAGGCGTCTCCAGGTTCAGGACCTTCAGGCTCAGCGAGCGTTTCAGCTCATCGCGCATCGACCGCAGCAGGACGTCCTGGTCCTGCGCCAGGCCGGGCTGCAACAGTCCCAGCGCCCACAAGCCCGCCACCATCAGGCCTGAATGCGGCAGAACCGTTCGCCTCAATTCCCCGCCCCCGTCTCGCCCGGAGCCGGTAACAGCGGCGGCCGGTCCTGAGACTTGGTCTTTTTCTCCACCTCGATTTCCGAAACCAGCAGCGCGGGAGAAACCGCCGCTACCGGAACGCTGCCCGATTCGGCGCCGCAATAGCCGTTGAAAACCTCCGCCCGGTCCGAGGTGGCCAGGATCTTCGCAAAGCTGGCCAGCGGAGTGCCGACTATGTCGACACCGCGCACCAGCTCATCCTTCCGCCCATCGGCATAGACGCGATAGACCAC
>CAZMRK010000703.1:0-2936 GCA_964568355.1 uncultured Solibacteraceae bacterium | reverse complement strand
GCGAATCTCGTCGAGGGCTTCTTTGGTGTATCCGGGATTGACAAAGGCGTAGCCCAACACGCGCCCCGGAAATCGGTGCATGGCCTCCAGCAGCCACTGGTTGCACTGGCGAAAGCTTTCCGGAGTCGCCGGCCGCTCGGGAGGCAGGATCGAGCAGCAGAGCTGGTCGATGCCCAGTTTATCTGCCGCATCAATCATCAGGCGGTCGCCTTCCCGCCACGTGGAAACACTGTGGTGGTGCAAGTGGTCGTGGACATCGATCACCTTGCTGCTAACCGCGGCGCGGGCGGGCCCCATCGCTGCGCCGGCCGCCGCTCCAAGGCCGCCCAGGAACGTGCGGCGGGGAATCAAAGATCGATTGTGCATCTCGAAACAGTATCGCCCATCGTCCAGTCGCCTGTCGCGTGTTTTGCCCGCGAACGCCGTCAGGGGAGTTCGAAGCGCAAGACCGCCTTGCCCAGATGAATCTCATCGCCGGATTCGAGCTTCATGCCCCGGCCACCCCGGTGGACTTCGCTGCTCATGCCGCCTCGCACCACCCAGGTGCCGCATGTGGCATCGGCGCTTCCATCGCGCGCGTACCAGCGATCGTTGAAAAGCCGGTATTCGCCATGCGCGGCGTCGAACAGGATGTGGGCGTGCTCTCGCGAGACGGTGCGGTTGATCTCGGTATCTTCGCTAAAGGCCAAATCATTGCGCCGGTACAGCCCCGCCGAACGATAGACTTCGATCGTCCTCCCCAGGTTGACGCGGGCCTTGCACACCACCAGTTCGGCGGCATTCGCTTCGCCTTCGAGCACCACCAGCACGGCCGGCGTCTGCCCCGCGGGAACGCGTTCGGCCGACTCCGCTTCCACCGTAAGCCAGGTCTCCTGGGCCGTCGGGAAACGGCTGGTCACCTCCACTTCCACGTGCAAGTCCTCCGGGAAGAGGCAATTGTCTCGAAGCAGGTTGGTCCGCACCTCCTCTTCGAAATAGCGGCGGAAGAACCGTCCCGTAAACAAAGATCGGCGAGACTCGTCGACACCCCGCAGATAGATCCGCAATTGGTTATAAGGAAAAACTTTCCTTCCGCCCGAAATATGGCTCTTGCGGCGGATTTCCGCCAAAATAGCCAGGCGAATTTCCGCAATCTCCGGAGGGACCGCGCGATCTTTGGTAGAAAACGGATCCTCGAAAACAGCCCGTCCCCAGCGTTCCAGGTAGTCGTTCAGATTCATGCCTCCGCTCCCCTACAGCAAAATTCCGAGCCTCTGCGCGCTCTCCACCAATTCCCTGGCAATCCCGGCGGCAACGATTCCGCCGTAGCCTCCGTGCTCCACCAACACCGCGAAGGCCAATCGCCGCCCGCCGCCTTCATAAGGCGCAAACCCCGCGAACCAGGAATGCGGTTCTCCCTGGCCAAGCTGCGCCGTACCGGTCTTGCCCGCGACACTTACCGTGGTTCCGGCCATGGCGCGCCGCGCCGTGCCCCCGGTGACCACCAGACGCATGGCCTCTCCCAGGAACGCGGCCGATTCCGGTGCCAGGATCACGCGCGGAGCATCGGTACGTGTATTGCTCTCGTCCAGAATCCAGCGTCCTTGCGGCATCCGCCCGCCGGCCGCAACCGTAGCGGCCACGCGCGCCATCTGAAACGGCGTCAGCACGATCGGACCCTGCCCATACGCCGCGAAGGGCAGCGCTTTACGCAGCGCAGCCATATCGCCGCCATCGGAGATCCCCAGCAGCCGCGCGGTCTCGTCAAGTGCCTGCGATCCCACGGCGCCGACACCCAACTGCGCGAAGTACGCATTACACGAAATCCGGATCGCCTCCCGCATCTGCAGCGTTCCGTGCGCATGATCCTTGATGTCATCGCGGATGGGCCGGTTCCATCCGCGGATCACGGCGCCCACCCGTCCGTCCGGCAGGCGGCGGCAAAGATAAGTGCGGCTTTGATTCCGCGGGTCCAGCCGCAGGGCCGCCATAGCGGTCACCAGCTTGAAGGTCGAGCCGGGCGGATAGAGACCGTACCGCGCGCGATCGAACAGTTCGTCGTCCGCCGGCGCCGCCGATCGATCCGCGGGAGGCGCGGGCCGCGGCTGATCCACCATCGCCAGCACATCGCCGGATTGCGCATCCATCACCACAATGGCGCCCTTGTCGCGATGCGCCGCCGCCAGATGTTTCGCCAGAATCCGGCTCGCCTCCAGTTCCAGCCGGATATCGATCGTGCTGCGCACATTGCGGTCCCGCTCCAGCACCGCGCGCATCAGCGTATTGCCGGGCTGATGCCGCACCCGCACCAGCGAAGCCAGTTCTGCCATCCCGTACCCGCGCAGCCGCTGGTTCGAATCGTGCTCGATCAGCGAGGCATTGGTCGCGTGAAAATTCTCGCCGGTACGCAGATCGCCGGTCAGGTGCGCCGTCAGCGCGCCGAAAGGATAGTGCCGCCGGTCCAGACGCGAGCAGCTTTTCTCGATCGAGATGCCCAGCGCTTCATACTCCGCGCGGTGCCGTTCGAGTTCCTCCCAACTGCTGGTAGCCAGCGGCAAGCCGCTGCGATCCAGGACGCTGCCGCGCGGGATCTCGCGCGCGATGGAGTTGATGCGCGGATTGTGCTGCGCGCGCTTGACCCCGTCCTCCTCGAACGCCACAGCGTCGCGCGCCAGGTAATCGCGATCGTGCAGCACCTGATACCAGGCCGCCGTGCCCGCCAGGGCGGCGCCGCAGCAGAGGAGCGCCGCGCTCAGGCCCCATAACGGCCGGCGGAACGGCTCCTGCAGCGCCGGGTCTCCGTCATAGCCGGCAAAGGAGAGCAGCACCGCGACGATCAGAAAGTTCGCCAGCATGGCCGTGTTGCCCGAGCTCAGAAAGGGCGAGACCACGCCCGAGAGCGGCAGCAGTCCCAACACGCCCGCCGAGATCAGCACCATCTCGAACGCCAGCAGCGA
>CAZMRK010000702.1:0-2711 GCA_964568355.1 uncultured Solibacteraceae bacterium | reverse complement strand
GTAGCAGGGCTTCTGCCAGCCGAACAGGCTATAGGTCGGCATGCCCCAGGGGGTGCAGGAGTACTGGCGACGCCCCATCAGAAACTCCAGGAAGAGGGGAGACATGTTGAAGTGCCACCGCGGCTTGCGATTAGAGAGGATAGCACGGAACAGGCGCCGGGTGCGGGCGCGGCCGAGGAAGTGCTGCTGGTCGGGCGCCTTATCGTAGGAATAGCCGGGCGATAGCATCATGCCTTCCACGCCCAGGTCCATCATCTCGTCGAAGAAGGCGCGGACACTGACGGGATCGGCGCCATCGAACAAGGTGGTATTGGTAGTGACGCGGAAGCCTCGCTTCACCGCTTCCCGAATGCCTTCCACCGCGAGATCGTAACCACCCTCTTTGCAAACCGAGAAATCGTGATGCTCTTTTTGGCCGTCCAGATGGACGGAGAAACTGAGGTATTTGCTGGGCTGGAAGAGGTCGATTTTTTCCCGTAACAGCAGCGCGTTGGTACAGAGATAGATATATTTCCTGCGAGCAATCAGGCCGGCCACTATTTCGCCGATCTGCGGATGCAGAAGAGGCTCGCCGCCGGGGATGCTCACCATGGGAGCACCGCACTCATCCACGGCCCGGAAACACTCTTCGGGGGAAAGCTGCTGCTTCAGGATGTGAGCGGGGTACTGGATTTTGCCGCAGCCGGCACAGGCCAGATTGCAGCGGAACAGCGGTTCCAGCATCAGGACGAGAGGGTATTGCCTGCGGCCCCGGAGCTTCTGTTTGAGGACGTAGGTGGCCACCGTCCACATTTGCGACAGGGGTACGGGCATGGGTTGGAACTGAGTTCTCTTCCGCTTTGTAGCATTCCGGGCGGGAGAAAGTCAAACGCTGGGGGAGAAGGCAACCGCCGATGGACGCCGATTCACGCAGATAAAAAGCAAAAACAAAACATTCTGTTCTATTAAAAAGATTTGTCTTTATCGGCGTGCATCCGCGTGCATCTGCGGTTGCTTTTATTCTTTTTCGACGGCTCTCAGGAAATCGAAGTCGCAGCCCTGGTTGGCCTGGGTGACGTGTTCGAGGAAGAGGCGGCCGTAGCCTCGATCGTATGCGAGCTTCGGCGGGTGGAAGGCGGCCCGGCGCTTTTCGAGTTCTTCGGCGGGAAGGTGCAGCTCGATCTGGCGTCCGGCCACATCCAACTCGATGGTATCGCCGGTGCGGACCAGGGCGAGTGGGCCTCCGATTGCGGATTCAGGTGCGACGTGCAGCACCACTGTCCCAAAGCTGGTCCCGCTCATGCGGGCATCGCTGATGCGCACCATATCGTTGACGTTCTGCTTGAGCAGCACTTTGGGCATGGGAATATGGCCCCATTCCGGGAAACCGGGGGCTCCCTTGGGACCGCAGTTCTTCATGACCAGCACCGTGCTGCGGTTGACGGGGAGATCGTCGCGATCGATCTGAGCGCGCATGTGCTCGTAGTTTTCGAAGACGTAAGCGCGGCCCGTATGCTGCAGGAGCTCGGGAGAGGCGGCGGACTGTTTGATGACCGCTCCATCGGGCGCGAGATTGCCATAGAGGATCACGGTGCCGCCCTCGCCGTACAGAGGCTCGGCGCAGGAACGAATGACCTCGCGGCGGTAGCATGCGGCGCTCTCGACGTTTTCCCCGATGGTCTTGCCGGTGACGGTCAGGGCGTCGGCGTGGAGCAGCGGGAGAATCTCTTTCATCGCCGCGGGCAGGCCGCCGGCATAAAAGAAATCCTCCATGAGAAATTCGCCGGAGGGCTTCACGTTGGCGATGCAGGGGGTATGGCGCGAGATGCGGTCGAAGTCGTCCAGCCCGAGGTCGATACCGAGCCGGCCGGCGATGGCCAACAAATGTACGACCGCGTTGGTGGACCCGCCGATGGCCATATCCACGGTAATGGCGTTTTCAAGGGCCTTGCGGGTGAGGATACGGGAGGGCCGCACGTCTTCCCAAACGAGGTCGACGATGCGGCGGCCGCTTAGTTCCGCCATGGCGAGACGGCGCGAGTCCGGCGCCGGAACGTTGGCGCAGCCGGTGAGGGTCATCCCCATGGCTTCGGCGAGGCTGGTCATGGTGGAGGCGGTGCCCATGACGGTGCAGTGGCCGGTGCTGCGGGCGATGCCGCCTTCGATTTCGCACCACTCCTCTTCGGAGAGGCGGCCGGTGCGGAACAGGTCGAACAGCTTGCGGCCATCGGTGCCGGAGCCGAGCCGGCGATCGCGCCACTGGCCGCTGAGCATGGGGCCGCCGGGAACCATGATGGCGGGGATATCGGCGCTGGCGGCGCCCATCAACTGGGCGGGCGTCGTTTTGTCACAACCGCAGAGCAGGACGACGCCGTCGAGAGGATTGGCGCGGATGGACTCCTCGACGTCCATGGCCATCAGGTTGCGGTACAGCATGCTGGTGGGGCGCATGAAGACTTCGCCCAGGGAGATGGTGGGGAATTCGAGGGGAAAACCGCCGGCAGCCCACACGCCGCGCTTGACTGCTTCGGCGACCGTGCGCAGGTGGAGATTGCAATTGGTGAGTTCACTCCAGGAATTGCAGACCCCGATGACCGGGCGATTATTGAATACCTCCGCGGTAAATCCTTCGGAGCGCAGCCAGGCGCGGCGCGTGAAGCTTTCGTAATTGGGCTGGCTCCACCATTCCTGGCTGCGCAACTTGCGTCCGCTTGTAGGCATGACGCTCATTG
>CAZMRK010000701.1:0-3356 GCA_964568355.1 uncultured Solibacteraceae bacterium | reverse complement strand
TGATGGCATCGGAAGCGAAGCTGGGCGCGAGCCTGGGGTATCGGGTGCACAAGGTGAAGGCGCGGCCGTACCAGGACCCTCTGGAGCAGGCAGCCGCCATTTGCGAAGTAGTGCCGCACGATTTTCGGGTGTGGGCCGATGCGAACTCGTCCTGGGAATCGCCGGGGCGCGCGCTGCACTTTATCCAGAAACTGGCAGAGCATCGGAATTATTTTGCGGTGGAGTCACCGATCCAGTATCGGGACGTGGCGGGCTTTCGGGCGCTGAAGGGGAAATCGCCCTTGCTGCTGGCCGACCATATGGGAGCCGAGCCGATGGCCTTCATCGATGAGCGGCTGCTGCAGGCGTTCGTGATCGGAGGGCCGTTGGGCCGCACGATGGCGCAGCGGGCGCTAATGGCAGAGGTGACCAGTATTCCGCTGTGGGTGGAATACGGCATCCAAAGCGGTATCTCGCAGGTCTTTCAGGCCCATCAGTCGGCGGCCTATCCCGGTATCGAATACACCATCGCGATTACCCACTGCCTGGAGGATGATTTCATGGTGGAGCCGTTTACGATGGACAGCGGATATTATGTGCTTCCGAAGAAGCCCGGGTTGGGCGTGACGCTGGACGAGAATGCGGTGGAGAAGTATCGGGTCAACGGGTAGGAAAATGCTGCTGAAAAGTGGAGCGCCGGTGGTATCGTAGTTCCCTCGCCTGCTAATACCAATGATCTATGAAAGCGCTTTCTTGCTCTTCTTAGGTGTTGGTACTAAACCAGCGCGTCCAAACCATACTTGTCGACTACCGAAAGGAGTTTGAGCGCCATTCCACTCGGCTGTTTCGCACCGCTCTCCCACTTCTCAATGGTGGATTCACTGGTATTGAGATAACGGGCAAACACAGGCTGGCTGACCTTATAACGTTCTCTCAACCTCTTGATCTCCTTCGGTTTGAGTGGAGGGGGAGCGGCAAGGCAGGATACGTCAAAGCTACGCATTGTAGCCTTGTCTATTGTCCCGACGCGATACATGCCACTGACGGTACTGTGTATCGCCTCGAAAGCATCACTCTTATATTTCTGTTTCTTTGCCATGACATATCTCCATCAGTTCCTTAAACTGCATCTCGCTCGCGATGTCGGAATCTGTCTTCCGGGCATACAAATCAGCCAGCGCACGGAATGCTTTCAATTCATCGTCCCCGATATTGGCCTTGTTTTGCTTTGCGAACAGGTAAACGTACACCCAATAGCGGCCCCCTTTTGCGACAATGATGGAACGATACTGATTCTTTTTCAGCCTTTTCTTGAATACGCCGCCGCCCAAATCGTCTGTCTGCCCCAGTATTGAACGCCGGATGGCAGAACAAAGCTCTTCATCTGGGATGTGCGCTTTCCGAGCTGCCTTGGCGAACCAAGCCGTCTTGAACGCCCGTGCGGATTTCTCAGCGTGGCTTGCTAACACCATCTAGTGTAGCACCTGGTGCAACTATCGTCACTCTTCTACCGTTGCCGTGCAGGTTCCGCCGGACAATCGAACGGTGTGCTGAGGCGCCATCATATCAGCGGCGGCGGACTTCGACCCTGGCTCCTTCGCGGACCACGTCGCTGGGGTTGACGATGAGCAGGTCCCCGGGCTTGAGGTCTCCGGTGACTTCGAGTTCGGTTCCGTAATCACGGGAGATGCGAATGGGCTGGAAGTGGACATGACTTCCGGCATCCACCACGGCTACACGGGGGCCTTGCCGGCCCAGGATCAGCGAATCGCCGGGCACGCGCAGACTGGGATGCTGGCGGGATGTGACGAATTTTACCTGAGCGTACATTCCGGGCAGCAGGATGCCCTTCGGATTGGCGACCTCCAGAACGGTGAGCATGGTGCGGGAAGCCGGATCGAGCGAGCTTGTAGTGTTGGTGACTCTAGCGGAAAAGACTTGCCCGGGAATCTCCTGCACCCGCAACTCCGCGGTTTGTCCCAGGTGGACATCGGCCACGTTGGTCTGGGGGAGATTCACGAAGATACGCAGCGGATCGATCTGCGCGATGTGAAACATCTCGCGAGCCGGGCCGCCGTTGCCGGAATTGATGAGCGTACCGATCTCGACGTTGCGGGCGGTGATCACGCCGTCAAACGGCGCCGTCACGCGATCGAAGGATCGGATCTCCTGGAGACGGCGAAGATTGGCTTCGCTGGCGCGAATCGTATCCTGGGCGGCAGCGATTTTGGATTGGGCGGATTGCACTTCGGCCTGACGAACTTCGAGCACGGCCTGCTTCTCATCGGTATCCTGGCGCGAGAAGACGCCCTTTTCACCCAGGTGTTTCCAGCGGTTGAAGGTGACTTGTGCCAGTTTCAGGTTGGCCTGCGCGAGAGTCAGGCTGGCCTGAAGGTCGCGGAGGTTAGAGCGGGCTTGCGAGAGGGTGGCCTGGGCCTGGCGGATCTGCTCATCGAGCTCGGGGGTTTCGATTTCGGCGAGGAGTTGACCCTTCTTCACGCGGTCGCCGTAATCCACCAGGCGGCGGGTCAGGTAGCCGTCGGCCCGGGCAAAGATTCCGGAATCGATCAGTGCCTGCAGGTCTCCCGGAAACTCCAGCTCCGACTGAGTGGGGGCGGTGCGCACGGGGACGACGTGTACCGTGGGGGCTTTGTCCGCCGCTGCTTCGGTTGCGGCGAGAAGCGCTCTCTCGCGAGACAGGCGTGGGAGGAGGCCGGCGACGATCGCCACGCCGACCAGGGCGGCGATCAATCCGAAAAAGACCAGGAGCCCGCGCAGCCCGGAGCGGGCGGAAGGCCGGCGGCCCGCCGGGCGCGCTTCACTCAAGGCCGGTTCCTTTATTGCCACGGTAGCTCCTCACTTATCATACGGTTCCAGGGTGTCTTCAGAATAGTCAAGGGGAGGCTTCTTTCGCAGCACGCTGTAGACGACGGGAACGAAGAAGAGCGTTGCGACCGTGGCGATCAACAAGCCGCCAATCACCGCGCGGCCGAGAGGCGCGTTCTGTTCGCCGCCTTCGCCGAGCCCGAGGGCCATGGGCAGCATGCCGACAATCATAGCCAGCGCCGTCATGATGACCGGGCGCAGGCGAGTGTAGCCGGCTTCGAGGGCGGCGGTGACGGAATCTTCGCCTTCGTGACGCAGATCATTGGCGAAATTCACGAGTAGGATGCTATTGGCGGTAGCGACTCCAATGCTCATGATCGCTCCCATGAGCGAGGGAACATTGATGGTGGTCTGGGTCAGGAAGAGCATCAGCACGATGCCGGAGAGGGCTCCGGGGAGGGCCAACAGGATGATAAAAGGATCCAGCCAGGATTGAAAGTTCACCACCATGACGAAATAGACCAGCAGGATGGCGAAGAACATGCCAAAGC
>CAZMRK010000700.1:0-4528 GCA_964568355.1 uncultured Solibacteraceae bacterium | reverse complement strand
AGGTTTATGCCACCGACCGCTGGTTCACATTCCCGAAGTTCCAGGAAACGGCTCGTAACGTCAAGCGCACGATGGAGCAGATCGGGCTGAAGCATGCGGAAGTCGTCAGCCCGCCGGCCGACGGCGTCACGCAGTACGGTTACTGGACCATGCCGCTGGCCTGGGATGCCGGTGAGGCCCGCCTCGAACTGCTCGGCGACGGGGTTCCGGCCGAGTTCCGAGTCCTGGCCGACTATCAGAAGGTGCCGGCATCGCTGATCATGTGGAGCGGTCCTACGCCTCCGGAGGGGGTGACCGCGGAACTGGTGGATCTCGAAACCACCAAAGCTGAAGAGATTTTGAAGCTGAATCTCAAGGGCAAACTGGTCCTCACCTCCAGGAACCCGGCCGACATCAAGTGGGCGCTGGCGCGCGCCGGAGCGCTGGGCGCCGTGAACACGTTTACCGAGAACAAAGATCTTCCGGACGGCCACCAGTGGATCAACTCCTGGGGAGACAACGGCTGGGGCTTTATCCGGGGAAACACGCCGCTGGTCGGCTTCTCGATCGCTCCCCGGCAGGCGGCCTACGTCCGTTCCCTGCTCGCCAAAGGGCCGGTACGCGTTCATGCTACCGCGCGGACTCGTTACTATCCGGGCACCTATGACTACGCCACGGCGGTCCTGCCCGGCGCGAGCGACGAAGAGGTCCTGACCCTGGGGCACACCTCCGAGCAGGGCGCCCAGGACAACGCTACCGGCGTGGCGGCGATGCTGGAGGGGATGGCGGCACTCCAGCGCCTGATCGCCGAAGGCAAGCTGGCGAAGCCGCGGCGGACGATCCGGATCCTGGCTATGGGCGAGCTATACGCCTCGATGCATTTCCTGGCCAGCGATCCGGCGCGAGTGAAGCGCACGATCGCCGCCATGTGCCTGGACACTCCCGCGGCACCCTATGAGATGGCCGGCACCGAGTACACCTTCTACCTGAATCCGCTGGTGGCCAGTTCCTACGTGGATGCGTTTACGCTGCGGCTGGCGCGCGATTATCTGCGCACGGTCCATCGTCCTTTTCATTCGAAGCCCTACATGACGGGCACGGACACGTTCCTGGGTGAGCCGATGATCGGCATTCCGACAGCCTGGCCTTATTCCGGCAGCGGGGTGGAAACACATCACAACAGCGAGGACACACCGGACCGGGCAGATGCGCGATCGCTGCGCGACCTTACGGTGATTACGGCGACGTTTCTGTATTACCTGGCCAATGCGGAGCAGCCTCAGGCTCTGTGGCTGGCCGGCGTAGCGCGAGATCGCGGCGCCGAAGCACTCCGCGCGGCCGCCGATCCGTATGTGAAGCGGCTGGCCGCGGCCTCATCCGGCGATCTGCCGCAGATTCTCTACCAAGCCATCGAAAAGGTCGACTTTGTCGCGGACCGGCAGGCACAGGCGGTGCGCTCGGTTGACCGTCTCGCTCCGGGCGTGGATGTTTCCGCCGATCTCGATACGGTGAAGCGCGTTGCCGCCACCCAGAAGGAGCGCCTGCGGAATACCGCAGACCAGCGGGCCGGCGCGCTGCATGTCCAGACGCCGGTGGAGCCCGCGTCTCCTCCCGCCGATGCGAGCCTTGCCGAAGCGGCCAAAATTGTGGTCCAGCGTAAGCGCATCGGCAGCCTGCCGCTCGACGATCTCGCCCCGGACCAGCGGGAGGGCTATCCTTCCGGTGCGTGGGATACCAGTCTTCAGGTTGCCCTATTCTGGTGCGACGGCCACCGCAACCTGGCCGAAGTGATCCGCCTGACCCGGCTGGAGCTAGGCCCTTCGCAGTTCGATTGGGTCGGCTATTTCCGGTTTCTGCAGCGGCACGGCTACGTCGATTTCCAATAACCTATGTCTCGAACCAATACGCCGATTACCGAACCCCTTGCCCAGTACATTCGCGATGTCTCGCTGCGCCAGCCGGCGATCCTGGATCGTTTGCGCGACGAGATTGCCAGTCATCCCCATGCCTCCTGCCAGATCTCGGCCGAGCAGGGCCAACTGCTTCAACTACTCATCCACATGCTCGGCGCGAAGCGCACCATCGAGGTCGGCGTGTTTACCGGCTACAGTTCTCTCTCCGTGGCGCTGGCCTTGCCGGAGGATGGCAAGATCATCGCCTGCGACATCAATGAGTCCTGGACGGCGATTGCCCGCCGGTACTGGCGCGAGGCCGGCGTGGAGCAGAAGATCGACCTGCGGCTGGCTCCCGCTCTCGAAACGCTCGATCGCCTGCTCGCCGAGGGTTCGGCCGGCACGTTCGACTTCGCCTTCATCGACGCCGACAAGGACAACTACGCGAATTACTACGAGCGCTGCCTGAAGCTGTTGCGCACCGGTGGACTGATTGCCGTGGACAATACGCTCTGGCACGGAAGAGTGGTCGATCCAGCCGATCAGAGTGCCGACACGCAGGCGATCCGTGCGTTCAATCAGGCGCTGCACCAGGATGAGCGGATCTGGCTCAGCCTCTTGCCGATCGGCGATGGGCTCACGCTCGCGCTCAAGAAATAGCGGCTTAGCAGTCGCTGGGCTTCAGCTTGCGTGCCGGTTTAACCGGCGCGCGCTTTGCAGACTAGGGTTTCGCGCGACTTTTGCGGAAAGCACGACGGGATTTCTGAGCTTCCTCACCGGCGGATTTCTCTGCCTTCTCCTGGAACTTCCCGGCGACCGACAGGCAGCGGTTCAGGCTGCTGTCGTTGGAGAGAACTTGCCAGTTGCGGCGCACGGCCACGGCACAGATCAGCATGTCAACCGGCCCGACCTCGAAGCCCTGGCTCCTGCATTTGTTGTAGAGCCAAGCTGCGTGCTCGTGGTCGGCAGTGTCGACTTGTTCATCAACAAATGGAGCAAGGACAGACTTAACCTTGTCGAACTGCGCTTGCTCCCTGATCCCAGACAGTAACTCCTGCCGGATTAGCCCGATCATGGCTACACGGCCGTTTTGAATGGCCTGCGTCAGTTCAGACTTAAGTTTTTGCTCATCGGGGTTCAGGCTGGCTGCGTCTTTGCGACGCAGCGCAAGCGACCATACGGAGGTATCGACCAGCAGCTTCACCGTTCGCTCTCAACCTGATCACGGCGGCGGTTTGCTTTGTAGTCGTAATCCTGCTGAAAATCGATCGTGCCGAACAAGTCGAGGATATGCATCTGCTTTCGGCGCCGGATGTACTCATCCAGAGCGGCAGTCACGGCCTCCTTCTTCGTGCCGTGATGACCTACCCTGCGAGCTTCCTCGATCAGCCGATCGTCAATGGCAAGGTTCGTCGGCATGGGGCACCTCTTTTATGTGTAGCGTACCACACATCACTATGTGTAGCACACTACACTTCGCCCGCCCCACGGAAATTCAGACTTTTGCGGGATCGGGGTGGACCCATGGGCGGCGATACGGCCTCCGCAGCAGGCGGTTGGCCTCCTCGTCGTGGAGCACGCGCTGATTCGACGCATCCCAGGTAAGGCTCCGGCCCAGTTTCATCGAAAGATTGGCCAGAATGCAGCTTGCCGTGGAGATGTGTCCCTGTTCGATATCGGCTACCGGCTTGCTTCGGGCGTCGATGGCTGAGAGCAGGTTGCGCATGTGGCCGCGAATGGCCGGGGCGACATGCTTCTCCAGGTCCTTTTCGGCCTTGTCTTCCGGATACTGCTCCAGTTCGTAGGTCACGTCGCGATGCACCGGCTGGCCACTGCCGGCAGGGAAGAAATCGTAGCCGAACACGCTGGCCTTGAGCGTTCCCTTGTCTCCATAGAAGGTCGCGCCCCAGGGATACTTGGGGTCCGCGGAATGACCCCAACTGCGGTGCTGCCAGACGATGCGCAAGTCCTCATAGTCGAAGGTGGCCGTCTGCGTATCCGAAATGTTGGCCTTGCTGGCCTTGTCGATGAGAATCCCGCCGGTAGACGAGACGCGGGCAGGCCAACCCAGGTCGAGCATCCAACGGGTCATATCAAACATGTGGATGCACATGTCGCCCACGATGCCGTTGCCGTACTCCATGAACGCGCGCCAGCGCCGGGGATGCACCAAGCTGTTGTAGGGGCGCATGGGCGCCGGACCGGTCCACATCTCATAGTCGAGGTAATCCGGCGGCTGTGTATCGGGCGGATTCTCGGTTGCGCGCATGTGGTAGTAGCAGTAGATCTCCACCAGGCCGATCTTGCCCAGTTTGCCGGGCTTGATGAAGCGATCAATCGCCTCGATCAAATGCGGGGTACTGCGGCGCTGGGTCCCCACCTGCACCACGCGCCGGTATTTGCGCGCCGCGGCGAGCATGGCTTCCCCTTCGACGATGTCCACACTGATGGGTTTTTGGACATACACGTCCGCTCCGGCTTTGACGGCCTCGATCATCGCGAGCGCATGCCAGTGATCCGGAGTGGCCACCTCCACGATGTCCAGGTCCTTCTCCTTGAGCATCTCCCGATAGTCGGTATAGGTGCGCGGCTTCTTGCCGGACTTCTGCCGGGCGGCTACCATTTCGGCGGTCTCCGCCAACATGCGCTTGTCGACA
>CAZMRK010000699.1:0-5117 GCA_964568355.1 uncultured Solibacteraceae bacterium | reverse complement strand
GGAACCGGCGCCAGGTAGGCGAAGCTGGCAGAGAATACCCCCTGCAACTGCCGGTACCGCTGGTAGGTGGGATAGGACACCGGCCCCTGCAGCGCCGCCAACTGCTGCGGGTTCGGCACATCGGGCAAATCCCGAAGAAGCCCGTTCATCTCGCTATAAGCGCAGACCGCGATACAGATGCCCAGGCTGAGCGAAGTCAGGGCTACCGCGGCAAAGCCCGGCGCGCCGGCGATGGCCCGTAAGCCGTGCCGGACATCCTGCCGCAACTCCGCCAGATACTCGGCGGGCACCCGAATGGCGATGTCCAGCAGCAGGCGTGCCAGCCCCGCCGCGCCATGGCTCCGCCAGGTCGGCTCCGCGGCGTCCTCCGCCATCTGGAGCAGTTCGTCTCCATAAATATTCCGGAATTCCTGAGGAAACGCCCGGGCCAGCGCCCGGTAGACGCGCAGCGTGACCGCAACCGCACGGCTCGGTCCGCCGGCGGCTTGTTTCATGGCTCCGCCTCCCGGTTCGCCAGACCTCGTTTGGCGCGAATCACGCGAACCAGGTCCTCCAGCCGCTGGCTTTCGGCCGCCAGCACGCGCCGGCCGAGGCTGGTAAGCCGGTAGTATCTCCGCCGCGCGTCGTCCATCTCCGCGGCGGGACGCGTATCGGATTCTTCGATGAGGTCCTGCTCAATGAGGCGCTTCAGCGTGCCGTAGAGCGTCGCCGGCCATAGCCGCACTTTCCCGCCGGTGCGCTCCAGCACCTCCTGCATGATCCCGTAGCCGTGCTGCTCCTGATCGGCCAGAGACAGCAGCACATGAAACCAGTGAGGCTTGAGAGGAAGAAAGCTTTCGGGAGCCCCGGTTTTCGCCATGATCAACTCCTGCTCCGTATATATACTGACTGATATATATACGGAGCAGGATCAAATGTCAATGGGCAGAAAGGGTATTTTGATCGGCGTGAATCCGCGTGAATCGGCGGTTGCGTTTTCTTCCGCCTGCTACTGCAAAGCCCGGCTCAGCACCTGCCCATCGATGCCGCTCATCGAAACGCCCAGCAGTCTGGCCACCGTCGGGGCCACGTCAATGTTGTCGAACAAGTCCAGCCGCGCGCCTTTCCGGATGCCGTAGCCCCAGGCCACGAAAACCTCCTGCATATCCGGATCGCTGTTGAGGTATCCGTGGCTGCCGCCCTCGGCGATGTCCTGGGCGGCGCTGCCTTCCTCGCCTCCCGCGAAGGTATAACCTTCCGCGGCCGCCAGCACCAGGTCCGGCGCCTGGTCGCTCTTTTCGGGCAGCGGCAACCCCAGAGCTGGGAATTCCTTCGGCCCCAGCACACGCGACACGCCTTTCACGCCGCTAAACAATTGCCGCAGGCGCGGTGCCAGCTCCCGTTTCTTGCTCGGATCGGTCACGTACACCAGCGCGCTGCCGCCTTCCGGCACCACCCACGCATCGCAGGTCAACTTCCCGCCTTCGCGCCGCACCAGCCCCTGCTCGCGCAGCAGCACGTTCGCGCGAATCTGATGGCGGACATTCTTGAACCCGTGGTCGGAGACGATCAGCAGCGTGGTCCGGTCGAGCACGCCCACCTTGCGCAGCGAATCCAGAAGCTCTTTGATCCGGTCGTCGGCGTAGGCGATGCCCGTATATCCCGCCGGCGTTTTTGGCCCATAGCGGTGATGCGTGGCATCCAGGTTCAGCAGATGATAGAGCAGCAGGTTGGGCTTGTGCTTCTCGATCAGAAAGCCTGCCGCCTTGGCCCAGTACTCGTCGCGCCACACGGGACTGCTGCGATGAAACGTCGCCACTTCATCCGCCTGGATCAGCCCGGCGGCGATCATCTCCTTCTCGATCGTCCCCTGGACATTGGGAATCTCCGCGAACTCCCAGGTAATGGTGGGGGCATGATAGATCGCCACCCAATCCACCTGCGCCGTGGTCAGCCCGGCCTGGTGCGCGGCATCGTAGACCGTAGGCGCTCGCACCATCTCCGCTTTGTCGCGCCAGGGCTCCACCTTCACCGGCTCATGCGGGCCCGGACGCACCAGCAGGCCATTGAACAGCACCTGGTGCTTCTCCGGGCGGACACCGGTCACCATCGAGGTATGGTTGGGCCATGTCACGGTGGGATTTACCGGCCGCATGCCCTTGGCCACCGCTCCTTCCGCCGCCAGCCGCCGCAGCGTGGGCGCCGGTAGCCGTGGGTCGTCCAGAGAGAACCCCGGCAACCCGTCAATACTCATCAAAATGACAATGCGATCCTTGGCCGGAATTTCGGCGGCGCGGCAGGGGAACCATGCCTGCGGCACGACCCCTGCCAGCACAAGCAATAGAAAATAACGCATGCTTATTTGATCTTCATCAGCTTGGCCGCATTTTCATAGAGAATCTTGCGTACGGCCTTGGGATTCGGCGCCAACCGGCGGATGGTGGCAATCTGCTGCGATCCGCTGCACTTGGGGCCTTCCCCCAGGCGATCGTCGCAATCGCTCCCGTATAGCAGTTTGTTCTGGTGGCGATCCAGAAAGCCGCGGGCATGGTCTTCATCCCGCAGCATCGCGTTCAGCCCCGATCCCGCCGACATGTCGCCCCAGAAGTTCGCATAGTCCGATAGCAGGCGGTCGGAGATGCCGCCCGGCGTCACCTTGCCCTTGGGATAGAGCGTCGCCTGGTCGCAATTCTTGTCGATATTGGCCCAGAACGTCTGCGCGTGTGCGATGAAGTTCACCCGCGGGAACTTCTCCAGCATGGTGTGGAACCGCTCGATGTGCAGGTTATAGGTGTCGTGCTGGAAATGCATCAGCACCGGCACGTGAAACTCCTGCGCAATGCTGGCCACCAGTTGCATATATTTCGAGTCGCAATCCACATGGAATTTCTGCTCCCCGATGCCGATGGCTCCGGTCTTCAGATACTTCTCGATCACCTCCCGGGTCTCCGGAATATCCGGCAGCTCGTTGGCGAAATAAACATATTCCTTGGGGAGCCGTTTGGCCACCGCCACGCAGGTATCATTGCCGCCCGCGCCCGCCGCCAACCCGTATTTCCGCCCGGCCGGAAGCAGGATCGTCTTGGTGATCCCCATCTTCCGTTGGTGCGCGATGAGTTCTTCGTCGCTCCGTCCGGCGTAATTGGTGTGTTGATGGATATCGATGATCGGTTCTGTCGCAGCTTCAAGCATGGGAATGGAAGCAGCCGCCGCTAGAAAACCGCGGCGCGAAATCGAGTTCGGTTGCATCGTTTCGGATAATATCATGCCTCAAGGCGAAACCCATCCATCCCGCTTGAGCCTGCTAGTCTGGAGAAGGGGTGAAAGCAAATGGGCGAAGCCATGGTGCGTGCCAACGGCGTTGAGATCTGCACCGAAGATTTCGGAAGTCCTTCGGATCCGGCGCTCCTGCTCATCATGGGTGCTACCGCTTCCATGGTGTGGTGGCCGGATGACTTTTGCCATCTCCTCGCCGCGGGCGGGCGCCACGTCATCCGCTATGACAATCGCGACACGGGGCGTTCCATCACCTATCCGCCGGGCCGTCCGGACTATTCCATGGAGGATCTGGCAGCCGATGCCCGGGGAGTGCTGGATGCCTGGCGCATCGGTCGCGCTCATATCGCCGGCATGTCCCTGGGCGGCATGATCGCCCAGTTGCTGGCCCTGCGCGACCCGGAGCGCGTCGCCAGCCTTGCCCTGCTCATGACCGGCGCGGTGGCTCCGGACGATCCCGACCTGCCGCCCATGGACGAAAAGGTTCTGGCCTATCACCGGACCGCCGCCCGGCTGGATTGGTCGCAGGACGACGCCGTGATCGATTTCATGGTGGGCGGCTGGCGCCTGCTGACCGGCAGCGGTCATGCGTTCGAAGACGCTCCCATCCGCGCCATCGCGACGCGTGAACTGCATCGCTCCGCCAGCCTGCCCAGCATGTTCAACCACGCATTGCTCACCGGCGGCGAGCGCTGGTACGGCAGGCTCGGGGAGATTGCCGCCCCCACTCTGGTGATCCACGGAACCGACGACCCGGTGCTGCCCTATCCCCACGGCATCGCGTTGACCAACGCCATCCCCGGAGCCCGCCTGCTCACCTTGCCCGGCACTGGCCATGAGCTCCACTCCGCCGATTGGGAAACTATCGCCCAAGCCATCCTGACCCACACCGAAACCGCCGCGGCGCGTCTGGCGCCTCGCCCCTGATCCCCCCTGCGCCGGCCTCTGCCAGGGTGTACACTCAGCACAGAGACGTCGGCAATGCTTCCCCTACGCCGGCAGGCTCGACTGCGACTCGGCCTAGCCTTCTCCGCCACGGCCCTCCTGGCACTTGCTCTTTGGTCTCACCGCTCCGCGCTCCATCCGGTGGAAGCCGCGCCCACGTGGGACGCCAACACGATCTGGTCCCTCGGCCGGCCCGATGGTTCCGGCGACGAGTTCACAGCCGGCGCTGCCCCCAGCCTGGTCTGCGATGCCTCCTCCACTTCGCCGGCATCGACCGGGCGCCAGCGGCAGGAAGCGGCTCTCGAACATCCGCCGGTCGACCGGGTCCGCTTCCGCCTGGAGCAGCCTCCCGCGCCTGTCTCCGTGCTGGCCCTCGATCTGTTCTTTCTCGGCCCCGCGCCCCGCTCCGTCGATCTGGCCGTGAACGGCCATCGCGGCAGTTATCGCATCCAGCCGGCCTATGGCCCTGATCTCGACGAGCGCCAGTCCAATCTCATCACCCATTCGCGGCAATCGCTGCGCATTCCGATCGATCCTTCTTTCCTGCGCGCCGGCGACAATGAGCTTGCTCTCTCCTATTCCGGCAGGAATGCCGGCGTCTTCTACGATGCCGTCTCGCTGGCTCGCTCCGGCCCGTCCGCGCCGGAACTGGATGCCGCAGTGGAGCCCACCATCTTTTACCGCCGCGCGGGAGAATCGCTCCGCGAGGTCACCCAGGTTGTGCTGCGCCACCGGCGCCCCCTGAGTGCCGCCTCCCTCTCCCTGCACATCGGAGATTTTTCCGCCACGCAGGAGATTGCGGATGATGGCAACGCGTTCGGCGAGCGCGTCCTCTCGCTCGATGTGCCCGCTCTCTCCGCCCCGGCCCCCTACACCCTGGCGCTTCGCACCCCTGCCGAAACCCTCAACTGGAAGGG
>CAZMRK010000698.1:0-2970 GCA_964568355.1 uncultured Solibacteraceae bacterium | reverse complement strand
GTGCAACTGGCTTTCGATTACCGCCAGCAGTTCAAGAAGGACGTGGTCATCGACATGATCTGCTATCGCCGCCACGGCCACAATGAGGGCGACGATCCCAGCTACACGCAGCCGATCCTGTACCGCAAGATCAAGAGCCATCCTTCGGTAGGCACGCTCTACGCCGAGCGCCTGGTGCGCGAAGGCGTGCTGACTGCCGATGAGGTGGCCCAGATGCGCAAGCGCACCGTCGACCACCTCTCCCAGTCCTACGATGCCGCGCAGAAGCACGTCGAGCACTTCGAGGTGGTGGAATTGAGCGCGGTGACCAGTGAAGAGGTCGGCAATTTCTGCCCGCGCACCTCGGTGAATCGCCAGGTAATCGACCGCGTGATCCGCGCCACGACCACGTTCCCGCCGGATTTCCACCTGCATCCCAAGCTGCGCAATTTCATTGAGCGGCGCCGCGAGGTGCTGGAGCGCGACGGTCCCGTCGACTGGGCATTCGGGGAAGCGCTGGCTTTCGGCACCCTGGTATTGGAAGGCACGCCGATCCGGCTGAGCGGCCAGGACTCCGGCCGCGGCACTTTCAGCCAGCGTCACCTGGCCTTCTGGGATTCGGAGGACGGCAAGAAATACACTCCGCTGCAACACATCTCGCCCGATCAGGCCCGCTTCGATGTTTTCGATAGCTCGCTCAGCGAATACGCGGTTCTGGGCTTCGAGTTCGGCTATAGCGTGGCCGATCCGCTCACCCTGGTGCTCTGGGAGGCCCAGTTCGGCGATTTCGCCAACGGCGCCCAGATCATGATCGACCAGTTCATCTCCAGCGCCGAATCCAAGTGGGGGCAGCCCAGCGGGCTGGTCCTGCTGTTGCCGCATGGATATGAAGGCCAGGGACCGGAGCATTCCAGCGCGCGCATCGAGCGCTTCCTTACTCTCTGTGCCGAAAACAATCTGACCGTAGCGAACTGCACCACGCCGGCCCAGTATTTCCACCTGCTGCGCCGCCAGATGTATGGCGGGCCGGATCGCCGCGGAATGCGCAAACCGCTGGTCGTCTTCACGCCCAAGAGCCTCCTGCGGCATCCCAAGGCTGTTTCCACCATCCAGGAGTTCACCGGCAGCGGCTTCCGGGAAGTGCTTTCCGATGCCGGGCCGATCGAGGCAGAACGCATCAGCCGCGTGGTTTTCTGCTCCGGCAAGGTCTACTACGATCTGCTGGCCGAGCGCGAAAAGCAGGGCGCCGAGCACGTCGCCGTGATCCGCGTGGAGCAGCTTTATCCGTTCCCCGAGGATCAGGTGAACGATCTTCTGGCGCGCTATCCGGTCTCGGCTGAAGTGGCCTGGGTGCAGGAAGAGCCGCGCAACATGGGCGCGTGGCGCTTCGTGCGCGAGCAGATCCAGCCGCTGCTCGATTCGAGCGGCCGGGAATTGCGCTATGTAGGCCGCGCGGAAAGCGCCAGCCCCGCCACCGGCTCGGGCAAGCGCCACCAGCAGGAGCAGGCGGAGATCGTCTCCGATGCGCTGAGTGAGGACGCGATCTCGCGGACCCGGCGGGTCCGCCTGGTTTCCCGCCGCAAAAAATAACAGCGCCCGTAGCGTGCGCTTCAGCGCGCAGCGTCGACGCTCTCGTCGACGTTTCGGTGATTTAAACTCTCCTGAATTCCGAGTTTCGGCGCCGTGAAGTAGAATTGAATAGGCTATAACCAAGCACGGCAAGCGTGGCACGGCCCTTCCCGATTCGCGAGGAGCTTTTCCTCTCTGCGTCGGCCGATTTTCATCAGGAGAGTTTATGCAAACCGAAAGTTGTGACATCGGACTCATCGGTCTGGCTGTCATGGGCCAGAATCTGGTTCTAAACATGAACGATCACGGATATCGTGTGGCCGTGTTCAACCGAACGGTCTCCAAGGTGGACGACTTCCTCAACCAGGAGGCCGCCGGCACCCAGGTCGTGGGGACGCATTCGATACCGGAACTGGTGCAAGTCCTGAAAAAGCCTCGTCGCGTGATGCTGATGGTAAAGGCGGGTGAGACGGTCGACCACATGATCGACAGCCTGGTGCCCCATCTGGAGAAGGGCGACATCATCATTGATGGCGGCAACTCGCACTACCCCGACACCAATCGCCGCACCAAGTCCCTGGCGGAGAAGGGCATTCTGTTCATCGGCACGGGTGTGTCGGGCGGGGAAGAGGGAGCCCGCCTGGGACCTTCTATCATGCCGGGCGGCAATCCGGCAGCGTGGCCGCACGTCAAGGAGATCTTCCAGGCCATCGCCGCCAAGGTCGATGATGGCACGCCCTGCTGCGACTGGGTGGGCGAAAACGGTGCCGGCCACTACGTCAAAATGGTGCACAACGGCATCGAGTATGGCGATATGCAGCTCATTTGCGAGGCTTACCATCTGCTTCGCGAAGGGCTCGGCTTGAATGCCCAGGAATTGCACGAGACCTTCGCCGATTGGAATAAGGGCGAACTCGACAGCTACCTGATCGATATCACCCAGCAGATCTTCACCAAGATGGACGACGACGGCCAGCCGTTGATCGACAAGATTCTCGACACCGCGGGGCAGAAGGGTACCGGCAAGTGGACCGGCATCAGCGCGCTCGATACCGGCACTCCGGTGACGCTGATCGGCGAGGCTGTGTTCGCCCGCTGTCTCTCGGCGATGAAGGCGGAACGGGTCAACGCCTCGAAGATTCTGCCGGGGCCAAAGGCTCCGTCCAAGCCGGAGCGCGCCCAGTTTATCGAAGATGTCCGCCGCGCGCTCTACTGTTCCAAGATCATTTCCTATGCCCAGGGCTACATGCTGCTCCGCGAAGCAGCCAAAGAGGAGGGCTGGAACCTGAACTACGGCGGTATCGCACTGATGTGGCGCGGAGGCTGCATCATCCGCAGCCGCTTCCTGGGCAAGATCAAGGAGGCCTTCGATAAGAATCCGCAGCTCACCAACCTGCTGCTGGACGACTTCTTCAGCAAAGT
>CAZMRK010000697.1:0-5081 GCA_964568355.1 uncultured Solibacteraceae bacterium | reverse complement strand
TTGTTGTTCCAGTCGAGCAGGGCGCTGGGAGTCCCGGATGCCAGTTGCAGCGCGTACATCCCCACCACCCCGCAGATATCCACCTCGCAGGCGCTGGGCAGCAGGTTGTTGCTCATCATGCTCATCACGGTGCAGGGCACCACGCCGAAGTAGGTTTCGATCGCCGTCCAGCACTGCACCGCGCTCATCACCACATCGGTCTCTTTCATCCAGCCTTCCACCACCGCCGCCAGCTTGGCCATTTTGACCAGGGCCTCGCTGCCGATTCCGGCTGTTGACACGTAGCTCCGGATCTCGGCCAGCTTGCGCTCGGCGGCTTCGTCGGTATCCCGCATTTTTCCGACGCGTCCCAGAATCTCCGAAAGGTCCACCGTCTCTACCGAGACGCCCTGCGCCTCCAGCAGCTTTTCGCTATAGCGCACCGTGTTGAAGGCCGCGGGTCTAGCTCCGATCGCCCCGATGCGCACGCGCCGCAGACCGTTCGCCACCCGGCACACGCCCGCGAACCAGGCCAGGTCTTTGCGAAACAGATCCGAATCCGGGCTCTCGGTGTGCCGCGTGGTCAGCGAGTACGGAATCCCATACTGCGACAGGTTGTTGCAGGCCGACATCTTGCCGCAAAAGCTATCGCGCCGGAACTGGATCGTCATGCGCGAGGAGGAATCCGGCGTGGCCTGGATCAGCACCGGAACATTCAGTTCCGCCATGCGCAACGCGTCGGCGATGCCGCGCTCTTCGCCGAAGTTGGGCAGCGAGACGATGATCCCGTCGATCCGCGCGCGGTTCGCCTGAAACAGGGCGGCGCACTTGCGAGACTCTTCGCGGGTCTCGACCGCTCCGTGCTTGGAGTCTTCCGGACCAAGCACCACCACATCCATGCCGGCTTCCTGGATCACCCGGATCATCTCCTCCCGGCCTTCTTTCGCCAGTCGGTCCGGGAAAAACCCGCGGTTCCCGATGATCAGCCCCATGGTCATCTTCTTTGCCATACCGCTGCTATTGTAGCGCCCGCACTTCCGCGGGCCGCGGCAAGTCTGCGGAGGTGTGGTAGCATAGCTCATAAGCGGCCATTGCACATCTCACGGAGAGGTGGCTGAGTGGTCGAAAGCAGCGGTTTGCTAAACCGTCGTAGGGCCTTAAAGCTCTACCGGGGGTTCGAATCCCCCCCTCTCCGCCAGCCTAATCTCAGATAATCGCCCCGGCTCCTGCCGGATCTTCCCGCGCGAACCTTATGCTACGATTACAAACTGCGCTGGAGTGCACCCGATCGCGATCCGCCCATGTGGCATTCGTCTCTCACCGTCCTCGTCCTCTGCGTAATATCGTGGCCGGCGGTTCAGGCGCAATCGCCCGCCGCCCTCTCCGGCACCTCCCCTTGGGATTTCCCTCGAGACATCGTTTCGGAGCAATACGGCGAGTTGCGCCATTATTTTGAGGAGCGCATCCAGGACGCCGCCCGAGAGCGCAGCCGCTACTGGGAAGGCGACCGTGACCAGGTGGTGGCCCGCAATCGCGAGCAACTGCGTCAAATCATCGGCGCTGTAGAGCAATTCCTTCCACCCGCCCCCAAAACCAGGCAGATCAGAGCAACTCCGGCATTCACCTTTTCGCTGGTGGAATGGCCAATCCTGCGGCTCGGCAGTATCGGCTCCACCATTGGATCGTCCGGCGCCATCGTGAAGGAATACGGCATCCTTCTGGAACCCATCCGGACGGGCAAGCATCCTGCCGTAGTCGCGATCCCCGACGCGGACCTGTCCGCCGCCGATATCGCGGGGCTTACCCGGCGGCTGCCGCAGCGGGAGCAGTATGCCCGCAGCCTGGCCGTGAACGGATACGTAGTCCTGGTCCCGTTCTTCATCCAAAGGCGCGCGTTCAGCCAGCCGTGGACCGAGGATCGCGATTGGCTCGTCCGGCTCGCCTATCAGGTGGGCCGCCACCTGATCGGCAGCGAGGTGCAGCAGGTCTCGTCCGCGGTGGATTTTCTGGCCACGCTGTCTCGGGTCGACCCCGCACGCATCGGTGTTGCCGGATCCGGCCAGGGTGGCCTGACTGCGCTCTATGCCGCCGCTCTCGATACCCGCCTCCAAGCCGCGCTGGTTGCCAACTATTTCGACCGGCGCGAGCGAGCTTTTGACGAGCCGGAGGACCGTATCGTCTGGAAGCACCTGAAGCGCTTCGGCGACGCCGAGATCGCCGGCATGATTGCCCCTCGCGCTCTTGTCATCGATCGCGGCGGTCCGGACGCGAAGGACGAATTCTTGCGCGCCGTTTCGTTCTTTGAGAAGGCTAACGCGGCCGCGGCCATTCGCTATAGCGCGGAGCGTGACCAGCAGCATGGACCTTCCACGGCCGCCATCGACCTGTTCGATGAGGTTCTGCATCCCGACGTTCACTGGCTCATTTCCCCGCCCCAGCCTCCGGCCGATCCCGAACCCTTCTTCGCCATCGCCAATGCCCAGTTCTCCCAATGGCAGGCGCGCTACCGCAACCTGGCCATGCAGGCATATGCCGCCCGCGACCAGCGCTGGCAGCCCGATACCAGTTCCATCGACCGCTACCGGCGCTGGAGCAAAGCCAAATACGAAGCCTTCCTCGATATCGTGGGCCGCTATCCCGCCCCCGCCGGACCTTTGGAGCCGAAAAGCGTCCAGATCTACGATGAGCCCGGATTCCGCGGCTACCGCCTTTCGGTACGTGTCTATGATGGCGTGCACGCTTACGGAATCCTGCTGGTGCCCAAAAACCTCAAGAACGGGGAGCGCCGCCCCGTGGTCTTCGCGCAGCACGGGCTGGGCGGGAAGCCGGAAGACGTTCTCGGGGTGGTGGTGAACGCCCGCGCGGACGCCACCTATTCCAAACTCGGCCGCCAACTGGTGCAGCGGGGCTATATCGTCTTTGCGCCCATGATCTCCACCCAGACGGAGAAGGGCCGCAATTCCCTGGTGCGCCGCGCTCACCTGGTAGGCCTCACTCCGGTCGGGATGGAGATCCGGAAAGCGGGCCGCGTCCTGGATTTCCTCGAGACGCTCCCCTTTGTCGACAAAGACCGGTTCGCCTTCTACGGGCTATCTTATGGCGGCTTCACCGCTCTCTGGACCGGCCCGGGCGAGCCGCGTTTCCAGGCCGTCGTCTGCAGCGGCTACTTCAACGACTGGAACCTCAAGAGCACCGACCTCACCGAAGGCACGTCGTTTCTTTTCTACCAGGATATGTTCGACATGTTTAATTTCGATATCCTGCACAAGTTCAATCATTCCGACCTGGCTTCGCTGGTTCCTCCACGAGCCTTCCTGATTGAAGTCGGCGACAGAGATGGCATCGAGATTGAGCCGCGCCGTTTCGTCGAGCTGGAATTGGCGCGAGTCACCGAGCTATACCGCAAGCTCGGTATTCCTGAAAAAGGCCGCGTGGCCCGCTTCGATGGCCCACACAAAGTAGACGGCTCCGAATCGCTTCCGTTTCTCGATCAGATGCTGCATTGGACACCAGTCCGCTAAGGGCTGGCGCTGGCCGCCGCACCGGCCAGCCTTTCCAGCCGTAACCCTCACTTCGCGCGCGGCCAGGGAGGCTGCGGGCCTCGCAGAATCCGCAGCGTCTCCTCCGCCAGCCGCATCAACTCTTCCCGCTGGCTGTCTTTTTCAAATGGCAGCCCCGCGGTCTTGTAGTACTCCACTTCCTGCGTCCACCGCTCGCGGATAGCCTCGCGGTCGCGTGGAACATAGACCGGCTTGCCGTCTTTCAGGAGATAGACTGGATTCGCGTGCGCCCAGATCTCGGGCTCTCCGTCGTAGCTCACACTCTTGGCCCGCGCGGCGATCCACGAGCTCTCCGTCACCTTCGTCCGGAACGGCAGCGTCACTTCGCGTTGGCGCCCGTCACCCTCGGCCGTCGCGACCACTTTTCCGTTCAGGATCACCTCCACATTGACGATCGGCCGGTAGAACACCGCCGTTGCGGAAGCCTGGACCTCTCTCGATTCACCGCTCCATTCGAAGATTTTGCCGGAAGTCTCGCCGTTCGCCTGAAATTCCAGCAGCGGACCGTTGCTGATCACCACCGCGCCGCGCCGGATCCCGCCGGCCCAGGCATCGTAAGCCGAGGCGCCGGCATCGGCCTTCACCAGGGTCCGCTCGGGACCCAGCAGCGGCAGGTGCCGTGGCCACGGATAAAAGTGGTTGTGCGGATCGGGGAAGTCGCAGCCCGCCGTGCCCACTACCCGCAGCCCTGCGTTCAACAACTGATACCAGGCCTTGGTCTTGATCCAGCCATACTGCAACATCTCCACAAAATCGATCCGGTTGAGTACCAGGTTCAGCAGAAGCTGGGAGTGTGGCATGCTGCCGTGAAAGTGGGCATAGCCTACGATCGCTCCGGCACCGCGCCCTTCCTGAAAATAGACCGGCGGGATCGGCCAGGCCCAGGGCGTATTGCTGTACATGCTGCCGATGCTGGGGGGCTCGATCAGGTGATCCTGCCCGAAAAGCAGCGTGTGGCCGTAGAACTCGCTGCGCGTCTCCTGGCCCGAGCGGATCGAGTAGCCCGGCATCCGGGCCTCGCCTTCACGACCAAAGGCGTACTGCACGCCGAAATGCTGCTGGCGCATTCCGGTCAGGAACATGCCCACGTTCAGGTCCTCGGCCCGCAGCCATTTCAGAAAGACCTCGTTATCCTCGCGGGCCCGCATTAGGTGAATGTGCTCGTCGCCCGCGATCCATTTTTCCTGGCGCCCGGGAGCGATCGGCTTCACCTTGACGACCACGGTCTTCTTTTCTCCCGGCTTCAGGGCAAATTTCTCCGCGCCCGGTTCCCAGAAAAAACCATGGTAGGCCTCCAGCCGGTAATCGTCCCACGCGGGAACATCGAAAGTCCCGGTGCCCTCCAGCAGGAGGTCGTGCCATTGATTGCGTATATCCACCTCGAGGCTCTTGGGCTCCCTGGTCATGCGCCACAGGCGCTCGCGGTAGAAGTTGTCCTCGAACAACGGAAGCAGGTTATCCACCGGGCTTAGCCGGTGCGGCGTGGCTCCGCGGAACAGATAGACTCGCGCCGGCACCAGCGCGCCCGTATCGGCATTCCGC
>CAZMRK010000696.1:0-3702 GCA_964568355.1 uncultured Solibacteraceae bacterium | reverse complement strand
CCGGAACCGATACCTGGCAGTCCGTCGGCAAGTACAACCGCTTTTTCGAGCAACACGAGGACTTGTACACCGGCGCGCGTTCGCGTGCTCCGCTGGCGGTGGTCCTGGACGACCGCAGCGAAGGGATACCCCTGCTGGATGGACTGGCGGCGCGGCGGGTGCTCTTCGAACCGGTCTATGAGCGCGACATCACGGCCGAAGGCCTCGCGCGCTATAAAGCCGTGGCCGTGCTCACGGCTCGCAGTGTCCGGGAATCGGCGCTGGCCGCCTTGCGCAGCTTCCAGGCCTCCGGCGGAAACGTGATCCTCGCCGGCGGCGCAGCGCTGTTCGATGAGAACGGCGTCCGGCGCGAGCGTCCCGCGCTTTCGAAGGAAGGAAAGGGCCGCCTGACGGATCTGGAGCAAATCCCTCCGATCCAGGACCTAGCCAACCTTCTCCTGGAATCTTCCGGGCCGGCACCCGTAGAGGTCACTGCCCCTCCGCACGTCCTCTGGAACGTCACCGAACAGCCGGCGCAGAAGCGCACCCTCGTCCACCTGCTGAACTACTCGGCAGAACCCGTCAATGATCTGTCGCTCCGCGTCCGGGGCCGTTACAAGGCGGCAACCCTTGTCTCTCCGGACGGCGAGGCGTCTTTTACCGCCGCGCCCGCATTTCAGGCGAACGAAGCCGGCCTTCGGCTTCCAAAGCTTCGAACCTACTCCGTCATTACCCTGAATTGGAAATGATGCAAACGTCCAGGTACGACCTATGCGAATCGGCATCAGCTATCTATACACAATCTTCAAATACGGTTATCCTCACAGCGTCGACGACGCGCTGAAGTCCTTGGCGGAGATGCGGCAGCTCGGCTTCCGCTATCTCGAAATGGAAGGGCTCGGCAGAGACAATCTTTGCGAAGTTCACCGGCGCCGGCAGGAAATTCGATCTGTCCTCGACGACTGCGGAATGCATGTGCACAATTTCTGCGTGGTCGATCCGGAGATGGTCAGCATCCATCCGGAGATTCGCAAACCGGCGCTGGAGCGCTTTCGCCTGGGCGCGGAAGTGGCCGTAACGCTCGGATCGGAAACCCTGCACCTGGCCAGCTACGCTCCCCCGGTCGAATACCTGGAGCGCCGGCCCTACCAGTTGTCGGAAACCAACGGCTACCGGTTCGAAGATGTGATCCTCCTCAAGCTGCCTCCCTCTTTTGACTGGAACCAGGTGTGGGACGCACTCGTCGAATCCGCCCAGGTTTGCGCGGATATCGCCGCGGAACACGGTCGTATCGTCCTGATGGAACCGCGCGTGGGAGAGGTTATCTGTTCGGTCGATTCCCTGTTGCGCCTGATCGAGCACGCGGACCGTCCCAACCTGAAAGCGAACTTCGATACCGGCCATTTCTCCGCGCAGCGCGAAAACGTGGTGCTCGCGCTCGCCAAGCTGGCCGGACATTTCGCGAACGTGCATATCGCGGACAACCATCCGTCGAACTCCCAGCACGTCCCGATCGGAGAGGGCTCCATCGATTGGCGAACCTTTCTGGAGACGCTCCACCGGAGTGGCTATGAAGGCTATCTCGGACTGGACCTCGGCCTGAATGACAAGCTGCTGGAAGGCTACCGCAAATCGGTAGACCACCTTCTGGCCATCGCCGGCGATCTGGGGATTCCCATGGAGATCTGATCCGCGGAGATTCCCTTGGAGGGTTTCATGAGCAGCCGCATCGACCGCCGTACATTCTTGAGTCAGTCCCTCGCCCTCCCCGCGCTGCTGCAAGCGGCGCCCAACCCGGCTCCAGCCTCCGGTGACAGCGCGGAGCCCAAAACAGAGCTGTTCCTGGACGATGAATTCCTCGAGATGACCGCCAGTGTCACCCGGCGAATTCACCCGCCGACCAAGCACCGGCTCAATCCTGTCCTGCGTCCCGAACAGTGGTGGGAAGGCGATTGCGTCATGCCGCTCGCCACGATATACGATGCCGGGGAGAAGCTCTTCAAGACCTGGTATCGCACGGGGCCCATCGGCGCAGGCAAGCGTCTGATCGACGGCCATGCCAGCTATACCGCCTATGCCACGTCTCCCGACGGAGTGCATTGGGAGAAGCCGAAGCTCGGCGCCGTGGAGCTCGACGGGCGCCGCGACCACAATGTGGTCCTCATCAGCGATGGAGTGGAACCTCGTTTTCGAGCGCAAGGCAAAAAAATATTCATCCGCTCCGTGATCCGGCATCCGCACCCCCGCGATGAGAACGAAAAATACGTTTGCCTGTTCTTCGACATGAAGAAGCTCGGCGCCTATCTCGGCTACTCGCCCGACGGTATCCATTGGCGCAAAGAGCCGGAGCCGTTCTGGCAGACGCTGTGCGATGTCGCGGGATGGGGAGACGACTCGCTGATCAGTCTGCTATACGACAGGTTCAAGCGCCGTTGGGTGGTGTACCGCCGGGTCAATCCCCAGGAGAGCGAACATCTCGTCGCGCAGCCCGGAGATGCGAACGTTCCGGCGCCGGATCGGGGTATGCGCATCATGGGTTATGCCGACAGCGCGGACCTGAAGCATTGGGAGAATCATCGCATCATCCTGACGCCCGACGCCGATGATCCGGCGGACATCGAGTTCTACGGCCTGACCTGCTACACCTATGCCCAGGTATACGTCGGCTACCTCTGGGTCTTTCATCAGGAGCCGCGCCGGCAGGACATCGACGTACAGCTCACCACCAGCCGCGACGGCATCCACTTCACACGCTGCTGCCGGCGCCAGGTCTTCCTCCCCAACGGCCCGTACAACTACTTCGATCACGAGATCACCGTCGGCGACCAGTACGAACCGATCATCGTGAATGATCAGGTGTACCTCTTCTATGAAGCGGCCAATTACAAGCACACGAATGCGGACTCGAGCCGTCCGGAAGCCCGCATTACCGGCGGACTGTGCACGTTCCCGCGCGACCGCTTCGTCAGCCTGGAAACGGGCGTTCCGCAGCCCTGCCGTGTGGTCACCAAACCCTTCGTAGTGCGCCACCCCAAACTGTTCCTCAACGCCGCAACCTGGGGAAGCGGCCACATTCGCGTGGAAGTATTGACGCGCGGCTGGACTAGCGTCGAAGGATTTACCGCCAAAGTGGCAACCGACATCCAGGGCAATGCGCTACATCACCCGGTGCGGTGGACCGCGAATTCCGATCTCACCCGCCTCATCGGCAAAGAAGTACGCCTCAAGTTTCACATGACCGATGCGCGGCTGCACGCGCTCTATCTGGACACAAAGGATCGCGACTTGAAGCCGCTGCCGCCCCTGCCCTCTACGGGATCAAGCCATGCCGAACTGCCTACCGAAGCCTGATCGTCTCATGACCCGCCGCGCCGCTCTCGGCGTTCTCTCGTCGCCGGTCGCGGCGAGCGCAAGGCCGCCGCAGGCCAGGAGCGGCAAGGTGATCGTTGCGGGCGCCGGCATCGCGGGGCTCTGCTGCGCCTATGAATTGCGCAGGCGCGGCCTGGAGGTGGTGGTATTGGAAGCCGCGGGACGGCCCGGCGGCCATATCCTGACCGTGCGCGACGGCTTGGCAGACGCCTTGTACGCCGATGCCGGAGCGGAGCATTTCTACCGGCCCGGATATGACCAATTATGGAAATATATCGACGAGTTCCAGCTCCCGGTCATTGCATATCCCCGGCGGCGGAATCTGCTGCGGCCCATCCACGGCCGCCTCTACAC
>CAZMRK010000695.1:0-4848 GCA_964568355.1 uncultured Solibacteraceae bacterium | reverse complement strand
TGGAATCCCTGTGAAGCACTTGCCTTTTGCTTCAGTCCTGATATTCTAAGGTCGCAAAAATCATGGCCCCCGTCTTACTTATCAACAGCCGCTACAGCATCAGCGAAAAGCCTGTTGGACAGGGTGGCATGGGTGTGGTTTACAAGGCTTACGACGCCGTCACCAAGCGGCACGTGGCCCTGAAGACCATTCGCGGCATCGTCGAACCGGCTGCTCTGGAACTGTTTGTGAAAGAGTGGACGGTCCTGGCCCGCCTCAGCCATCCGAACATCGTAGATATCCTCGATAGTGGTGAATTTGAAGAAGATGGGCAGCGGCGGCCATTCTTCGTCATGCCGCTTCTGCCGGGCGTTACGCTCGAATACCTCATCAAGAACGCCAGCCAGCGGCTGACCGTAGAGCGGACCGCTGAAATCATGTCGCAGACCTGCCGGGGATTGCAGGCAGCCCACGAGCAGGGGCTGGTCCACCGTGATCTGAAGCCCAGCAATATCTTTGTCCTGGAAGACGACACGGTGAAGGTGATCGACTTCGGCGTGGTGCACCTCAGCGGCGCGCAGTCGATGACCGGCCTTAAGGGTACGCTTCAGTACATGTCGCCCGAACAGCTCGAAATGAAGCCGGCGACCCCCATATCGGACATCTTCGCGCTGGGGGTGGTCTGCTACGAAGCTCTTACGGGACGGAAGCCGTTCGCGCGGCAGACCGAAGCGGAGACCGCCGATGCCGTGCGGCGCTATATCCCCCCGCCTATCTCGGAGATCAATCCCACAGTAAGCCAGTTAGTAAGCCGGGTAGTGCACAAAGCCATGGCTAAGCAGCCGTGGCATCGCTATTCGAGCGCCAGGGATTTTGCGGAAACGCTGCAAAAGGCGGTCAATAACCAGCCCATCGAGAGGTTCGATCGCACCCGCATCCAGCCCCGGATCGAGCGCATCAAACGCGCTCATTCCGAGGGAGACCATCAGTTTGCTCAGGAGATTCTGAACGAGCTCGAGGCGGAAGGCAATATCGATCCGGAGATGACGGTGTTGCGGATCCAGATCGAGCAGGCCGTCCGGCAGAAAACCATCCGGCAGTTGCTGGACAGCGCGCGGACGCGGCTGGAGGAGGAAGAGTATCCCCTGGCGCTGCAGAAGATTCAGGAAGTCCTCGACATCGATCCGCAAAATGTCGACGCCACCAACCTGAGGGCGGAGACCGAGACGCTGCGCAGCAAGACCCAGATTGAGAGCTGGTTCCGGCTGGTGCGCCAGCATATCGACAACCAGTCTTACAGCCAGGCGCGGCAGGGTTTGCAGCAGATTTTGAAGCTCAACGCCAACGATACGCAGGCAAGGGCGCTGCTGGCGGAGATCGACCGCAAGGAGCAGGAGATTGTCAAGCTGCGGACGGAGAAAGAGAGCCTTTACCAGTCCGCTGTAGGGTCTTACCAGAACGGAGAGATCAGCGCGGCGCTGAGCAAGCTGGAACGGATCCTGGATCTGAACCGCCGTTCGCCGGATTCGGCGGCGCCTGAGCGCGACGCCCAATACCAGAGCCTCTACAATCAGGTCCGCACCGAGCGCGAGACGGCGCGGAGTTCCTATGCCGAGGGGCGCCGGCACCTGGCGGACCGGAATTTCACCAAGGCAGCCGAGATCTGCGACGATTTTCTGAAGAAATATCCCAACGATCCGATGTTCCAGGCCCTGAAGCTGGAAGTGGAGGAACAGCAGCGGCAGGAGCAGTCGGCCTATATCGCCGAAGTGGGACGGCGGGTAGAGGCCGAAGCGGATCTGGACCGGCGCGTCAATGTGCTGCGGGAGGCGGTGGAGCGCTATCCCAATGAACCGCAATTCCAACAGGCTCTGCGGCTGATCCGGGATCGCCGGGACCTGGTCAATTCGATTGTGGCGAAGGCGCGCCAGTATGAAGAGCGCGGCCAGTTTAACGACGCGCTGGGGCAGTGGGACATTCTGCGCAACATCTATCCGCAGTATCCGGGCCTGGAGTTCGAGGTGCAGCGGGTAGTCCGCCGGCGCGAGGACCAGGCGCGGGAGGAATCCAAGGCGCGCTGGGTGGAGCAGATTGACCGGAGCATCGAGACAGGCGCCCATCAGCGGGCTGTTGAGGTGGCTCACAACGCGCTGGCCGAGTTTCCGGACGATGCGGAACTGGCTGGGCTGGAGCGCATTGCGCGGCAGGGGCTGGAGCGCAGCATCGAAGCTCAGAAATGGCTGAGTGAAGGCCAGAGGCTGTGTTTGGAGCGCCAGTATGCCGAAGGGCTGCAAGCTTTGCGGAAAGCCTCGGAACTCGATCCGCGCAACCAGGTGACTCGGGACGCGCTCCTGAACGCTCTGGTGGAGCAGGCCCGCTCCGTCATGGCGCAGGACTGGCGTGCGGCCGAACCGCTGGTCCAGCAAGCGCTGCAGATCGATCCCGGTCATCCGCTGGCCAAGAATCTGCAAGCCCTGGTGCTCGATTACAAGCGGCAGCAGATCGTCAACGAGTGCGTGGCCCAGGCGCGGGAGTACCAGGTGAACGGCAATTTGCCGGCGGCTTTGGCCAAAGTGGAGGACGTCCTGGCGGCATGGCCGAACGAAGTCCGCCTGCTGCAACTCCGCTCGACGCTGCGCAACCAGTTGGTGGAATTGCAGCGGGCCACATCGGCTGCCACCGCGCCGCCCGAGCCGGTCGTCCCTCCACCTCCCGCCAGACCGGTTGTCCCGCCGCCGCCCAGTATAACGGAAACGTTGATCGACCCGGACCTGGGGCAATCCACGGCTGGGGTAAAGGGCATCAATCTCCGCCCAAGCGAGCGAAATCGAGGTGTCGCGGTAGAGACGCCGATTCCTTCCACTCCGCCACATGCTGCTCCGCCGGTAAGGCGAAAATCACCAGCCGCGTACTGGCAGAAGGCAATGACCTCGCTTCAGACGCTTGGCCGGGGGGCACGCCGCTGGTCGGTCTGGCAGTGGTCGGCCGCCGCATCGGTGCCGGTGATTCTCCTGGCTGGATATCTGATCGCCCATCGCCCCGGGCGGACAGGGGGCGTAGGCCTTTCGGAATATGAAGTATCGCTGGATTCCAACGTTATCGGCGCTCAGTACCTGGTGGACGGGCAGCCGGTCGTCAGTCTGCCGGTGAAGCTGAAACAGGGTGAACACCGGGTGGAAGCACTGGCGGCGGGGTATCGCCGCGAGGTCGCCTCGTTTACGTTGTCGCCCGGCGCCGCTCGGCCATTTGTGGTCCGGCTGCAGCTCGAACCGGAGCCGCGGCATCTGCGGCTGGTATCCGATCTCAAGTCAGGATCGGTGGTTCTGGACAACAAACCCGCTGTGGATCTGCTGGACGGCGCATTCGAACTGGAGGATCTGCCGCCGGGCGACCATACTCTCAAGATCGTGGACCGGTCGCGTGAACTGGCGCAGTTCACCTTCAGCTCGGATCCCGGCGGAATGGTGTCCCTGACAGCTCCCGTCCAGGTGAAAGACCTTTCTGTGGTGGTAGTGAGCAGCCTGGCGAATCGCGCCCGGGTCTATGGGAGCAGTTCGCTCAAGGCCAATCTGGAGGGCCAGCCCTTGCAGCCCATACCGGGGGAGGGACTGGAATTGAAGAATCTCTCCGGATCGAACAATGAGCTTTCCATCGACGACGGGAAGGGCTCCCGGCACGTGCCGATCGAGCTGGGTAATGCGCCGCTGCTGAATATTTTCCTGGGCGCGGGTTCTGATAGCGGCACGGTTGTGGTGCAGGCCAATGTTCCGGCGGCCCACCTGGTCGTGGATGGCCAACCGGTCCGGCAGATGCTGCGGAACGGCAGGGCGACCTTGTCGTTATCGCCGAAAGAACACCTGATCCGCCTCAGCCAGGAAGGTTACCAGACCAGTACCGACGTAAAGGTGGACGTCAAGAAGGGCGAGACGCAAATGGTGCGACTGGAACTGAAGCCGCTGGCCAGTTCCACTGCTTTGGTGATCCAGGGGACGCCGGAAGCGGAGGTGTGGATTGACGGCAGCCGCGCCGGAGCCACCGATGCGACGGGTGTCTATACACGTACCGAACTTGCGCCGGGCTCGCACACCATTACGGTCAAGAAGGCCAATTTCGAAGAGCAGGTATTTCAGGAAAACGCCGTGGCGGGCGGATCGCTGAACCTCTCGGCGAACTTGAAGGCTTTGGGAACACTGAATATACGAGTTAACCCAGCCACCGCGCGAGTTACCTACAAGCGCGAGGGCGAGGCTCAAAGCCACGAGGGCCGCAACAATGAAGCGGTCCACGTCGCCCCCGGCCGTTACCAGATCAGCGCCCGGGCCGACCGCCGCCGGGACCGAACCGAGATGGTGACTGTTTCTGCTGACCGGCCGGTGATCATCGATTGGTCTCTCGAGCCAGCGGCCGAAAACAAGGTTCCTGCGCGCGCCCTGACCACCGCGGATTATTTTGAAGATCCGGCGCATTGGAAACAGCAGGGCGACCGCTGGACGCATGATGCTCCCGATACCACCTGGATGCGGACCAACCAGGGCGTCTTCTACCTCGACATCTTCCGGCAACAGACCAAGGGGTTCTTTGGGAAGAAGATCAAGCGGGTCGATTGGGTCATCGACTACAAAGGCGAAGGCGACCGGATCGCCTATTGGCTGGATGACCGCAGTCTGCATCGCAAGGTCCTGGTCAACGGAAAGGGCCAGGAGGAAAAGCGTCCGCTGCCTGAAGGAAGCTCCGAAGTCTGTCATTTTCAAATCGAGATCCTGGCCGATCGCGTGGTCATCAAAAGCGGAGGAAAGACGCTGGATGAGGTAAAGCGCAATGCCTCGGAGTCCTTCGGCAAATTCGGCTTCCGGGGCGAGGTGAGCCTGG
>CAZMRK010000694.1:0-4882 GCA_964568355.1 uncultured Solibacteraceae bacterium | reverse complement strand
GCGATAAATCGGCTGTCCGGGGATGGGGCTGCTGGTCTGAGGCCGCAGCGGCACACCGGGACGGGGAGCCGGAGCCGGAGCGCCGGGAGTCGGCGCGGGCCGGGGCTGGCTGAGTTTGGCAACCAGATCGGGCCGGGGAGGGACCACCGGCCGGGCAGCGGGCTGGCCCGCCAGAGGGCGGCCCTGGACAGGCGGCCGGGGAGCACCGGGAACCGGCTGAGCCGGGGGCGGCGCCGGATGGGCTGCCGCAGGCGTCGAGGGGCCGCCGCTGGGGCGAATCGGCGTCCCGCGCGGAATAATCGTGGGCCGGGGCAAATTGGGCGAGCTGGGCGCGCGCACTCCTTCGGTCACACCCGCCGGGAAGGGCTGCCGCGGGCCGGAAAGGATCTGTCCCGGACGCGGCGAGGTGGGCAGAGGCCGGGCCGAGGGCGGCGCCGGACGCCCCGGAGCGATCACCGCAGCCGGAGGCATGGGCGACGACTCGCGCGCGGGCGCCGGCGGATGCGAAACCGGCGGAGGCGGTGCAGCCGGAGCCACCGGCGCCGCTGGAGCGGGAGGAGGAATAGAAGATCCTGAGCCGGCCAACGGAGGCCGAATCGGAAGCGCAGGCCGGTGCAGGGGCTTATCCACGGGAGCTTCAAGGGCGGTTTCAGGCATTGCGGCCGGTGCTTCGGGAGACGGAGATGCCGCCTGAGGCGCTGCGGCCGATGTTTCGGACTGCGGCTCCGCGGAGACAGCAGCCGGCTCCTGGCTTTCGGTCTCCTCCTCCGCCACCGCTATCGGTCCGGATCCGGATCCCGAAAATCCAAATACTTGGCGAAGTTTCGCCGCGACATCTTCGTCGATCGAGCTGGAGTGGGTCTTTTTTTCCTGAACGCCCAATTCGGGAAGCTTGTCGAGGATTTCGTGGGCCTTGACTTCCAGCTCCCTGGCCAACTCGTTTATCCGGATCTTCTTCATAAATAAGAACTTTGCTCGTTATGCGGAGGAATCCTGGCCGGGATTTATTCCTCCTTGTTACCGCTTTCCTCCCCCTGATGGGGAACTTCAAGCTCCGTGCCCTTTATCGTATCAGACTCAGGTTCAATCAATTCAGCGGTTTCGCCCGGAACTTCGCCGGTTTCCTCCAGCGTCTCCTCCAGGGCCGCTTGCGCCTCTTCGGGTTCCGGTTCAAAGCCGTTCTGGCTCTGCACGTCCGCCTCTTCCTCAGCCGGAATTTCGACCTCTTCCCCGGCAGCCGGGTCGACCTGAGCTTCCTCCACAGGCGCCTCGCCGGTCTCGTACTGGCTGTAATACGCGTTCACGGCTTCCTGGATCCGCTCGACCATCTTAGGCCCGATACCCTGGATATCTTCAAGCTGTTCGGGGGTCATCTGGCCGAGTTTTTCTACCGTCCCGACGCCCGACTCCAGCAGCTTTTCCGCGAGCTTCTCTCCGAGCCCGTAGTCGATCAGCACGGAAACCGGAGCGCCGGGCGCCACCAGAGCAGCCATGGCCGATTCCACTTCCTGGCGCTTTTCTTCCTCGCTCTTGATGTCGATCTTCCAGTTCAGCAACTTGGCCGCCAGGCGGACATTCTGCCCTTTTTTGCCGATGGCCAGCGAGAGCTGGGAGTCATCCACGATCACTTCCATGTGATGTTCCTGAGCGTCGAGAATGCTCACCCGGCTGATCTTTGCGGGGCTCAGCGCGTGTGTAGCAAAGGTCACCGAGTCGTCGGAGAATTCGATGATATCGATCTTCTCCCCGCGCAGCTCGCGAATGATCGATTGTACGCGCATCCCTTTCATTCCGACACAGGCGCCTACGCTATCCACGTCCCGGTCGCGGCTCTGCACGGCGATTTTGGTGCGCTCGCCGGCTTCCCTTGCGCAGCCTTTGATGACGACGGTGCCATCGTAGATCTCCGGCACCTCCTGCTCAAACAGGCGCATGACCAGCTCCGGAACGGCGCGCGAGACCACCACTCCAGGTCCCTTGCTGGACTTGTCCACGAGCTTGATGACACAGCGTACACGATCCCCCACGCTGTAGCTTTCCAGCTTGGACTGCTCTTTCTTGGGCAGACGGGCTTCGGTTTTTCCGAGGTCCAGGATATAGTCCGGACCTTCGATGCGTTTGACGGTGCAATTGACCAGTTCGCCGACGCGGCCCGAGTATTCCTGGTAGACGGTCTCGCGCTCGGCTTCGCGGACCTTTTGAAAGATGACCTGCTTGGCGGTCTGCGCCGAGATCCTGCCCAGCGCGTCGGTATTCTTTCTGATGCGGACTTCCGAACCGATTTCCGCCGCGGGGTCGATGCGCAGAGCCTCCGGTAAAGTCAGCTCGTGGGCCGGATCGGCGACGGCCTCGACCACCTTCTTCACCGCGAACAGTTGAATCGCGCCAGTTTTTTCATTCAGCTCGGCGACATAGTCCTCGTTGGTCCGGAAGTGCTTGCGGGCGGCGATGAGCATGGCATCGCGGACCGCATCCAGCACGATCTGGGGGTCGATGCCTTTTTCCTTGCTCAAGATTTCGATGGACTGAAATATAGTTTCCAATGTGCTCCTCGTTTGGCTCTATCGCTGGCTGAAATACGTTCCGGAGGGAGGCGTCACCACTCGAATTTGAGGTTCGCCTTTTCCACCTGTTCGAGGGGGAAACGGATGGTTTTTCCGTTCGCCTCGAGGCTGATGATACCTTCACTGAAGCCGGCCAGCACTCCCTCCCAGTGGCGCTGATTTTCCACCGGCTGACGCAGAGTAAGGCGGGCCTTTTTGCCTTGAAACCGTTCGTAATCCCGAGCCTTCAGCAGCTTCCGCTCCACTCCCGGAGAACTCACCTCGAGCGTGTAGGAGCCGGGCACGAGATCTTCGACGTCGAGGATGGTCCCCACCTGTTGGGAGATCAACTCGCAATCGGCATGGGAAACCCCTTCGGGCTTGTCGATGGAGATGCGCAGAAATTGGTTTTTGCCGCCGCCTTTCAGCTCGACTTCGACGACTTCTAATCCCTCGGACGCAGCGACCCGCTGGGCGATTTCTTCGATCTTGGATAGTACCGCCTGCCGCATGTTTGATGCGGAGTGACGCAACCAACAAAAAAGTGGGCTTTCGCCCACTCCAAAAGTTCGACACTCCAAGTCTCATTCTAGCGCTTCTATTGAAAAACGCAAGTTACGAGAATGCCTGAGGATCGGCGGGAACGGGGACGGGTTCGCCCACTAATTCGGCAACTTTTTGTTCGAGTTGGCGGGTGAAGGCGGCACGGTCCTGCAACTTCAATCCGGCGGTGGGGATGGGCTCACCGACACGCAACTCGACCAGCCGGGGATGGAAATGCACCGATCCCATAGGCAGTACCGCCCGTGTGCCTACCACACCGATGGGGATGACCTCCACGCCGGCCTTGATGGCGAGATGCGCGGCGCCTTCCTTGAACTCGCGCAGGGTGTCCGGCGTGCGGCCCCCCTCCGGGAACAGCAACACGGAGAGTTGGCGCTCGCGGATCATGCGGGCGGCGTCGTGGACGATGCGAAGAGCGGCGCGCGGATTATCCCGCACCACCGGCAGGTGGCCAGTACGCCGCAGATGGGTCCCCAGGAAAGGGATATGGAACAATCCCTCCTTGGCAAAAAAGCGGAACTGTATGGGCAGGTACGCCACCAGCAGGGGGATATCCATGAGGCTCTGGTGGTTGGCCACCAGGATGCAACCGCGCGAGCGATCCAGCCGCTCGATCCCCTCGACGCGGACGCGAAGGCCGCTGACGCGCAACAGCAGCCGCGACCAGACGCGAGCCACGCGGTGGGGAAGGTCGCCGCTGCGGTCAAAAAACGAGATCACCAGAGACACCGTGCCCATGACGATGGTGCACAGGATGATGAGGGGATCGGTGAAAAAAAGGGATCGCAACAGCGACATATCCGGCCGAAGGCGGATTATAGCACTCAAACAGAGTGGCTCTTAGCGTACGGTTTGGACGAATCGTGCCTTGGCTTCGCCCACCAGAAACAGCGAGCCGGTGATGAATACGGCGCCGCCGGGGGGCAGGGAATCGAGCATGGCGAGCGCGTCCGCGAGACGCGGCGCCACGCGGATCTCGGGATGATCGGCCAGTTCGCGGATGGTTTCCGGCAGCACGGCGCGAGTCTGATCCGGGGCCGTGGCGATCACCCGGCGGGCGCGTGGGAACAGGACGCCGGCCACTTCCGCGATGGCCTTATCGCGCATGGCTCCATAAATTATCCAGACGGGCCGTCCGGCATAGAAGCGATCGAGATACGCGGCCAGCGCCCGGGCGCCGGAGGGGTTGTGCGCGCCATCCAGGACGATCTCCGGCTGCATCGAGACGCGCTCCAGGCGGCCGGGCCAGGCAGCGCGCGCGATGCCGGCGGCGATGGCCGGTGCCGGGATCTCCAGAAGCGAAAGAGCAGCGATCGCGGTCAGGGCGTTGCCCACCTGGTGCTCGCCCGCCAGCGGACAATCGACCGCAAGGTTCAGCCGGCCCGCGGCTTGGAAACGCGAGCCGCGCGGGTGGAGCACAAGGCCGCGCGCTTCCCAGTTGGAAGCGTGCTCGACCGGAACGGCCAGTTCGGCCGCACGGGCTTCCAGCACGGCGGCGGCTTCCGGACGCTGCGCGGCAAATACAGCAGGGACTCCGGGCTTGAGAATGCCTGCCTTCTCTGCGGCGATCGCGGAGAGGCTGCTGCCCAGCCAGGCTTCGTGATCGAAATCCACCGGGGTGATGACCGAAAGCGCGGGGAGCACCACGTTGGTGGCGTCCAGCCGGCCGCCGAGGCCTACTTCGAGCACCGCGGTTTCGACGTTCTGCTCGGCGAAGGCCAGAAAGGCCATGGCGGTGACGGTCTCGAAGTAAGTGGTGTGCAGGTCGATACGGC
>CAZMRK010000693.1:0-3259 GCA_964568355.1 uncultured Solibacteraceae bacterium | reverse complement strand
ACTCCCACCGGGTGGATTTCTCTTCCTCCGATCGCCGCCACCAGGCGATTGCCTATTTTTTTCAGCCGCAAGCCCCGTTCCACCACGTCCGGATGCAGCCGCGCCAACTGGATCGCATCGGGCACGCCCAGGAAATCCGGCGCCTGCAGCAGATAGATGTGCAACGCGTGGCTCTCAATCCATTCGCCGCAATAGAGCAGCCGCCGTAGCGCCCGGACCCCTGGTCCCGGATCGATCTCCAGAATTCTCTCCAGCGCATGAACCGAGCTCATCTGGTGCGCCATCGGACAGATGCCGCAGATGCGCGCCACGATATCCGGGACCTCCAGGTAGTGGCGGCCCCGCAAGAACGCCTCAAACAAGCGCGGCGGCTCGAAGATGCGCAGTTGCACATCCTGCACCTGGCCGGCCTTCAACTGGATGCGAATAGCGCCTTCGCCCTCGACACGGGTCAGGCATTCGACGTGGATACCACCCGGTTTCATGATCGCTCGCACTCCTCTCCTGCCTGGCGAAACTGCCAGGCCCAGGCGCTGAATCCGCGAAACGCACGTACAATCTGCTCATCGCTCTGCCCCAGGATGCGGAACTGCTGGGTCAGGGAAGCTGTGTTGGGGATCTCCATGGGGCCGAAACACCCGAAGCATCCGCGCCCAAAACTGGGGCACAGCGCGCCGCATCCCGCTTGCGTCACCGGACCGAGGCAGGCGGAACCGCCGGCGACCAGCACGCAGGTGTTGGTCTTCTGCTTGCATTCAATACAAACGCTGTAGGTGGGGATATTAGGCTTGCGGCCTGCCAGCGTGGCCGTGATCAGCTCCAGCAGTTGCTTCTTGCTGATCGGGCAGCCTCGCAGTTCAAAATCCACCGGCACATGTTCCGCTACCGGCGTGGACATCTTGAGCGTGCTGATCAGGTCCGCCTTGGCATAGACGCGGCGCACCATCTCGCCCACATCCTTCCAGTTCCGCAGGGCTTGCAATCCTCCGGAGGTGGCGCACACGCCCAAGGTCACCAGGGTGCGGCACTCGCGCCGCACTTGCTGGATGCGTTCCGCATCATGATGCGTGGTGATGGACCCTTCCACCAGCCCGATGTCATACGGACCCCGGCCCAGACGGCTGGAGGCTTCCGGGAAATAGACGATCTCTACCGCATCGGCAATCGCCAGCAGTTCGTCCTCGGCGTCCAGCAGGGTCAACTGGCATCCATCGCAGGAAGCAAATTTGAAGACGGCCACCTTCGGCCGGCCGTCATACCCGTTTTTCTTAGAGCTCATAGCGCCCAAACCAGGACCGGATCTGATGGTAAGGAAAGATCGGCCCATCTTTGCAAAGGAAGTGCGGACCATACTGGCAATGCCCGCAGCAGCCGATTCCGCACTTCATATTGCGCTCCAGGGAAAGATAGAGATCGCCGGGCGCCAGACCGCGCTGGTCCAGTTCCCAGATCACGTAGCGCATCATGATCTCGGGGCCGCAGATCATCGCTACGGTCCGAAAAGGTTGCAGCCGGACCAGGCGGAACAGTCTGGTCACGACTCCTACGTGGCCGTGCCAGTTAACTCCGCCGTAGTCCACCGTCGAGAGCACCTGGGTGTCGGGAAGCCTGGCCCAATCCTCCAGTTGCCTGCGATAGAGCAGGTCTCGTGGGCTGCGTGCGCCGTAGAGGACCACCAGGCGTCCATAGTCCGCGCGGTGGCGGAGGATAGAGTAGATGGCCGGCCGAAGCGGCGCCAAGCCAATCCCGCCGGCCACGATCAGCACATCTTTGCCGCGCGCGGCCTTGAGCGGCCAGCAGGTGCCATACGGGCCGCGCACGCCAACCGGATCTCCCGCCGCCCGGCTCACCAGCAACTGCGTCAGCTTGCCCACCGAGCGCACCGTGTATACCAGCCGCGAGCGGTCCGCCGGATCCCCGCTGATCGAGATGGGTAGCTCCCCGGCGCCAAAAACATAAAGCATGCTGAACTGGCCGGGCTGTGACTCGGTAACCGGCTGCCGCGAGCCGGATTCGAGCGACAGCGTAAAGGTATCGGAAGTCTCTTTCCGGACGTGCGCCACCCGCATCATCTGCGGGACCATAGCGCCGGCCGCGGGGCGGGCTTCCGCCTCCTGGACTGCTGCCATATCGCTTCCTTCCGCCTGCTATGCGGCGCTGGCGCTCGGCGAGTAGACGTCCTTGAGCTGAATGCGGGTACCCTGCAGCCGGTTGGCCATCACGCGCAGCAGCGCCCCCAGAAACATATAGCCGAAATCGTGGTCTACCTCGCACATCTGCCGGAGCTGTTCGCCATCCAGTCGCAAGGCGTCCACCTCTTCGAGAGTGCGCGCTTGGAACTGCTTCATGTGCGGTGCCGGGAAAATCGACGACCAGCCCAACTCAGCGCCGCGCATCACCGTATCCACGCGCAGCGAGCCCGGCGCAATCGATGAGTCGAATCCTACCGTCGCGACCCGGACGGTGCGGCCGGGGGTCGGCACTTCCAGTGCCACCGAGCCAGAGAGCAACAGGTAAAACAGGCGCGATTCCTCGCCTTCCTGAAAGACCAGCTCATCCTTGTTGAAGTGTACGTGGCTGGCGATTGCTGCCAGCTTGTCCAGGTGTTCCGGACAGAAATTGGCCACGAAGGGATGCTTCTGCAGCGTCTCTTTCAAACTTGCCGCCGTCATGGAACCTCTCCTATCTGGTCCTATCTGGGGGCGGGCGGCCCGAACGGAGCAAGAGGCGTTTCCATAGTCCGCGCGGCCGCAGGCTCCCGTAGCAAGCCAACCTCTTGGGTGAGGTCAATCTTGGCCGGACACCACGTGATGCACCGGCCGCATCCGACACATCCGGAACTGCCGAATTGATCGATCCACGCCGCCAGTTTATGCGTCAGCCACTGGCGATAGCGGGAGCGGGCGGACATCCGAACACTTCCGCCATGGATGTAGGAGAAGCTTTCCGTAAAGCAGGAGTCCCATCGGCGCAGGCGTTCCGCCCGCCGCCCATCGAGGGAACTCGTGTCTTCCACCGTAGTACAGAAGCAGGTGGGACAGACCATCGTGCAATTGCCGCAGCACATACACCGGGCGGCGATCTCGTCCCAGTGCGGGTGCTCGAAATGTTCGTACAATATTTCGCGCAGGCCGGCAGTCTGCATGTGCCGCTGCAATCCGTCTCGAACCCCGCGGACCGCCTGCTCCGCTTCGCTCTGACGGGTGGAATCCGCTACTTCGGGAGACAACTCGGCCAGCACTTCCGCTCCGTGGCGGGT
>CAZMRK010000692.1:0-3435 GCA_964568355.1 uncultured Solibacteraceae bacterium | reverse complement strand
TCGGTATCGGGCGCCATCTTCTCCAGTTCCGCTGCGCCCAGCGGGCTCTTCAGATAGCGCCCCAGCAGCGCCCGAAGAGACTCATACTCCAGAATACCGGCGGAAGTTGCCTGCATGTCACTTCTTATTTTCGGTGTTCGCGAAAGCCTTTTTCAATCACGGGCACTGTGCCTTCGGTAATGTGGTAGCGTCCCAGTTCGTCCTCGGCCACCCATTCCACGCGGCTGACGTCGTCGCCGGGAGAGAGCACGCCGCCGGTCACGCGGCACACATAGTCGATCAGGACGTAGTGGTATTCCGCCCGTCCGGCGCTATCGCGGATGATGCGCTCGAAGATCTCCAGCACCTGGAGCGGTTCCACCACCAGACCGGTCTCTTCGCGCACTTCGCGGCAAATACCGTCACGCAGGGTCTCGCCCACTTCGAGCACGCCGCCGGGCAGCGACCACCAGCCTTTGAGCGGCTCCTTCCCGCGCTCGGCCAGCAGAATCCGGCCCTGTTCGAAGATCAGCGCCCCGATCCCGAGAATAGGGCGCGGCGGATAACGGCGGTCGTCGCTAATATTGCACCGATCCCTTGACGTCCAGCCGCGCCCGGTAGACGGAGGTGCGGGCGGTAATGTAGAGCGACTGGAGGTCGGCATCGCCGAAGGCACAGTTGGCCGGCGGCTCGGCCACCGGAATATTCGTCAGCAGCTTCCCTTCGGGACTGTAGACCATCACCTCGCGGGCGGCGACGTAGAGGTTGCCCTTCTCGTCGGTTTTGATTCCGTCGGGAACACCGTCGATTCTCGAGAGTACCACCCGCTCGCCGGAGGCCTCCCCGCTGTGGTCCAGATCATAGGCCCGGACGTTGCGCTCATCGGAATTCACCACGTACAGGATGCGCCCATTGGGAGAGAGGGCGATGCCGTTCGGCCTGCCGGTCATGCGAGCCACCAGACGAAGCTGGCCTTTGTTGGTGATGTGGAAGACGCCGTAGAAATCCAGTTCGCGGGTATCGGCCTGGCTGCCGAAGGCGGGGTCGGTGAAATAGGCATGACCATCTTTGCGCACCACGATATCGTTGGGAGCGTTCAGGCGCTTGCCCTCCCATGCCTCCGCCAGCACTTCCACGCGGCCCCTCTTGTCGGTACGTGTCACGCGGCGGCTCTTCCCTTCGCAGGCGTAGAGCCGGCCCTGGCTGTCAAACGCGATGCCGTTGGCTCCGCCGGAGGATTCGCGATACGCCGCGGTCTTTGTGCCTGGAGCGAATTTCATGATCCGATCGCTGGGGACATCGCTGAAGAGGAGGAACCCCTCCCGCGACCATGCCGGACCTTCCGTGAAGCGATAGCCGGCCGAAACCTTTTCGACGCTGAGTTTGGAAAAATCCTGGGCCGCGCCAGTGGCGCCGCAGAGGACCCAGATCGTCAGCCAGAGGCCCGGCCGGCCGGCGATCAACGAGGAGCCCTCGCCACGACTTTCAGCTCGTTGACTACCTGGGTGACGCCTTTCACCTTCTTGGCCAGCTTGGGCGCGCGCTCTTTCTGTTTTTCCTGCTCCACATTCCCGCGCAGGGTCACCACACCGTCCTTCACTTCGACGGTAAGCGCACCTCCCTTGACCACGGGATCGCTGGTCAACTTCATCCGCACCGCATCATAAATGGCGTCGTCGGAGACCGGCTTTTTGTCCGCCGCGAATCCTGCCGCCGCAAAGGTAAATAACAGAAGAAATGAAAGAAAAGTCCTAATTCTCATCTGTTCCGGCCATTGTACGCCAGTCCAGAGTGTTCAGGAAGCCAGGCTTCTCGCGCCACTCCGGCTGCACTTTTACCCGCAACTCCAGAAAAATCCTGCGCCCGAACAGGCGCTCCATCTCCAGCCGGGCGAGTGTCCCGGTCTGCTTCAGCATGGATCCCTTGGCACCGATCACAATGCCTTTCTGCCCTTCCCGCTCCACATAAATGGTGGCATAAATCCGGGTAATTTTGTTGGTCTCTTCCCACGAGTCGATGAGCACCGCCACCGCGTGCGGCACCTCCTGGCGGGTCAACTGGAGCACCTTTTCGCGGATTAGTTCCGCCGCCAGAAAGCGCTCCGGCTGGTCGGTCAGGTGATCTTCGGGGAAGTAACGGGGCCCTTCGGGCAGCCTCGCGATGATCTCCTTGCGCAGCACATCCAGGCCGTCGCCGGTCTGGGCCGAGATCGGAATGAAATCGGCGAAGTGGTGCAGTTCTTTGTAGCGCTCGATCAACGGGAGGATGACGCCCTTATCCTTGCACAGATCGACTTTGTTGACCACCAGGAAGGCTGGAGTCTCCACCCGGCGGACGAGGCTGACGGCGTGCTCGTCCTCGGTCGTGAAGGCTCGTGTGGCGTCCACCAGGAACAGCAGCAGGTCCCGCTCGTCGAGCGCTGCCCGGACTGCCTCCATCATGCGCTTGTTGATGAGCGAATCGGCCTTGTGGATTCCGGGCGTATCCAGGAAAACGATCTGCGCGTCCGGAAGCGTGAGCACGCCCTGGATGGACGTACGCGTAGTCTGCGGCTTGTTCGCCACGATGGCGATCTTCTCGCCGACCATGGCGTTTAGCAGCGTGGATTTCCCGGCGTTGGGACGGCCCAGGATGGAGACAAATCCGGAGCGGTAAGGAGTAGCTTCAGTCATGAGTCACGGCTTGCGATTTGCTGATCCGGACCTGCTCGACGCGCAGGGCGTCGCTGGCCAGCACGACGATATGGAGCCCGTCGCGATCCACCACTTCGCCGGGTTGCGGCACGTGGCCCAGCCACTCGGTCACCAGACCTCCGACGGTGGTCGATTCGATATCTTCTTCGGGACGGAAATCGAACAGCTCGCTCAGTCGCGCCAGGTCGAAGTTGCCCGAGACGATATAGCCGCTGCCGTCCTGCTTGATGTCCGTGTTGGGCTCGTGTTCATCGCGGATCTCGCCGAGAATCACCTCGACCAGGTCCTCCATTGTAGCCAGGCCGGCCGTGTTTCCGTACTCGTCCACGACGATCACCATGTGGGTGTTGTCCTGCTGCATCTCGCGCATGAGATCGTTGACCGGCTTGGTCTCCGGAACAAACCGGATGGGGCGCATCAGCTCGCGCACCGTACGGCGGAGCCGCTCGTCTTCTTCCAGCTCGAACATGTCCCGCACGTGGACGAATCCCAGCACCACGTCGATGCTGCCCTCGTAGACGGGAATGCGCGAGTATTGCTCGTTGATGACCAGTTGGCGCAGTTCTTCCAGGTTGGCGCCGGCCGGGATCGCGACGATATTGGGCCGGGGCGTCATTACTTCGCGCACCACCTTATCGCCGAATTCCACCACGGATTGGATCAGCTTGCGGTCTTCTTCTTCGATCAGCCCTTCTTCGGCTCCTGCCGAGATCAGCGCATCGATGCTTTCGGCCGAAGAGGGCGGCTCTTCATCGCCGTTGCC
>CAZMRK010000691.1:0-8624 GCA_964568355.1 uncultured Solibacteraceae bacterium | reverse complement strand
GCGCACCGCGCGCTGGTTTCGACGGCTCGGCCGCGCCTTGGCCCTGGTGAATCCCTGGCGCATTCATATCTCAGGCTCGGAGAATCTGCACCCGGACGAAGTTTACGTCATCGTCAGCAATCACCAGTCCCTGGCAGACATCCCTCTCATCGCGCATCTCGGCATGGATGCCAAATGGCTGGCCAAGGCGGAACTCTTTCGCCTCCCGGCGGTGGGTTGGATGATGCGCATGTCGGGCGATGTGCCGGTAGACCGGGCGGACCGGCGTAAAGCCGCCCAAGCGCTGTTGCAGTGCGCCCGCTACCTGCGCCGCCGCTGTTCCGTAGTCTTTTTCCCGGAAGGCACCCGTTCGCTCGACGGTGAAATGCTGCCCTTCAACGAAGGCCCGTTTCAACTGGCAATCCGGGAGCGGGTACAGGTACTGCCACTGGTTGTCGAGGGGTCCGGCGCCGCCCTGCCGCGCGATTCGTGGATCTTCGGAAGACGGCAGGATATTTACCTGCGCGTGTTGGAAGCCATTCCCGTCGAAGGTTGGGGGGCCAAGGAGTGTGCCCGCCTGCGGGATACCGTGCGCCAGAGAATGATCGACGAATTGGTTCTCCTCCGCAGCCGGCCCCGGGAATGCCCGGGGACAGTATCCTGAGAAGGTGATCCAAGATCTCACCATCTCCTATGCCGAAGCGAAGAAGGTTGTCGACGCCATTGCAGACGAAGTGCTGCGCCGCGGGAAGGCCGCCGTTATTGCGGTAGCGGACTCGCACGGGGAACTGCTGGCTTTCGCGCGACTCGACGGGGCTCCGCTTTCCTCCATCCTGATTGCGACCAATAAGGCCTGGACCGCCGCCCGCGAGCGCAAGCCCACCAAGCAGATCGGGGAGGCTGCCCGCGATCCGGAAAAGGGCTTCGATATTGCCTATTTCGGCGATCCTCGCTTCGTGGGATGGGGCGGGGGTCTGCCGGTATGGAAGAATGGGAAGGTCGTGGGTGCCGTGGCGGTCAGCGGGTTGCCTCAGACGGAAGATATGGAGCTGGCCGCGATGGGTGCCGCTATGCTTTCGGACTAGCGCTGCAACTGGATTCAGCTCGTCCGATTGCCCACCCGCGCTCCCGTTTCCGCTGCTGAACAGACACGATCGGGCAGTGCGTTCCGCGTAATCAGATGTGCTTCCGATTGGAAGCGAAAGGAATTATTATGCCTACTGCAACGAAACCCGCCGGCTCGTCCCCTGCCGTAACCCCGGAGCGCCTGCAACAGCTATCGTGGAGCTTTGCGTCGCCCTTGATCCTGAGCGCAGCCGTCGAGATCGGCCTCTTCGACCATCTGGAAACGCCCCGCACGCCCGCCGAAATGAGTGCGGCCACGGGGGCGTCCGAACGCGGACTGCGTGCCCTGATGAATGCCCTGGTGGGGCTGGAGCTGCTGTCCAAGGATCCCAGTGGCCGCTATGCGCTGACCCCGGAGAGCGCAACCTTTCTGGTTCGTTCCAAACCCACCTACCAGGGCGGCTTGCTGCGCCACATCCACACCCAATTGCTTCCCAAGTGGATGGGATTGGAGCAGATCGTACGTACCGGCCAACCGGCACAGGCGGTCGATCCCGAGTCCCGTGGAGCGCAGTTCTTCGCCGAGTTCGTTGCCGACCTGTTTCCCTTAAGCTATCCGGCAGCGCGGGCGTTGGCGGCAACGCTGGAACTGAAAAGTGGGAGCGTGCTCGATTTGGGCGCGGGATCAGGAGTCTGGGGGATTGCCCTGGCTCAGGCATCGCCTCAGGTTACCGTCACGGCGGTGGACTGGCCGGCTGTTCTCGAGGTCACCGGAAAGATGGCCGAGCGCTGCGGGGTCGGCGCGCAGCTCCGCTACGTGGAGGGCGATCTGTTCGCGGCCGATTTCGGCACAGGCCGCCAGGTCGCTACGATCGGGCACATTCTGCATGCCGTAGGAGCGCGGCAGAGCCTGGTCCTGCTGCGCAAAACGTTCGAGGCGCTGGCGCCCGGCGGCACCGTCGCTATTGCCGAGTTCCTGGTGAACGAACAGCGTACCGCGCCGGCGGCCGGGCTTATCTTCGCCGTGAACATGTTGGTGAATACCGTCGAGGGGGACACTTTCTCCTTCGAAGAGATCCGGGAGTGGCTGCTCGAAGCAGGTTTCGTGAATCCGCGCACCCTCGACACACCAGGCCCGTCTCCCCTGGTTTTGGGCACCAAACCGTAGCACGGGTGGGTGGGCGGACGGACGCCTGGCCGCCCGCCCCGCTATCATGAAAGTGGATGGCTGAAAGATACAGTCTGCTGATCGATGCAGACGATACGCTTTGGGAAAACAACATCTACTTTGAAGAGGCCTTCGCCGATTTTTGTGAGTACCTGGGCCACTCTTCCCTCACTCCGGAGGAGATTCGCGCCGTTCTGGACGAAATCGAACTGGCCAACGCCAAGATTCACGGCTATGGGTCGTTGAACTTCGGCCGGAACCTGACGCAGTGCTACCAGCGCCTGGCCGAGCGGGAGGTGCGGGAGGCGGATCTGGAAGAGGTGAAAGCCTTCGCCGAACGCATTCTGGAATGCCCGATGGAGGTGATCGAAGGTGTGCCCGAGACGCTGGAGTACCTGGCGAGCCGGCACAACCTGACCCTGTTCACCAAGGGACATGCCGAGGAGCAGAAGCTCAAAATCGACCGGTCCGGCCTGGGGATTTACTTCGGCCACACGGCCATTGTGAAAGAGAAAGACCCGGCGGCGTACCGGCGGCTGGTCGAAGAACGCGGCCTGGATCCCGAACGGACCTGGATGATCGGCAATAGCCCGAAATCCGACATCAACCCGGCCCTCGAAGCCGGTCTGAGGGCCGTGTTTGTCCCTCACGCCCACACCTGGGTGCTGGAACATCAGGAGATCCGGCGAGGCAATGGGCGTTTGCTCGAATTGGAGCGCTTCGAGGATCTACGCCGGCACTTTTAGCGAAACCATTTCAGAAAGCGAAGCAGGCCCCAGAAAACCAGGCAGAACCAGAAGTCGACGGCAATCCCCCAATCAGTTTGGAATGGGGTGTGGCGGGCTCCCGCCGGCAACCAGCGTTGCACGCTGAAGTAGCACAGGTTCCCCAGAAGGACTGCCAGCAGATTGTGCCAGAACCGTTTCACCCAAACAATATGGCCGGACCGGACTCAGGGCCGGCGGCAGCGCCTCCTCTCAGTGAACATGCATGACCGCACCGAAATGAGCCAGAACCTGCTCCGAACAGCGGCGGCAGGCCTCGTCCTCGTCCAGATCGCGGGCCTCGCAGCGGATCAGTTCGACATCGTCGAAGGCCATCGTGCGGCCGCACACCCACTCCTCTCCGTCGCGCAGGTGAATATGGTTGAATTCGGTCACAAGGCTCCCTTTTCGCGGCTCCCCACTTCTCCTCAGTGTAGTTGGTTGCGGCTGGTCGATGGGCGCTGTTACAATAGTTTTTCGCAGTTCTTAAGGAGATTCTTGTAGCATGGCACAAATTTGTGAAACCTGCGGCCGGGGGCCGCAATTCGGCCACCGGATCAGTCACGCTCACAACGTGACCAAGCGGCGTTGGAATTTGAACCTGCAAACGGTTCGCGCGGTGGTCGGCGGGGCCACTAAAAAGATCCGCGTCTGCACCTCCTGCATCCGTTCCGGCAAAGTGCAAAAAGCAGCGTAGAGTGGAATTTTTCCCTTTCGGATTGGAAAAGGGGCCGCAACGGCATGGAGCCGTTCTGGTCCCTTTTCTTTTAGATGAACATCTCTTCGTCTTGCGTGGCGTGATCTACCGAGGGCCGGCGCCTGCCTTGCGCATAGGTCACGACGGCAGTGCGCAGACCGATGAGCACGGCGTTCACCTCGCGCAGCGGCTTGAGCACGGCGCCTTTCACGGCCTGACCGGTCTGTTCCACCTGTGCGACCGCCAGGTCCACTCCCTGATCCAGCTCCATCAGCCGCCGGGTGGCGCGATCCGTAGCGTCGTCCACCAGCATCCCGATGTGGCTCGTCTGCTCCCGTGCGGAGCGGGTTATGGTAGCGATATCCTGTGAAATCTGCGAGATCCGAGGAGCATTCTCTTCCACTGCGCTCAAGACGGAGCGGATGGACTGGAGCGCCGGACCGGCGTTTTCCGTGAGGGGTGTAAACCGCTCGACGAGGTCGCCCATGCGCCCTTCACTGCCCTTGGCTACCCGATACAAGGCCAGCAAAACCACTGCCTGCGCCACGAAAGCAACGCTGGCCAGGACTACACCTGCCGCGACAATCAGCCGGAACACGTCCTCAGACATGAAGCGAATCTTCCCCGGAGAAACTTATTGCGCGCTGCCTTCGGCGCCCTGCTCGGGAGCTACTGCCTCGCGATAGGCCTGCTTGCCCGCCGCTACCGCGTCGGCCAACGTATCCTTTTGCCGCCCCAGGAGCTCCTTGCTCTTATCGACCAGACCCGAAGCGCTGTCTTTCAGCTCGGCGCCCCGCTGCTTGAGGTAATCCTTGCCCTCGCTGGCTTTGTTCTTGAGGATGTCCCGGGTCTCACCGCCGGACTTAGGAGCAAAAAGCATGCCGATACCGACGCCCACACCCAGCCCTAACAAGAAGTTTGCGAAGCCATTCCTTTCCATGTATCAGTCCTCCTAATCTGAATGAGACTACCCGAGAGTCCGAAGACCACCTTCAGTATACCCCGGGCGTCTCCTCAAGCCCTCCTTTTAAAGTACTCCATGCTAAACTTTTATACAATCAGACAGAGGAATCCGAATCCATGCGCAGGCCGGCGCGCTCGCGTTATAACCTCGATCAGTTGTGGGAATACGCGCTGCGGGCTTTAGGCGGGCGGGCCCACGCTACGGGAGAATTGCGGGAAAAGCTGCGGCAAAAGGCGGAGAGGGCCGCCGATGTGGATGCCACCATCTCCCGTCTGAAAGAGTACGGTTATCTCGACGATCGCAAGTTCGCGGAGAGCTATGCCGTTTCCCGCCTGGAAAATCAGCGGCTCGGCAAGGCGCGTGTGATCGCCGACCTGCGCCAGCGCCGCGTTGCCCCCGCCCTGGCCGAACGCAGCGTCGCCAAAGTCTACGAAGAGGTGAACGAGCAGGCCCTCATCGAGGAGTATATCCGGCGTAAGTACCGGATGGTTCCACGCGAGGGCCTGTTCCAGGACGATAAAGACCTCGCATCCGCCTACCACCGGCTGCTGCGGGCCGGATTCCGTACCGGCACGATCCTCCAGGTGCTCAAGAGGTTCGCCCGCAACCCGGAACTTCTGGACAGCTTCGAGCCTCCCGAGGAAGAGGTCGAGGAATGAAGCAGGCCCCTCAGCCCTCGCCGTCCCTCGAAAAAGCGAATAGATAGTCTTCGACGAGGCGCCCGCCGATCAGGTGTTCCTGGATGATCCGCTCCACCACCTCCGGAGTCACCGAGTGATACCAGGCGCCTTCCGGGTAGACCACGGCGATAGGACCCTGTTCACAGATCCGCAGGCAATTGGCCTTGGTCCGGAAGACACAGTGTTCTCCCGCCATCAGCCCCAATTCTGCCAGGCGCTTCTTCAGGTATTCCCAGGACTCCAGGCCGGCCTCTTTCGAGCAGCACTTGGGTTTGGTCTGATCACAGCATAGAAAGATGTGCCTCCGGATATGGCCAATCTGCAAACCCTCTGCAATCTGATGCAGTCTGTCCATGATCCGGCTACTCAACGATTGCTGCCGGGTTGCTGAGTTCGCCGATCTCCGGAATCCGGATTGTGACGACGTCTCCAGGGGCCAGCGCCGCCGTCTCCGGAACGATGATCCCGGTGCCGGTCAGCAGCACCGCTCCCGCCGGCACCTGGTTGGCCCGGAGCAGATACTCGATCAGCGTTTCGAGGCGGCGATGCAGTTTGGCCGTGGAGATGCTCCCGCTGAACCGCGTCTCCCCCTGGCGTGTGATGGTGCACGTCATTTCCAGGTTGTAAGGATCGGGAATCTCGTCGGCGGTCACCACAAACGGACCCAGAGCGCAGCAGGCCGTATAGACCTTGGACTGCGGCAGGTACAGGGCATTCTCACGCTCGATATCCCAGGCGGACACATCATTGGCCAGGGTATAGCCGACGATCCGGCCTTTGCTGCCCAACACCACCGCCAGTTCCGGCTCGGGGGCCGTGAATTTGGAATCGGAGCGGATGCCGATCGTCTGGCCGGGACCGACACATACGCGAGCCGTGCCCTTGAAAAAGATCTCGGGACGGGCCTCGCGGTACACATAGGCGTACATGCCCTCCCGCGTGCCGTGTTCGGAATCACGGAAGGAGGCGCTCATTTCGTAGGTGCAGCCGGAGGCCCAGACTTCGGTCGGATGCACGGGAAGTACCGGAGTCTGCGGATCGCTATGCCGGCTGGCCAGGCGAGCCGCCAGTTTACTCTCCGGAATACCCTCCGCTTCCGCGCGATGAATCAGATCGCAAAGCGTGTGATTCGGGATCGGACGAGCCGAATTCCCGTCGAATACGGCGGCGATCACGCCGCCATTTGGTTTGATTTGTCCAAGGCGCATGGATTTAATACTTCAAGTAGACAGTCTTGTAGTCCGTGTAGAATTCCACTGCCGCCGGACCCTGCTCCTTGGGACCGAAACTGGAATCCTTGGTACCGCCGAACGGCAACTGGTACTCGACACCGGCGCTGGGCAGGTTGACCGTCAGCAGGCCGGCCTCGCTGCGATAAATGTAATCGAATACGCGAGACAGGTTGGTGGTCTGGATGGACGAAGAAAGCCCGAAGGGGATGTTGTTGGCGATGCGCATCGCATCTTCGAAATCTTTGGCCCGCATGACGGCCAGCACCGGGCCGAAGATCTCTTCCTGGGCGATGGTGTGCTGCTCGGCGACGTCCGCGAAGATGGTCGGCTCCACGAAATAGCCTTTATCGTAATCCTGCCCGGTGAGGCGATTGCCGCCGATTTTGGGAGCGCCGTTCTCTTTTTTGGCGATCTCGATATAGCGCAGCACGGTGTTCATCTGCGCTTCATCGACGCAAGGACCGATCTGGACATCCGGGCGCATGCCGTCGCCCACCTTCAGCTTCCGCGTGCGCTCCACCAGAGCCGCCACGAAGCGATCGTAAATCGACTCTTCCACAATCGCGCGGCTGGTAGCAGTGCATTTCTGCCCGGTGGAGAAGAAGGCGGCGTTCACCACGTTTTCCACGGCGGACTGGAAATCTGCGTCGGCGAGCACGATGGTGGGATTCTTGCCGCCCATTTCAAGCTGGATCCGCAGGCGGCGCTTAGAGGCCTCTCCATGCAGCCAGTTGCCGATTTCGCAAGATCCGGTGAATGAAATCGCCTTGAGCGGCTTGGCCCCGACCAGGGCATTGCCGAGTTCTCCGCCCGATCCGGCTACAAAGTTCACCACACCTTTTGGTAACCCGGCCTCGTGCAGCGCTTCGATAATACGCCACGCGCTCAGCGGAGCCGCCGAAGCCGGCTTGATCACCACCGTATTGCCAAAAGCCAGCGCCGGAGCCAGCTTCCAGGCTGGAATCGCGCTCGGAAAATTCCAGGGGGTCACCAGGCCCACTACGCCGACCGGTTTCCGGATCGCGAACATATGCACGCGCTCGCGCTCGGAGGGTACCACGACACCCGGCTGCCGGGAGCCTTCGCCGGCGAAATAGCGGAAGATGTTGATGCTCCGGCGAACTTCTCCCTTGGCCTCGGGAAGGGTCTTGCCCTCCTCGCGCGTCATCTCGGCCGAAATCTGTTCGAACTTCCGGTCCAGGATATCGGCGGCTTTGAACAGAATATTGCCGCGCGCCGGCCCGCTGGTATTGGCCCAGCCAGGTAGCGCCGCGGCAGCCGCATCGGCCGCTGCTGCAATATCGCCGGCGGAGCCTTTGGCAAATACCCCCACCACCTCATCGGTATTGGCCGGGTTACGATTCTCGAACGTGGAGCCGCTTTCGACCCACTCTCCGTTGATGTAATTTCCGAACATAAGATTGCCTCGCTGACGGGCAGGCAGATGTGCCTGTACCCCTGGGATCTAGAATGCAACTTTGGGCGCGGTACGCGCTCCCGGCTCTGTTTTGAAATAGGCGTCGTTCCGCGAAAAGCCCGAAAGCGAAGCCACGATGTTGTCCGGGAACAGCCCGATCTGCGTGTTGTACCGCTGCACCGTTTCATTGTACTTCCGGCGCTCCACCGCAATGCGATTTTCCGTGCCGGCCAGCTCATCCTGCAGGCGCATGAAGTTTTCGTTGGCCCGCAGTTGCGGATAGTTCTCCACCACCACCAGCAGGCGGGAGAGCGCGCCGTCGAGCTGCGAATTGGCCTGAATCTTCTCCTGCGGCGAGCGGGCTCCGCCCAGAGCGGCCCTAGCATCCGCGACATCTTTGATCACGCTTTCCTCATGCTTCGCATATCCCTTCACCGTTTCCACCAGGTTCGGGATCAGGTCCGCCCTTCGCTGCAAGGCCACATCCACCTGCGACCAGGAGGCATCGATGGCTTCTTTTGCGGTAACCAGTTCGTTATGTACGCTCACATACTTGCTCCCGCAGGCCAGGCCCGCCAGCAGCAGAACTACAACGACGATCAGGGCAACTTTCATAAGCTCTCACTCTTCCAGACGATCACTTTTCCAGACGATCCAC
>CAZMRK010000690.1:0-12429 GCA_964568355.1 uncultured Solibacteraceae bacterium | reverse complement strand
GGTTTTTGGAGTGCCTGCTCGATCTGCCCCAGCCGCCGCTCCCGCGCCAGATTGGTCAGGTCCGGTCCCACCACGCCGCCGCGCCCCTTCACCATATGACAGCCGGAGCATTTGCCTGCGCCAAAGAAGAACCGCTCGCCGGCCGCCGGATTCCCCGCAGCAGGGTGGTCCGCCGCGGGCGCACGCAGACCCGCCACATAGGCCGCCAGCGCATCCACCTCTGCCGGCGGAAGCGCAAACGCCGGCATCCCGGCATCAGGAATACCGTTCCGGATCACCTCGTGCAGATCCCGGCGCGCCCGTCCCCCACCCCGCCGGCGCATATCCACGATGTTGGGACCGTACTCGCCCCCTCCCCCGTCCATTCCATGGCACCCGGCGCAGCGGGCCTGGAACAGCTTCTGACCGCCGCCATCTCCTGGGCCCATCTCCTGAGCGAAGCCTTCCGAAAACAAGACACAGAGCAACAGCAGGCCGGTCCGGATCATAAATTTATGCCCGGCCGAACCGGTGCCGAGTCGCGCTCCAACGGGCGCTTAGGTACTCGCCCATATCCAGATCGCCGCTCAGGATGTCGCCGTTCAAGCTGCCTTTGAAGTGGAAGCTCAGCGCGTCGCCATGCACTGTCTCAGTGAGCGAACTCCGCAGATCGACAGCGTCCCCGTCGACGCTACCGGCCAGATCCCGGGCTACAAAATCGCCTTGATGGGTACCCTGGATGCGGTTGCCGTCCTGTTTGAGATAGAGCACGTGGTCTGAACTGCCGGCCGCGTATTCGATGTGCACGTCCCAGCGCCCGGTCAGGTCGCCTGCCGGCGGCTTGCGCGACGGTTTTGCTTTGCCTGTCTTCGGGGCCGCCGCCAGCACCGCGTGAATCCGGTCGGCGACGACCTTTTCATCTCCCGCCTGCATCATGTAAGCCGTCACGGAGATGCTGGTTTCGTTCTCGCCGCCACCGCCGCGCCGCCGGAATCCGCCGCCTCCTAAGGCGATCCGCGGCTCGGTGCTGTAGAGCGTCTGTGAGACCTCCTCGCCGGTGATCCCCAGCTTAGTAGTGTCCCAGCGGATGGTCAGGTTGGGCGTGCGATTGGAAAGCTCCTTGGTCTCGTGCACGGACGTGGTGACGCCGTCTATCTCCGAGACCCGCTTGGCGATATGGTCCAGCCAGGCCATCCAGGTAGACCATTCCGCCTGGTGATCGCGCTTCACCCACATCTCCACGGCCATGAGCATCCCCATGGCCTCTTCCTTGCCGACTTTCATGGTGCGGCCGTAACCGTGGTGCGGCGCGCTGTGCACCCAGGCGGCTTTGATGAGGTCCTTGCGGCCCAGCAGCAGCCCGGCGCACTGTGGACCGCGCAGGCATTTGCCGCCGCTATAACCCACCAGGGTGGCTCCGCGCTGCAAATGTACGCTCGGGACGGTGAGAATTTCCGCCGCCGCATCCACCAGCACCGGCACATTCTTCTGGCGGGCGATACGCGTAATGTCGTCGAACGGTAGCGGCCCCTTTTCCGCCCGCGGACCGGCGAAGACATACACCATCGCCACCCGCGGCCCCAGAGCCGCCTCGAATTGCGCAGTGGTCTCCACCTCGATCACCCGCACGCCGATGGAGCGCACGGCCGCATCGTAGACGTTGCGGGAATGCTTCGGGATGATCACTTCGTCCTTGGGAAAGCCGGCCAGATTGGGGATGCGGACATGCAGATCGGGATTGCCCCCGGCCACGCAAGCAGCCGTGGCGTGGGCCAGGCCTGCCGCGCAGCCCGAGCTCACCATGCCCGACTCGGCGCCAGTCAGTTCGGCCAGGCGCTTGCCGATCGCCTCCATCAGTTCGTCAAGCTGAACGTAGTGCTGGGCCGCGGCCTCCTTGGCAGCGCGAACTTCCGGCAGTTCGAGCGAGCCGCCGATGATCGTCAGCGTTCCCCGGCAATTGATCAGCGGGCGGACACCGATCGATTCGTAAATATTTTTTCCTGCCTTCAGCCCCGCAGCCGCGGCCAGCGGACGCTTCAGCCACGCAGGCAGAGCCAGCAGGCTGCCTCGGCGAAATAGGTCTCTCCGGTTGAACCCTGACATCAATCTCGGGAACCTCCTTTTCTGTCGGCTTGGACTCTCGATTATAGCGGTTCGGCCCTGTGGTCCGAGTTACTCGGACCGCAAAATATCGAGCGGCGAGGCGGAACTTGCACGAAAGGCGGGAACGAACGATGCGGCCAATGCCGAAAACCCGAGCGAAAGGATGGCCGCCAGCGTCACGGCGGGATTGTGGGGATCCATACCGTAGAGTTGGCTGCCCAGAAATCGCCCAACGGCAAATGTCAAAGGCAGCCCGGCCAGAAGGCCAAAGACAATCAGCGCGAAAGCGCCTCGCAGTACCAGCCGGACAATGTCGCCACGACTGGCGCCCAGCGCCATACGGACGCCAATCTCACTCGCGCGGCGTCCGACGTTGTAAGCAGTAACGCCATACAAGCCAATGGAAGCCAGGACCAGGGCGAGGACTCCGAAAAAGGACGTGAGCCGGGCGATCAACCGCGGCTGCCGGAACTGGCCGGCTACCTGTTCTTTCAGCGCCTGAGTCGAGACAATCGGCAGATTGGGGTCTACCAAAGCCATGGCCCGGCGCACCTGCGCAGGGGAGAGTCTGGTCCCCGGCCTGGTCAGAATGACGATGTCATGCAGGAAATGCGAGCCCGGGTTGGCATCCGCTCCTGCGGCTCCCGGCAGGAAATCGTGCTGCTCCTCCGGCAGGAAAAAGAACGGACCAATGGGCTGGTCGAACCGGGAAGTCAGGTAGCGGGCGTCCTTCGCAATGCCCACAATCTCGTATTCGCGCTCGGATCCGACGCCGTCCTGGCCGAAGTGCCTTCCAATGGGATCTTCAGCCGCGAAAAACCTTCGTGCAAACGCTTCGTTGATCACCGCGACGTGGCGGGAAGTCGCCGTATCCTGCGCCGAGATCCCTCGTCCTCTCAGGATCGGATTTCCGATAACGTCAAAGTACCCCGCCGTCACTCGATTCCACGAAGCGGAGTTATCCTCCCAGGGACCCGGTGGCGGATGTCCATCCACCCAGATGCCGGCGCCCCACTGATTGCCGCTCAGCGGTGAGTATTGAGAAAGTGCGACCGCGGAAACGCCGGGAGTGCCGGACAGGGAATCCTGGATCCTCCGGTAAAGCGGCGTGAGTTGGTCGAGACGATAGCTGCCCAGCCTCGGATCGATGTGTACCACCATGCGCTGATCCTGCTGGAATCCAAAATCCTGATTCTCCAGGTGGTGCAGCGCGGCCACGAGCAGTCCTGATGCCGATAGCAACACCAGCGAAAGCGCGGACTGGAGCACCACCAGCGTCTTCCTTGGGAGCGAAGCCGCACGGACCATGGAGCGGCCGGTTCCGCGAAGCGCTTCCATCGGATCGATTCGAGTGGCCATCCACGCAGGCGCGATGCCGAAGGCGAGTCCGGTGATCAACGAAACGGCGAAGGCGAAGAGCAGCACTGTCATGGAGGGCGCCGCAGCGATGGGGATACCAGACCATCCATTCATTCTGGGAAAGGCAACATCCAGAATCAGGCGCGTGCCTGCGAATGCGACTGCCAGACCTGCAGCGCCTCCCAGCAGGGAGAGCAGGATGCTTTCGGTGAGGGACTGTTTCACCACCCGTGAAGCCCCTGCCCCTAGCGCCATACTCAATGCGATCTGGCGCCGCCGCTCCAGGCCCCGAACGAGCATAAGGTTGGCCACATTCGCGCTGACAATGAGCAGCACAAATCCGGTAACCATCATCAGAATCTGAAGCCAGCGCTCATATTCCTCGCGCATGCTGCTGATCCCGCTGCCGCCAGGTCTCAGGAACAAGGTCTGCTCATTCAATTTCGCGCGATCGTTGGCGCTCATCTCACCCCAGTGCGAGCGCAGCCACTGCTTGAGTTCCACCCGCATCTCGGCCTCGATGGCCGCAGGCGTTTCGCCGGGCCGGATTCGGCCGATGAGGTCCAGCCAGTGAGTGTAGTGCTTGTTCAGCTCGCCCTCCAGGAGCGGTTCGGTATTCAACGGCAGAAAGAAATCGGGCGGACTGCTGCGCAGCCTGTCGCCAAAGAAACCCGGCGGTGCGATTCCCACGACGGTAAATGGCTGATGATTCACATTGAAAACGCTGCCGATGACGGACGGATCTAGTCCATATTTTTGCTGCCATAAGCGAAAACTCATCACCGCGACCGGTGGTGAGCCGGGGCGATCATCTGCCGCCGTGAACGCGCGTCCCACATAGGCCCTTATGCCGAACATCGTGAAATAATTTCCCGAAACGAACTCTCCCGGATAGCTTTGCGCCGGCTCCGCGTTGCCCGTTCTCCGGACCCCAAACAGCGGCTCGATCGCGGAGAACGCCGCCAGTTCCGCAAAGCCGCTCGTATGATTCTGAAAGTATCGGTACAAGTCGTAGGAGACCAGCGAGAACTCTCTCTCCTGGCTATATCCGCCCCAGTAGCAACACCGGGCTTCTGTCCCGAGCCGGTACAACTCGCCGGGTTTCGCTACCGGCAGCGACTTCAGCAGAATGGCATGCACCAGGCTGAAAATCGAGGTGGTCGCGCCAATGCCCAGCGCCAGCGTCAGCACCGTCGCGATGGTGAAGGCCGGTGCCCCCCGCAAGCGCCGCAGCGCCTGGCGCGTATCCTGTAGCAGCGTCTCCAGAAACGGCAGTCCTCTTTGATCCCGATAGCTTTCCTTCATTGCTTCCACGGCTCCGAACTTCAGTACAGCCTGGCGGCGCGCCTCAACCGGCGATAAACCGGCTCGAATGAGATCGGCGGTCTGCAAGGCGAGATGTTCTTCAATTTCCGCCTGTAGCCGTTCTTCGTCCTGCCGCGCTGTCGTCCAGGACCTCAACCGTTTGAAGAATCGCCTGATTGCTCTCATTTCAGATCCGTTGCCTTGACGGCGAAGAACCGTCCGATAATAGCGGCCGTCTGTTCCCAGCTTCGGGCTTCGGCCTGCAATTGCTTGCGGCCGTCGTCTGTCAATCGATAGAAGCGCGCCTTGCGGTTGTTTTCGGAAACGCCCCATTCGGACGCAATAGAGCCCTCCTGCTCCAGTTTCAATAGCACCGGATAGAGGGTGCCCTGGTTCAGCGTGAGAAGATCTCCGCTGATCTGTTCGATCCGCCTGGCAATGCCGTAGCCGTGCAGTGGTCCCAGAATATCCAGCGTTTTGAGCACCATCAGCGCCAGCGTGCCCTGTTGGACGTCTGTTTTTTCTTTCATTGGGCTTCCAACAGGAAGCATGCCATATTTCCTTTGGGAAAACAACAGGTCTAGTACAATCGCCGGTTCCTGCGGCGAAATATCCGCATACAAGTGGTATACTGCCGTCTGAGTGAAGCGCAGAACCTTATTGAAAAGCATGGGCTTAGCGGCGCTTGAGCCGCTGCCTTCCCTGCTCGCCGCCGGATCGCCCGCTCCACTGGCGGAACCGCAGTTTCCCCAGCGGCAATTTCTGTTTCTGTGGCGCAACTGGGAACTCGCCAACTTGGACCGCATGGCCCTGGTACTGCGCACCAAGCCGGAGATTCTCCGCGGCCTAGGCCGTTCCATGGGCCTGCCGCCCAAGCCTGAGCTTTCCTCCGAACAGCTCCGGCGCATCTATATCACCGTGATCCGCCAGAACTGGCACGTGCTCCCGCTGGAACAGATTACGGAACTGCTGGGCTGGACTCCCGAAAAACTGGCATTCACGCTCAAAGAAGACGATTTTCTGGACGTCAAGCTGGGACCGAAACCGGCCTGCGATCCGGTGGTCTATTCCGAGCCTACAGCCGAAGACAAACGCCGGCTGGCGGAGATTCGCAAGCTGGTGGAATCCGCGATGGGCAAAACGCTGGCCCAGCCCGGCGAGCCGGCATTCACTTTTGTCAGCCGGCTCTCGCAACTGGAACCTCCGGTCCGATCCGTCACCGCCCGCCCCAGATCCGGTCAGCTCGACCTGACCCACTACCGCCTGGAAAGCACCGCAGATGTGCCTCCGGCGCTGGCCGAAACGCTGCGCCGGCACATGCGCTCGCTCCGCGCGAGCGAAGGCGGTACGGCGCGGCTGCGGCTGCGCCTCGATTCCTCGCTCGAGCCCGCGACCTTCGTGTTCGATCCCCAATCCGACGGCGCGGAACTGGCTGCTGGAAGCGCGGACGCGCTGTTTCAATCCGTCCGCTGGTTCCAGGACGCAACCGATTTCGCTGGCGGCCCATTCCTCCCCGCGCAGCGCGTGGAACGAAAAGTCGCGCTCGATCCGCGCTACCTCTACTCATTCTTCGCTCTCTACGGCGATCCGCTGCTCGAAACCGGCATCGACCCGTTCCCCGACGGCTACCTGGACAAGCTCGGACGCGTGGGCCTCAACGGCGTCTGGATGCAATGCGTGCTGAACAACATGGCGCCGTCCAAGAGCTTTCCGGAGTTCGGCCGGGGATCGGAGCAGCGCCTGGCTAATTTAAACAGGCTGGTGGAGCGCGCCGCGCGGCAGGGGCTCAAGATCTATCTCTATCTCAACGAGCCGCGCTCCATGCCGGCGGCCTTTTTCGAGCGCCGCCCGGAGATTCGGGGCGCCGAGTCGCGCGGCGTATACGCCATGTGCACCACGCCTGCGCTGGTGCGGGATTGGATCTCCGACAGCCTGGCCCACATTTTCCAGCAGGTGCCCGGCTTGGGCGGAGTGTTCTCGATCACCATGTCCGAGAACCTCACCAACTGCTTCTCCCACTTCCACCCGGAGAGTTGCCCGCGCTGCTCTCAGCGAAAAAGCTGGGAGGTGGTCGGCGAAGTCCTGGAAGCCTTCCGTAGCGGGGTACGCCGGTCCAGCCCGGATGCCGCGGTGATCGCCTGGGACTGGGGCTGGCCGGAGGATATGTGCCGCGAATTGATCCCCAAGCTGCCGCGGGACATGCGCCTCAACAGCGTCAGCGAGTGGAGCACGCCCATCGAACGCGGCGGCGTGAAGACGCGCGTGGGCGAATATTCCATCTCGGTAGTCGGGCCGGGGCCCCGCGCCACCGCCAACTGGCAGCGGGCCAAAGAGGCCGGTGTGCGCTACATGGCCAAGTGCCAGTTCAACAATACCTGGGAGATCTCGGCGGTACCGTACATTCCGGTGCCCAACCTGATCGCCGAGCATTGTTCCCGTCTGGTCCGCTCCGGCATCAGCGGCCTGATGGCCGGCTGGACGCTGGGCGGCTATCCCTCGCCCAACCTGGAGGTCGCCAAGGAGTTTTATCTTTCCCCTGCCGGCTCTCCGGAAGAGGTCCTGCGTCGCGTAGCGGAGCGGCGGTACGGGAAAGACGCGCGTGACCTGGTGCTGCACGCCTGGACGGAGTTCAGCGAGGCCTTTCGCCTGTATCCCTACAGCGTGGCCATTTATACCATCCCCACCCAGCACGGTCCGGCCAACCTGCTGCGCGCCAGGCCCACCGGCGTGCGCAACTCGATGATTCTTTTCCCGCAGGACGATTACAAACGGTGGGCTGGACAGTATCCACCCGAGGTGGCCCAGCGGGAGTTCGCGCGCATGGCATCGCGGTGGCAGGCGGCTTTACCCGATTTTCAGAAAGCCATGCGGACGGCGGCGGCCCAAGGCAAGCCCGGTGCGCTCGAAGACGCCGCCATCGCCGAAACCTGCTGGATCCATTTCCAAAGCACCGCCAACCAGATCGAATTCTATATTCTGCGCGACGGTCCCCAATCTGCCCAGGCGCGGGGCCGGATGCGCGAACTGGCGCGCGCGGAAATCGATCTCGCCAGACGCCTGTATCCGCTGGTCCGGCAGCATTCCGTAATCGCTTACGAAGCCTCGAATCACTATTATTATCGGCCTACTGATTTACTGGAGAAGATTCTGAACTGCCAATACCTGCTGGACCACGATCTGGCGGGTTAATTCCCGATACCTAACCACGGGTGCCGGGTCTCGCGAGGTGATATGATGGCTCTCTCACCTGCGAGCCATTCCATTCTGCTCGAACGACTGGGATACCTGCCCTATTCCAATCCAACGCTTGGAATCGATGGACCGTGACGAACGGCTGGTACCTTCATGCGTATACTGCTTTACAATCCCGATAACGGGATTACCAGGAACTTCATGCCGCACCTCTGGATGTTCCTCCTCCAGGCGCTCACCCCTCCCGGTCACGAAGTTCTGCTGATTGACGGCAACACCCAGCCGATGAGCGACGCGGAACTCGTCCGTTTCGTACAGAGCGAAAAGATCGAACTGGTCGGCATCGGCGCCATGACACGCATGATCGCCAAAGCCTATCGCGTGGCCGATGCCATCCGGGCCGCGGGCGTACGCGTGGTGATGGGTGGACCGCATGTGACCGAGGCCCTGGAGGAAGCGCTCGGGCGCGATGGCGGACCGCGCCATGCGGATGCCGTAGCGCTGGGCGAGGCCGATGAGACCTGGCCGCGGATCGTGGCCGATGCGGCGCGGGGCGAACTCCGCGAGGTTTACGCTCCGGTGGATGCGTTCGGCCAGGAGCGCAAGCCCAGCCTGGGAGACTATCCGCAGATCCCCTGGGAATCGATCGATATCGACCAATTCAATCGCATCCCCGCCATGGCGCGGCGTGTGATGCAGCACTTCCAGACGGAATGGGAGACCTTCCACATCATCCCCATCGAATCCGGACGGGGCTGCCCCTACGGCTGCGAATTTTGCACCGTCACCGGCTTCTTCGGCGATTCCATCCGGTTCCGTACCAACCAGAGCATCGTGGACGAGATGCTGCGTCTCAAAGCGCGAGCCCGCGGCTCCCACGGCAAGATCGCCGTATTTTTCGTCGATGACAACTTCGCCATTAACGTAAAACGTACGAAGTCACTGCTGCGCGATATCATCGCCGCGGGTGCGGAGCTTTCCTGGGTGGCCCAGATCAGCGCCAACCTCCTGCGGGACGAAGAACTGGTGGACCTGATCGCCGATTCGGGCGGCAAGTGGATCTTCATCGGCATGGAGTCGCTCGACCCCGCCAACCTGGCCAGCGTCAACAAGAGCTTCAACAAGCCGGGCGAATACACGGCCGTGCTGCAGCGTCTGGCGCGGCGCAACGTCTATGCCATCACCTCGTTCATCTTCGGACTGGACAATGATTCCCCGGGTGTGGCCGAGCGCACCCTAAAGCAGATTCGGGAATGGCCTCCGGTGCTGCCGGTCTTTGGTCAGATCACGCCGTTTCCCGGTACGCCGCTCTACAAACGTCTGCTCCAGGAGGGCCGCCTCACCCGTCCCAAGCACTGGCTGGACTTCGCGCCTTTTCGCATGGCGCACACCCCCGCGAAAATGACCGCGCACCAGGTGCAGGCGGAAGTCCTGGCTGCCTGGAAGGGATCCTACAGTCCCGCCGGAACGCGGCGCGCGATCGACGCGATCGAAGACGAGCCGGTGCCCTACAAAATCAGCCACTTCATTGCACGCCTGTTTTTCCGAGGTATCTATTTTCCGCACAAGAGTGCCTGGGGGTGGATGCGGCTCATCGCGGCGAACGGCGGTACGATCGTGCACATCGTGCGGCAATGCTTTACGAAGTGGCACGGCGCCAGGGCGCTTCCGGCACGCCTGGAGTTCGAGGTTGGCGCGGCGCGCGCTCCCTCGGCCGAAAGCTCGGAATAACCCCTTTCCGCGGCTGGACAACGGAATTCTTCGCCGGAAGCAGACCGGGCAATGATAGACTATCCGCAATATATCTTTTATGCGCTCGGTCTGGGGCTTACTGGGGCTGGTTGCAGGTCTGCTCGTCGCAAACGGGCCGAGCCTTGCTGCCCCTAAGAAGGCAGCCGCCGCAGGTCCGAACGCGATTTCGGTATTCCCCATCAGCGGCCAGCGCGGTTCCACCTTTGCCGTCACGGTTCGCGGCAGTCAACTCCGCGAGACCCGCTCCGTCTTCACGGAAGACCCCGCTCTAACATTCACCGTAGAAGGCTGCGAAGCAGAGCCGCCCGACCCCGCTGCCGGGGGCGCAAAACCCAAAACGCCGTTCGATCTGGTGCGCCTACGCGTGCAGGTAGCAGCGGACGCGGCGCCGGGACGCCACCTGTTCCGCGTGGTAACGGGACGCGGCATCTCCAACGCTCTACCTCTTTACGTCAGCGAACTGCCGGTCACAGCCGAGCCTGCCGGCGCTCACGAGTCGCCCGCTACCGCCGTGGCGGTCGAGAAATTGCCGGCCGTCATTAGCGGGCGCATCGGGCAGCGTGGCGAGACGGACTATTATGTGTTCCCCGCGAAGGCAGGCGAGACCATCACGTTCGAAGCGATCTCCGGCTTGCCTTCGCTTGCCGGACCGGGTGGAAACGCCGCGGGCTTCGATCCGGCGCTTTCGATCTATGAAGACGCGCCAAGCTGGCTGGACGACCACCACGTCAAACGGATCGCGTTCAACGACGAACCCCTGTGGGTGGCCGGCCGCCTGACCAACGCATACCTGACCCATCGCTTCGAAAAGGACGGGCGATATCTGCTGCGGGTCGAGGCTTTCTCCGGACAGGGCGGACCGGATTACGGCTACCGCTTGCGCATGGTCTCGGGTCCGTCTCCCGCGACTCCGGATCCTCCCGACGACTTGTGGGAAGAGCGCGTGTACTCGCGCCGCCTTTCGGCCAACCGTCTGAACGAGCTGGCGGAGCGCGGCGGACTGCCGCTGGCGCAGAAATCCATCGAAACCTACCGCGCGGCAGCGGTTCCCGCCAAAGAAGCCCCGTTTTTCAAATTGCCGGGAACCCTCGAAGGCGGCTTGGCAAGCGCCGGCGAGAGCCAGCGGGCGCGTTTCCATCTGGATGGGCCGCAGGACATCGCAATCGAGGTGGAGACGCCGGAAATGGCGCCGCCATTGTTCAACCCGATTGTGCGCCTGCTGAACACGGCCGGAGAAGAAGTGGCCACCAATATATTCGCCGGGCGCGGCGCGTGCAATGGGCAGCTATCGAAATCGGCCATCGCCAAGACCGTGGTGCCGCTGCGCGACCCTGGCGACTACACGGTAGAGATCCGCGACGTGACCGCGGACTTGTGGAACCCCGGTTTCCGCTACCGCGTGCAGGTGCGTCCGCAGATTCCACACATCGGCCAGGTAAAGGTCGAGGAGGACCACGTAAACCTGGCGCCTGGCGAGGCCCACACCGTCCGCGTGATGTTCGATCGCGAGGAGGACTACCGGGGTGCCATCGCCGTGGCCGCCGAGTCGCTGCCACCGGGCGTACAAGCCATGGCCGGCGCGGATTTCGAGCCGGACAAAGATCCGCCCCGCTTTCCCGGAAAGCGCGAGCGCTACACGCCCCGCACCGAGCGCACGGTGGTGGTGTTTACCGCCTCGGCCGACGCGGCGCCGATGAGCCAGCCGCAAATGGCGCGCTTTGTGGTCCGCCCGATCGCCGGGGACAAGGCCGGAGCGGTCCTGGCAACCAAACAGATTCCCATAATGGTGATCGCGAAACCATGAGATCTCTTTTCGCCCTTCTGCTTGTCTCCGCCGCGGCCTGGGCCGAAGGGCGGCCTGTCTCCCTCAAGACCGTTCCCGCACAGGTCACCTTGACTGGCGCGCACGCTACCCAACAATTTCTGGCGATTGCCACTTATGCCGACGGCAGCGAGCGCGATGTGACCGGGGAAGCCCAGTGGCGCGTCTCGAACCCCGGGCTGGCGCGGCTGGAAAGCCCGGCGCAACTGGCCGCCGCCGCCGACGGCTCCCTGACGCTTTCGGCCACGCTGGAAGGCGCGCGGGCGCAATCCGCTGTGCGCATCGAACACTCGCAGATGGAGCGGCCCTTCAACTTCTCGCGCGATATCGGTGCAATCCTCACCAAGCGGGGATGCAACGGAGCAGTCTGCCACGGCGGCGTCAAGGGGCGCGGCGGGTTCAAGCTTTCCGCCAACGCGCTCTACCCCAAGGACGACTACGAATGGATCACCAAGGGAGGCACCTATCAGGTGCTGACCAGCGAGGTGAAAGGCGCGCGCATCCCGCGCGTGGATTTGCAGAATCCCGAGAAGAGCCTGCTGCTGGCCAAGCCCACCATGACGGTCCCGCATGGAGGCGGCACGCGCTTCGAGCGCGACTCGGAAGACTACCGGACGATCCTGAAATGGATTCAGAGCGGAGCTCCTTATGGCGCGGGAGAAACGGGCAATGAGCTTAAACTGCGGCGCCTGGAAGTCTATCCGCCGCTGAGTGCCTTGCCGGTGGGCGGGAAGCAGCGCCTCCTGGTCACGGCCCGCTTCAGCGACGGCCATACCGAGGACTTCACCCGCCAGGTGCTCTATGCCAGCAACAACGGCGATGTGGCCACCGTAGCTGCCGATGGAGTGGTGACCGGGAAAGATCTGGGTGAGACCTCCATCCTGATCCGCGCGACCGGACAGGTGGCCAGCGCCGGG
>CAZMRK010000689.1:0-4579 GCA_964568355.1 uncultured Solibacteraceae bacterium | reverse complement strand
CGTGCGATCTCGCGGATGCGCTCCAGGCAGGCGAGACCGATGGTGTAGCCGAGCTCGCTGTCTTGCGGAAACAGGCGCAGGGCCTGCTCTGCCGTTTCCGGCCGGAACCGTCCCAATGCGGTCTGATCGCGAATCAGGAACAGGTAGCTTTCCCGGCTGCGCGGATCGGCCCGCAGCATCGCCTCCAGGTGTTTGGCCGAATTCTCGAAATCTCCCAGCCGGAACTGTGCCAGCCCCAGGAACAGATGCGATGCCGCCAGATCCGGCTTGCTCGCGAGCGCGGCGTGGAGCTGTTTCGCGGCCCGCGCATAGTCTCCAAGCCGGTAATAGACCAGTCCGAGATTGTGATGTGCCTCGGCCGGCGCATGCGGTTGCCGCACTAGCTGCTCGTACTGCGCGGCGGCCTCCCGCAGCCTGCCCTCCTTTTCGAGCGCCCGGGCCTGCTGAAACGCCGCCGCACCGCCGACTGCGAGATCCTGAGCCTGCCGCCGGGCGGCCCCGGCCACCACCGGCGGTCCCAGCGATTCGGCTCGCGCGAAGGCATCCCGCGCCCGCTCGCGATCGCCCTTCATGACGAAAGCCTCCCCCAGCCGCAGATAGTCGGAGCCGTTGCCCGCGGCTCTGCACCGGATGGCCTGTTCCAGTCTGTCGATCGCCGCATCCGCCTGGCCCTGCCGCAGCGCCAGCAGTCCTTTCGCCACGTGAGCCGAAGCCAGAATCTCGCTCCTCCACTCCCGAAATTCGGCTCGCGTCAGGCGCTCCGGCCGCGCCGTGGCTTCCACTGCGGCAATCGCCTGCGTGGCGGATTGCTCCGCGGCGGCGAAGCTCGCGCGGTCGTTGGCCTCGGCCAGCAGCAGCGCCAGGCGCGCCAGCACCAGGGCATTGCCGCTGTCGATGGCCAGGATGCTCCTGGCTACCGCCTTGGCCGCGGCAGAATCGTTGCGCTGCCGGAACGCTTCGAACTCCGCCTCCAGCGCCTTCTCGCGAAACTCGGAGTCGGGAAAACGCGAGAGAAAGTCCTCACCGGCGCGCACGACCGCCAGCGAATCGGGAGTCTCCACAATTCGCCCGAAGGCATCCAGCTCGGCTCGTGATTTCGCTTGCGGTGCCGGACGCGGCGGGATCGCGCGAGCGGGATGCTCGATGCTTTCCAATTGACGGAACCGCTCCAGCTCATGCGCGCCCTGCTGCCGGGTCGCGGGCTTCGCCAGGTAGAGGGTGCCGATCAGAAAATGAGGCTTCTCCCAAAGCGGTTCCATTCGGGCGGCCTCTTCGAAAAGTGGAAGCGCCTTTTCGGGCTGCCCTAACGCCTGGTAGACCTTGCCGGCAAGCAAGGCGTTTTCGGCGGCTTGCGGCTCCAACTCCAGGGCCTTGCGCGCCGCTTCCCTCGCGGCCTGGTAGTGGTGCAGATCCAGCTCCATCTCCGCCAGCGCGCGCCAGGGCCAGCCATAGGCCGCCGTCTCCCCCGCCCTGCGCAGCTCGCGCCGGGCTTCGTCGTGCCGCGCCATCTGCCGCAGGCAGATTCCCAGGTAGTAGTGTGCCTTGAAGCTTTCCGGCGCCCACTCCAAAGCCTGGCGAAACGCCCGGCTTGCCGCTTGCGGATCCTGCTCGGCTTCGAGCGCGAAGCGCCCGGCCAGATAGTAGGCTTGCGCCGATCGCGGGTCCAGTTCCAGCGCTTTGGCGATGGCCGCGTGGAACAGTTCGCGCTGGCCCAGCAGAAAATATTGCAGAGCCAGCTCCGTCTCCACCGAGGCGCTTGCCACCTGGGCTTCCAGGCGCCGGATCGCCTGGAACGAACGGACATCGCCGCCCGCCCAAGCCTGGGCGCCTAGCGCGGCGAGACAGAAACAGAGGAGCCGCACGTGGCCAACACTACCACGAGAGCGTGCCAGAAATCTGGCCGTTCCGCGCCGCCGCCGCGGAATTGATGCGTCCGAAACTCGGATTGTTGATATCGGTGATGGGAGCGCCCCAGTTTATCGTGTTCGGCAGGTTGAAGAACTCCGCCTTGAGTGAAAAACGCAGGCTCTCGTGAATGGGGATGGATTTCTGGAGCGCCGCATCCCATTGCCGGGTGCCGAAGGCACGTACCTGGCTGAACAGCCGCGGCGCGTTGCCGAACGTGAATGCCGGCGGCGCCACAAAGGCCGCGGGGTTCAGATAGAGGTGGGCGCCCGGATCAAACGAAGCCCGCTCCTTGTGCGAGAAGAACTCGCTGCCCGAGACGTCGGGCCGGATCGTGCCGATGCCCGGCAGGTTCAGTTCCGTCGTAATGCCCAGCGGCACGCCGCTCTGCAACGTCACGATGCCCGACGCCACCCAGCCGCCCAGAATGTAGTGATCCATCAGCTTGCTCCCGGTGTGCAGCGCCTTGGTGTCGCCGACCGGAAGCTCGTAGCTGTAGGCTGCCACGAATGCCTGCGGCACATCGGCGGCTGCCACCGCCTTTTCCAGGCGCAGATTGTAGTAATCCTGGGCAGCGCCGAGAAACGCGCCCCCGCCCTGCCCGTCGGCGTCAGTCAGATCTTTCGAGACCGTGTAGGAGAGCAGGAGAGACAGCCCGTTGGTATAGCGCTTCTGCACGCGCACCTGGAGGGCGTTGTAGGTGTTGTTGCCGGCCGGATTCGACGACATCGTGATGGCCTGATACTGCGGATAGGGCCGTAGCGACTGCGCCACGCTTCCCTCGAATGCCGGGTAGGGGGCAAAGAATCCCGCGGCGTTGGCCTCCGGCGACCCGATGGTGGCGTTCAACACAGAGCCTAGCGCCAGGTATTGCGGATTCAACTGGTTGTAATTCAGGTTGCCATTGAGCAGGTGATGGGCGGCCGTCCCCACATAGCTCACATCCAGCAGTACGCCGCGGAACATCTTCTGCACGCCCACGTTCCAGTTCTCCACCATGGGCAGGCGCGCCCCGTTGGGCTGCATCCAGGAAGTGGAAGTGCCGTTGGCAAAGATCGGGTCGAAGAAGGGACCTTGCGGAACGCTGGGAAAGCCGAGCGCCCAGTTGAAGGCAGGCGAGACGCCGGAGTTCAGGGTAGCGAGCGTCGCCTGCGTGAAGTAACCCTGCTGGTTGAGGAAAATGGCCGGGCCGGCGTTGGTGTCGTACATGATGCCGTAAGCCGCGCGCAAAACCAGGTCCTTTTTGAACGAGTACGCCAGCCCGATGCGCGGGCCAAAGCCCCTGGTCCAGGAATCGGCGAACTGATCGCGGCCGCTGCGGCCCGTCCCTTTGCCCGCGAAGACGAGGGCGCCCAGCCGTCCACCCGCGCCGGGGTTGGCTACAGTCGGGTCGAAATTCGCCAGGCGGTCCAGTTTGTCGCGGATGGGCGGTTCGTACTCCCAGCGGAGGCCATAGGTCAGCGTCAGATTCGGCCGGATCTTCCAACGATCCTGCACATAGAGGCCCCAATTGCGAAACAGGAAGGCTTGCGAAGGCTGCTGCCCGTAAGTAGCCGAATCCACCTCTCCGAGAAGGTAGCTGGCCACGCCGAAACCGGTATTCGACTGGCCCGGCAGGGCCGTCTCCTGAGGTCCGAAATTGAACGTTCCGAAGGGGGTGAAACCGCCGGCCTGCTGCAAGCCGGTGGTGTAGTAGCGCGTCTGGCTCACACCGAACTGGAAATTGTGGCTGCCCCGAATCCAGTTGAAATCGTCCGTAATGCGCCAGTTCTGATGGGCGATGCGGTTGATCTCCCCGCCGATACCGAGAAAATAGCCGCTGGCGTTGATGGTCGCCTGCCCGGCCGGATCCAGGATGCCGCCCAACCCGGCCTTCTGGTTCAGATCGGACCCGGTCGCTAGGTCCTGCTGGCCGCCCTGGTGATTGAAAAACGACCAGCGGTTGAACGATGCGCCGAAATGGTTCAGCTTGTTCGCCGAGAACGTCTGATCCCAGTTGACGATTGCCCGCCGCCCCTGGTTGTCGCCAAAGGTCCCACTCAGATCCGCGCCGAACGGTCCCTCGCTGATGGTCGGCTGGGTGGTGTGGTTGTAGCTGACCGAAATCTGCCCGTTGCGGATGCTCTGGTCGATCTTGATCAGCCCCTGGTCCATGTTATTGGTGGAAGTGCTCAGGCCTTTGAAGTTGCTGGAAATCCCGGGAAGGTTGGGGGCAGGCAGCAGGCTGGCGAAGTAGGCCGAAATGGGGCTGATCTGCCGCTGCGGAATGATATTGCCGGGGAACGGGTCGCGGGTGTAGCCGCCTTTGCCGTCCGGCCGCGTGGTGCTGGGATCGTAGATCGCCGGCAGCCCGGCTGCGCTGAAGTTGCCCTGGCGCATTTCCGGAGTCAGCAGACTGTAGATCGCGCCCGGATTCGAATCACTGTGCCGGAAACCGTCGTAATACATGTAAAAGAATGTCCGGCTCTTTCCGTTGTAGATCTTGGGGAACAGCACCGGCCCGCCCAGTTCCACGCCGAACTCGTTCTGGCGATCCTTGGCTACCGTCGGGGCGAAAAAGTTCCGCGCATCCACCGCCTCGTTGCGCAGATATTCAAAGGCCGAGCCGTGAAAAGAATTCGTCCCGGATTTATAGACGTACTTGATCACACCGGTGGAGGTGCGGCCGTATTGC
>CAZMRK010000688.1:0-3295 GCA_964568355.1 uncultured Solibacteraceae bacterium | reverse complement strand
GCACCTACTAGGGGTGGAGTGTCAATCTGTAAGCGGACGCGAAGCGTCCACGAACAGATCCGCATGCAATGCCAAGCTGCGGAATGGAAAGAATGGAAACGAATCGGCGCTAAAAGGGCGGTACGCATGAAGCGTAGACCGGCAAGTGGAAGGAGACTCACGCAGCAGGTACCTCCGTAGCAGTCTTGGCCGGGCACTTAACCGCAGCACGCTTTCGAGCGGACTCCTCAATCGAGCGGGTCGCGTCGGAGGGAAGATGAGCATCCATCTCAGCAGCGGCTACACCACGTGATTTGAGGGACGACACCAGCTCGGGATGCGACTTCAGATAGGTTCGGACGCCGGCCTTACGAAAGAAGGAATACCAACCATCCTGGGTGGTAGGGCCGGTACCGACCCTGGAGGACGAGACCTTACCGGGGCGCGCAGCGAAACCGAGGGCTTTGGCGATAGCCGCCCGGTCGAAGTCATAGGCGGCAAGCTGGGAGATGCGAGCTGTTATGTCGGTAATGGCCGCATCCCACAAAGACTGCCGGAGTTCCGCTTGGCGCCGCTGGTTCTCCTGTTCTTGGGCTTTGAGTGCTGCCAGTTGTGCCTCGATGTCAGAGGCCGGTGTGGTCGCGGCGGCGCGCGGAGTGGAGTCCTTGGCTTGAGGCTGAGAGAGACGATTATCTGGTTTCATCGATGTGTTCTAGCGGAGCGGACTAGGGCGGTGTTGGGGGTTGAGGTTTGGAGTTACGAACGCTGGTTCGGTGTGAGGCAGGTTTGTGTTCATAGACGGAGTCGTAGCCGCCGGTGCGGATGAGTAGGGTGCTGATTTACGGGTTGGGGTCTCATCGGTGAAGGCCTGGTCCTCGCGGATGTAGGTGATGGTCAAGCCTAGCGGGTTGATCGGGATGAGGTTGTGGGGGACTCGATCCAATACGATGAACTGCACATGCCCCGTGAACTTTTCCTGCCGGCGCAATACGTGGTCGAGTTGACTGTAGTACGACTTTGTGTAGGTGACGGTTGCCTTGTACGGTTGCTGGCGCAGGTCTTCAATGGAGATTTGGTCTACAGACACTTCGATCTGATCTCCGATGCCTGACAGAAACTCGTCAAGGGATCGTGTCTGCCGAAGTTCGGCCAGCTTTTGATCGGCCAGGCGCGGCGTGAGGTAATAGAGACTGCGCGTCAGGTCATCCTGGGCGGCACCACGGATTCTGCCGTAGTGCCGGCTCATAAAGTCCATCAAGAAATACTTGATCTCGGCCTCCTGCACTTTGTATTCCGCGGCCTGGTAGGTCACGGCCTCTGCGTGACCGACGTCATTGATGCGTATGACGAGCGGTTTGTACTGTGAATAGGCGCGAGCGAGGGACATGTAGCCATATCCGAGGGCTACGATCACCACGGTGAGAGCGAGAACGGCGCCGCGGAGACGGGAATTCGTGACGAGTAACGCGGAGTGCCGCTGGAGGTAGATGTCTGCCGGCGTAGGGGTTATCGGGGTCGAGTTCATAAATGTGTCCGATCAGAGGTCCGGTGCCATACGGTGATTCTGATATGCCGGCAGGGAAATGTCGGCTGTCAGGTATACCTTCACGCGAGTGCCTTCCCGAATTGTCACGGTAGGCAGAATGTTGAGGAACCGATCCAGGATCTGCGTACCCTCTTGGCTTAACTCCTGAGAGAATCCCTGCCGAAATGCATCGCCGCTCGTCTGATTGATCCCGTAAGAGGAGCCACGACTCGCAAGGCCGGCGATCGCGCCGAGCGCCACTGACGCGCCGAAGATCTGGACGTAGTGGTTGTTGACTTTATCACGTAGTCCGGTCGCGCCGATCTGGTCGAGGGCGGGGACTTTATCGAGCGAGACACTGAAGCCGTCCGGCATGATCAGCCGGTGGAATATTACGGCAATGCGGTCCTGGCCAATTCGGGAGACGCGGCGGGCCTCACCAAGAATCCGGGCGCCCTGCGGGATGAGCAAATGCTGTCTGCTGTGGCTCCATACATCAATCGTCACCATGCAATCTACAGGGCCTACGTCGGAACTGTTGAGCCGGTTGGTTAAGACTGTTTCCAATATCGTGCCTTCAAACAGCGTATAGGTCGCTCCAACAGCACTGTTTCGGCTGCTTTGATCAGGAGAGCGTTCCGGAGCCGCCTTTTGAGAAGGCACTTGGCTCGAGTCTCGGGCAGCGGCGGCAGTAGAGCTACCGGAAGTGTGAGTCGTCGCCTCGGAACCTCGACTGCTGCTGACGATTAAAGCTGACTGGAGTGAATCATGTTCTCGTTTGTCGTCCTCTGCGAGCATCGTCGAACGTTGATCGATGACGGGATTCGAGGCACGGACGGAATCATTGTCGTATGAGGGCGACACAGTAGGAACAGAACTACGCTGTTGATACGGGGGGACCCGTGGTCCACCTGCGAGCATCGCGGCAGAATCTTGGTTGGAAATCGCGGCCTGGTAGGGCTCGGTCGCTGGCAGTGCAGCCGGTATTCTTGCGGCCGAGGCGACAGTTCGCGCGACCGCGTCTCGATAGTCACGGCGGGCGTTTGACGTTGCCATATTGCGGGCAGCGTTCGCAGTGTCAAGCGCTTCTTGCTGCTGGTCGGTTGGCTTCTTGGTTGGTTTGGCTGATGTGGCGACCATGAAGAACAATGCTGCAGCAATCGCGCAGATGATGATCAGTCGGACACGAGCCGGCGAGAATGGCCCCGTCGGTCGCTGCGCTTGGGCTGGTGCGGGTTGCGCTGTCGGTGGATTCACAGTCGAGTTCGGTGGATGGAGCATGTGGATTTGTCTATTGGCGCTGGCGTTTGTGGAAGTGCAGTTTTGCCTTGCCGATTGCCAAGTAGCCCTGGTCGACCACCTTCCGTACAATGAACGTGCCGTTTACATAGTCGAAGGCGACCAAATTCGCTTTGCCGTCCTTGATTTCGTAAACTGCGGGCGCCTCGGCCGCATCCAATTTGATGTACGTGAATCTGCGGTCCGCGTACATCGCCCGGACCAGGAACGGCCGTGTGTGCAGGGAGATGTCATAGTCGAATTCGAGCTCGGCAGGATAATCGGTCCGCATCTTGGTGACCTGCTCTTGCAGTACATTCTTGGCCGCCGTCTGGACTTCTCGGACACTTTGGACCGCCGCCTGTAGTTGCTGTTGGTAGTCCTGGACGATCGAATCGTGCTCAGCCTTGCTGACAAACCTGGGACCATTCTGGGTAACCGTGCGTTGCATTGACTCTGGCCAGTGCACGGTGAGCTTAATGTCCGGCCTTGTGTTCGGTGCCTCCGTAATCT
>CAZMRK010000687.1:0-7980 GCA_964568355.1 uncultured Solibacteraceae bacterium | reverse complement strand
ACCCGTTTGCGCCTGGCCTGCCCGGCGCATTGGCGCCACCGCGGAATCCGCTGGCGCCCGGATTGTTGGTCACTGGCGCGCGCGACTGCATCTGCTGCATGGCGCGTTGTTGCTGCGCAAACGGCACTCGCTGGACCTGCTGCGGCTGGCCGCGGCTGAAGAAATGCTGCTGCCCGCCGACGCTCCGCGGCGCGCGGCTTACCTGCCGATCTGAGAACTGCAGCGCGCGATTACCGGGTGCGACCGGTAACTGCCCACGCACCAGGCCGGCCTGGCCGATCTGATTCCCCGAAACTCGCATCATGTTGCGATTCGAGAAATGGCCGGCGCCGAAATCTCTCGCGTTCATTCCCGTCATGCCGTTCGCTACCCGCGCGTTGCGGTATACGTTGGTGATATTCACATTCGTCACGTTGACGTTGGTGACGTGCACATTGCGGTAGCCGCCGTAGTAGCGTCCACCCCACCAGGGATGAAACGGCTCGCGAGGAGCCAACGGCACCCAACCGACATTTCCGAATCCGAAGCCCACCCCTACGTGAACACCGCCGCCTCCGCCGAATCCGAAGAACGCCACCAGCGCTGGCGACCAATAAGCCCGTTGCCGCATCGGTCCGGGATACCAGCACCAGCCACGCGGCCCACTATAGAACCAGCGGCCATAGTGGTAGGGCGCCCACCCCCACGGATCCGCGCTCACCCAGGTCCAGCCGTACCAGTCCAACCAGGCCCACCGGCCGGCACGATACGGCGCCCAGTCCGGGCCTACCCGCGGACTCCACACATAGCCGTAATCGGGTGCGTAGACCCACTGCCCGTACGGATCCAGGTCTTCGGCGCCATATACGTCCGGATTTACGTAGCGATAGCTGGTCGCCCTCTGCAGCGCCTGGTCGCGGCCATCGCTCCAGCGATCCCATTCATCGCCGCCCGGAGCGTTGTTCAATTGAAACTCCGCGCCGTTCGGTCCATTGCGGGCCATCATGGTCTGCCCTGCCTGCAACTGCTCCACTCCGCGCGGTGTGTAGATCTCCGCATTCCCGGCGCGCGTGGTCACTTCCACCTGGCCGTCGTTCAGCACGCTGATCCGATAGATGCCCTGCTGCGTGGGGCGCACCGAAATCACCGGTGTTGCGATCTCCACCTGCGCGTCGGTGTTGCGCAGCACACGGAAAATTACCGTGCCGCGCGCCAGTTGAAGCTGGTAGCGGTGATATTGCAAGTCGCTGATCCGAACTTCCGTGTCTGGTATGAGGCGCGCCACGTTGGCATAGTCGAACTGCAGTTCGGCGCGCGACCCGGCGCCGGTCGCGACGGAGTCCTCTACCACCATAGGCGCATTCACAGCGCCGGCGACCCAATCCCCCGAATCCCCGCGCCGCACCGAGACATCGCCATTGATCAGGCTGATGCGCGCGACTCCCCGTTCCTGGCTGCCCTCGGGCACCTCATCCTCTTGCCCGTATGCCTGTCCGAACACAAGGAGGCTGCCCGCCACGTACAAAGTGGCTCCGAGAAGCACCGGTTTCCAACTGCCTGTCTGGCATCTCATGGCATCCTCCGGGACCTGCACCACTGCCAAGTGCAATTCGTGGGCCAGTCACCAACCTCCCATTCTGTAAGGACTTGGGCTATCATGACCTTTCCATGGAAGTGGCCGAAAACCACCACGGTGCTTGGAAACAAGCAGCGCCCGGATGGCGTGCTTGGACCGCGCCCGTCGTCCTGCTGCTGGCTGTGGTAGGGTTCTATTGGAAGATCACGCTCACCCGCCAGTACTTCTGGATGGACAGCCCGGATCTGGTCTATCAGGTACTTCCCTGGTATCAGTTCCAGGCGCGGGAATGGCACGAGGGCCGGTTTCCCCTCTGGGATCCACAGGAGTGGGGTGGGCAGCCCCTGATCGGGCAAGCTCAGCCCGGTTCGGCCTATCCCCTCAACTGGTTGCTATTCCTCACCCCTTTGCGTCACGGCCGCATCCGTCCTGTCTTCCTGATCGCTTATTTCCTCCTTATCCATTACATGGCGGCGCTGTTCGCCTACCGCCTCTGCCGCGACCTCCAGCGGAACCAGCCGGCTTCCCTGCTGGCTGGCGTCGCTTTTTCCCTAGCCGGATGGATGGGATTCACGGATTGGCCGCAGATGCTGAACGGCGCCGTTTGGGCTCCGCTGATCTTCCTGTTTCTGCTGCGTACGGCGCGCGGCGAGCGGCCCATGCGCAATGCGGGGATCTCCGGTGCCCTGTTGGGATTCTCGATGTTGAGCGGCCATCACCAGATCCCGATCTTCGTGGCTCTGGCCTGCGGCGGCGTCTGGCTCTCGCTCTTCTTTCGCAAGGGCCGCTGGAACCCCCAATGGCTGCGGCCCGCCGTCTTGTTCCTTCTTTTGTGCGTCCTGACCGGCGCACTGCAGACCTTTCCGGCCTATACCTATGGGAAGTCGGCGCTGCGATGGGTCGGCGGACCACATCCAGTGGGGTGGAATGATCCCGTTCCTTACCTGGTGCAAAACGAGTTCGGAATGCACCCCTTCTCGATTCTCGGGATCCTGATTCCCGGCTTCTCGCTACAAAGCAGTCCTTTTCTGGGGCTGGTGGTGGTCACGTTGGCTACGCTCGGGCTGGTCTACTATTGGCGCGAGCCCATGGCACGCCTGCTGGCTGCCGTGGCGCTGGGAGGATTGCTGTTCGCCTTGGCACGATTTTCCCTGCTGCACGGCCTGCTGTACTCACTGGTTCCCATGGTCGAGAAAGCACGCAACTCGGCCATGGCAATCTTCATCTTTCACTTTGGATTTATCATTCTAAGTGCTTATGGAATTGATGCCTTTTCGCAGATAGAGGACCTCTGGAAGCAACGCATCGTGCGCTGGCTTCTGGCGTTTGCGGCCATCGGTTCCCTGGCCAGCCTGGCCGCTGCTCTGGCGACCCAGGGAAATCTGGCTGGCGCCGGGCATGGTGAGCGAGACCTGTTGATGTTTTCCGTCTTCCTGGCACTACTGTTGGCTTTGCTGTTGCACTCCTGGAGAACCGGTCAACTGGCCGCTTCCACCGCCAGGATCCTCCTCATCCTCCTCGTACTGTTCGAAGCCGGTATAGGCAACAGCACTTTCGGCTGGCACCACAAGGAGCAGGAAGGCTATCTGATGGCGCAACTGGGCCAGCACGCCGACATTCTGGCGTTTCTCCAGCGCGATCCGGGCCCGTTCCGGGCGGAGGTCGACTCGAACAGCATCCCCTACAATTGGGGAGATTGGCAGGGAATGAACGCCTTCGACACCTACCTGGCCTCACTCACCCGCAATATCGTACCGGTGCAAGGCGGCCATCATATGCGTATGTTGTATGGCAACAAGTACCTGCTCAGCCGCAATCCGAGCCGGGCGGGACAAGTGGAAGTCTTCTCCAGTCAAAGCGGCGTCAAAGTCTTTGCCAATCCCGAGGCGTTCCCGCGAGTCTGGACCGTGCACAAGGTCGTTGGCCTGACCAAGCCGTCTGAAATCGGCCCGCAACTGGATCGCCCGCTGGCCGAGTTGCGGCAACAGGCTTTTATCGAAGGCGCCCCTCCCCGGCTGGAGACCTGTGCCCTGCCCGACCGGGTCCGCCTCACCGGCTATGAATCGAACCGCGTCGCCATCGAGGCGGAGCTGGGCTGCCGCGGCATGGTGATTCTCGGTGACACCTTTGATGCCGGCTGGCGGGCCACCGTGGATGGACAGCCGGCGCCCATCCTGCCGGCCTATAGCTGCCTGCGCGGCATCGTTGCCGGCCCGGGCCGCCATCGCATCGAGATGCGCTACCGCCCGTCCAGCGTCTATTGGGGTGCCTGCTTTACTGCGCTGGGTCTGGCTGTGGCAGGATTTCTGGCTCTGCGTCGGGGATGAGCATAGGCTCCAGCGGATAGCCCAGCTTTTGCCAGGCTTCAAAGCCGCCGATGAGCGGGCGCACGTTCAGAATGCCGCGCTGACGCAACATCAGGGCCACACGCGCGCTGGAAACCTCGTTGGGACAACTGCAATAGAGCACCACTTCCTGGTCCCGCGGGATCTCCCGGTGGCGCACCTCCACTTCGGACGGCAGCATGTGAATGGCGCCCGGAAGACGGAACTCCGCCGACAGGTCGGCACCCAGGCGGCGCAGATCCACGATGGTCAGGGACTCGCCGGCGGCCAGTTTCTCCCGCAACTCGTCCGGCGTGATGCGGGCAATCGCCAGGCTCCGCAGCACCTTGCGGCGCTGGAAGTATTTCCAGCCGAGGTACGCGCCGAGCAGTCCGGCCACCAGCAATCCCAGCCAGTGCCCCATGTTCCAGGCCGCCGCGGCTACCCGTTCGAGCTCGGTCCGAAAAATATAGCCGGCCAGGAGATAGGCTCCGCCCCACAGCAGGGTGCCGGCCGTATCGGCGGCAAGAAACTTCCAGACAGCCATGCGCACCATCCCCGCCATCGGCGGAGCCACGGTGCTCAGCCCGGGAACGAATTTGGAAAACAGGACGGCGCCGGCATCGTGGCGGACAATGATGTCCTCGGTTCGGCGGACGCAGGAATCCGGCTCCAGCGAGATACGGCAAAGCAGGCGCAGGATCGACCGTCCCCGCAAGCGGCCCAGGTAGTACCACAGCGTATCGCCGATCAGCGAAGCCAGCCAGATCCAGAATAGAGCCGCCGCGAGGGAGAAATGCCCCAGTCCGATCAGGGCGCCTGCCGCGAGCAGAATCGGCACCGACGGGATCGGCAGCCCCACCTGCTCCGCCAGCACGACCGAAAACAATACGGCGTGCCCGTGGCGAAGGACGAAGGCAAGAATCTGGTGCATGAGTACTCCCTTAGATGCGGCTGGAAGCTGTCGCGAAGCTGGAACTCCCTCTCTTCGATCAAAGACCACCAAATGGGCGGTTTTGCAAGCCTCCGCAACAATTCTTTACAATTTCTTTGCCTATTCCGCAGCCGGATGGTATATTCATCACAAAACGTTGGAGTCAAGGGTGATAGGTCCCCTCTTCGGGGAACGGGGAAAGATTGTCGAATGTGCGGGATAGCCGGTTTTACTCACACGAACCGTGCGGATAGCGAACGTGTAGCTCAGCGGGTGACCGCGTCGCTATTTCATCGCGGGCCTGACCAGCAAGGGGTGTATGTGTCAGGCGAGATAGCGCTGTGCGCCGTACGGCTCAAGATCATCGATCTGGCCGGCGGAGACCAGCCCATCACCAGCCCGGACGGTGACGTGGTCATCGTCTTCAATGGCGAAATTTATAACCATGCCTCGCTGCGCGGGGAACTGGAACGGCTTGGCCATCGCTTCCACTCTCGCTGCGACACCGAGATAGTTTTGCACGCTTTTCAGGAATGGGACACAGCCTGTTTCTCCCGCCTGCGGGGGATGTTCGCTGTGGCGCTATGGTCCAAGCGCGAACGGCGCCTGATTCTGGCGCGCGATCGCATGGGCATCAAGCCCCTCTACCTCTACCGGCGCGGCGCAGATCTTTATTTCGGTTCAGAGCTGAAGGCCATCCTGGAACACCCGGAAGTGCCGCGCACGCTCGATCTGAAAGCGCTGCAATATTACCTCTCGCTCAACTACGTTCCCTGCCCCTACACCCTGATTGAAGGTATCGAAAAGCTGCCGCCCGGGTATCTGCTCGAATGGCGCGGCGGCAAGATCCGCACCGAGCCATGGTGGGAACTGGCCTTCCGCCCGGACTCCCGATGGACTCTCGAATCAGCCAAGGTGGAGCTCGAGACGCTGCTGCGCGATTCCGTGCGTGAGCACATGCTCTCCGACGTTCCGCTGGGCATTTGGGCCAGCGGCGGCGTCGATTCCTCCACTGTGCTGCACTACGCGGCGGAAGGCGGCGCGCGCCTGAAAACCTTCTCCGTCTCCTTTTCCGGCCGGAGCTTCGATGAGAGCCCCTACTTCCGCGAAATCGCGCAGCGGTATGGCACCGATCATCACGAATTCGACCTGAACCCGGACCAGGAACTGGAAACCGCCATCGAAGACTTCGCTTACTATTCCGACGAACCCAGCGCGGATGCCGGGGCCCTGCCGGTCTGGTATCTCTCCCGCATGAGCCGCCAGCACGTCACCGTAGCGCTGTCCGGCGAAGGCGCAGACGAACTGTTCGGCGGTTATGCGACCTACATGGCCAACCGTCTTGTGCGCCCGTTGCGGCTCGTGCCCGGCGTGGTGCGCGGCCTTATGCTGGACGCCTGCGAACGCTACTGGCCGGTATCGGACGACAAGATCAGCCTGGAATATAAGTGCAAACGGGCGCTGGCCGGCTCTTCCCTGCCCCCGGACGAGGCCCACTTCTTCTGGAATGGTACGTTTTCCCCGCAACAGAAGAAGCAGCTTTGTCTCGTCACCGACGGCCACAACATGCGCGCCCTGGTGGACCGGTTGCCTGCCTCCCGCCACCGCATCGGCCGGCTCAATCGCTACCTGCGCATGGACCATTACTACTACCTGCCGGATGATATCCTGTACAAAGTGGACCGGATGAGCATGGCTCATTCATTAGAGGTCCGCCCGCCGTTCCTGGATCACCGGATTGTGGAGTTTGCGGCTTCCCTGCCCGAACACCTCAAAATTCGCGGCTGGAAACAGAAATATCTCCTGAAGGAGCTGATGCGGGGGAAGCTTCCGAACTCCATTCTGGACCGGAAGAAGACGGGGTTCGATATTCCGGCGCACGACTGGTTCCGGGGAATCCTGCGGAACCTGCTGATGGATACGCTCACCGTGGAAGCCGTGGAGGCGACCGGCATCTTTGATGCCTCCGCCGTCCAATCACTCATCCGGGATCACCTGGAAAGGCGTGTGAATGTCGGTTATCACTTATGGGGTCTTCTAACGCTTTTCCTCTGGATGAGGAGATGGAGGGTCGAGGTTCCCAGGCTCGAGGATTCGAATCCGGCGCTGGCGATTCCGGCGTTCGCTACCAGGTAATCGTTCTCCTGGCCGCAATCGCAATTTTCTTCGGCTGTCTCTTCAGCCCGCCTTCCCTGATGGACGACGTGGACGCCGTCCAGGCCCAGATCGCCCGCAATATGCTGGATTCGGGAAACTGGGTTACCGCACACCTGGATGGTATCCGTTATCTCGAAAAGGCCCCGCTGAAATATTGGATGATCGCCGTGTCCTACCGGATCTTCGGTGTGCACGACTGGGCCGCGCGGCTGCCTCTGGCCCTTTCCACCGTGCTGCTGGCCTGGGTGACGGCGCGCTTCGGAGCCTGGGCGTTCAGCCGCCGCGTGGGCATGTACGCCGGCCTGGCCATCGCCACCAGCGTCGGCGTCTTCCTGTTCACCCGCTTCCTGATCCCGGATGTGATCCTCACTCTCATGATCACCCTGGCGATCTGGTCCCTGCTGCGCGCGCTCGAAGAACAGGAGCCGCGTCCGCGCCTGTGGGCCATGATCTTCTGGGCCAGCATGGCCGTGGGCCTGCTGCTCAAGGGACTGATCGCCGCTGTGTTTCCTGTCGGCGCGGCTCTGGTCTACCTGGCGGTGACCAAACAACTGCTCGTGCGCCATACGTGGCAGCGCCTGCGGCCATTTTCCGGCATCCTGCTGCTGCTCGTGATCGCGGCGCCCTGGCACATTCTGGCTACGCTCCAGAATCCGCCCTATCTCGATTTCACGCTGCACAGCGAGCGTGGATCCTACCGCGGCTTCTTCTGGTTTTACTTCTTCAACGAGCACATCCTGCGCTTCCTGAACCGCCGCTATCCCCGCGACTACAACACCGTGCCGCGGCTCTGGTTCTGGCTGTTTCACCTGCTTTGGCTGTTTCCGTGGAGCGTCTATTTTCCGGCCGTCGCCAGGCTGCGCTTCCGCGGCGCGGACCGCGCCTCGCGCACCCGCCTGATGGCCCTGTGCTGGACCGGCTTCATTCTGGCGTTCTTCACCTTTTCCACCACCCAGGAATACTATTCGATGCCGTGCTATCCGGCCCTGGCGCTGCTGCTGGCCTCCGCC
>CAZMRK010000686.1:0-7492 GCA_964568355.1 uncultured Solibacteraceae bacterium | reverse complement strand
GTGGGCGGCAAACTGAAAAAGAGCCGCCGCACGCCAATGTTCGACCGCAAGAAACTGCGGCTCCTGCGCGATCGCCAGATTGAAGCCGTGCGGTACCTCGATCGCGTCGTCGAAGAACTGTTCGATCTGCTGCCCCGGAATACGTATGTGACCATCACCTCGGACCACGGCGAGTTGTTCGGGGAGAACGGCTATTTCGGCCATGGGCCGATCCACCATGAAAAAGTCTGGGAGGTCCCCTTCCTGGAGGGGAAGGTGCGATGAATGACCAGGCTCGGCGGCGCACGGCGGCGATGGGGCTGATTGCCCTGGTGGTGGCAGCCTGCCTGTGGGACCCGGCGCATGGCGGCTCTCAGCTTGCCTATGTCGGTCCGGGCGCGGGCTTCGCCTTTCTGGGATCTTTTTTGAGCCTGCTGGCGGGTTTTTTCGTCAGCGCGCTGTCGCTTCTGGCCTGGCCCTTCCGGATGCTGTGGCGGCTGGCTCTGCGCCGCCAGGGATTCCGCAAAGCTCACATCCGCAAGCTGATCTTCCTGGGGCTGGACGGCCTGGATCCCCACCTCACCGAACGCTTTCTCGCAGAGGGCAAGCTGCCGAACCTGGCCCGGCTGCGGGAGCAGGGTGGTTATCGCCGCCTGCGGACGACCTTTCCTTCGCTCTCGCCGGTGGCCTGGTCCACCTTCGCCACAGGCGTCAACCCGGCGCGGCACAATATCTTCGATTTTCTCAATCGCAATCTGAAAACCTATGTGCCGGAACTTTCCGCGGCGAAGGTTTACCAGCCGAGCCGTATCTGGAAGATCGGCCGCTATCGCATTCCGCTTTCGGCGGCGCGCGCCGAACTCCGGCGCAAAAGCCAGCCGTTTTGGAAGCTGCTGGGGCAGCACCAGATCGGATCCACCATTCTGCGAGTTCCCATCACATTTCCGCCCGAGGCATTCCATGGCCGGCTGCTCTCCGCCATGTCCACACCGGACCTGCGAGGGACGCAGGGCAGTTTCTCGCACTTCAGCACCCGTCTGCAGGAAGCCGTCTATGAAAACGGCAGCCGCTACCCGCTGCGCCGCCAGAACGGATATCTGACAGGCGAACTGGAAGGTCCGGAGAACACGCTCCTCGCGGACGGAGGTCCGCTGCGTGTGCCCTTTCGCATCCGGATGGATCGAGCGGAGCCGGTGCTGGAGATTGGCTCGGCACGCTATCCCTTGCGCCTGGCGGAGTACACGCCGTGGGTCCAGATGGAATTTCGCGCCGGCCTCACCCCGGCCGTGCACGGCATTGCGCGCTTTCTGCTGACCGAATGCGGAGAGGAAGTCTCGCTCTATGCCACGCCGGTGCAAATCGATCCGGAAAAGCCGGCGCTGCCCATCAGCCATCCACCGTATTACGCCGCCTACCTCGCCAAGCTGCTGGGCACGTTCTCGACGCTGGGCATGGCGGAGGACACCTGGGCGCTCAATGAGGGCGTGATCGGCGACCAGGCTTTTCTCGATCAAGCCTATCTGCTGCTGGCCGAACGCGAGGCCATGTTCACCGCCGCGCTGGAGAAGACCCGCCGGGGTGTAGTGGCCTGCGTCTTCGACACCAGCGATCGTGTGCAGCATATGTTCTTCCGGCACTTGCACCATGCGAGCCCCGCCAATCCCATCGAAGATCTCTATCGGCGAATGGATCGCCTGGTAGGGATCGCCGCCGACCACGCGGACGAGAATACCGTGCTGTTCGTACTGTCCGACCACGGCTTCTGTGCGTTCCGCCGGGGCATCAATCTGAATACATGGCTGCTGCGCAACGGCTACCTGGCGCTGAGCGGCGATGGCGGCGAGAGCGGTCCCTATTTTCAAGGCGTCGACTGGAGCCGCACTCGTGCTTATACACTTGGACTTGGCGGACTATATCTCAACCTGAAGGGACGAGAGGCCCAGGGCACGGTGGCTCCAGGAGCCGAGGCCGAAGCCCTCAAACAGGAGCTGATTACCAAGCTTTCCGGCCTGCGGGACCCCGATGGAGACGCGATTGCGATCCGCACGGTCTATGCGGCGAGCGCGCTCTACCGTGGGCCGTACCTTACCGAAGCTCCCGACCTGATTGTGGGCTACAACGAAGGCTACCGGACCTCCTGGGATGCCGCGGTCGGCAAGGTGGCGGGCAGCGTCTTCGAAGACAATGACAAGGCCTGGAGCGGCGATCACAGCGTGGATCCGCTGCTGGTGCCCGGCGTGCTATTCTGCAATCGCAAAATCGACGCCGAAGATCCCGGGATCGAAGATATGGCGCCGACCGCGCTTCAGCTATTCGGCGTCCGGCCTCCGGACTGGATGGAAGGCCGGCCGGTTTTTCACTCATGTTTCAACCAAGCGTCAAATTGAACAAACCGCTCTGGGAGCGGATCCAGCGCTGCGCCAAAGTGGCGGGCTATTCCTCCGCGCAGGAGTTCGTGGAGCACGTTCTCGAAAGAGAGCTGGCCAAAATCGAGAGCTCCGATTCCGACGAGGAGATCACGCGCAAGCTCAAGGGGCTGGGCTATCTGGACTGATTCTGCGATGTGGGCTCTAGGGGTTACGGGAATCCTGCTGGGAGTCGCGATTCTGGCGGTGTTCCGCCTGACGTCCGATCAGAAGGCGCTCGAAGCGGCGCGGCGCAAGCGCCAGGCGCACTTCTATGAACTGCGGCTCTTTCCGGACGAGCCCGCGCTCATCTGGCGCGCCCAGAAGGGCCTGCTGGCCGCCAATGCGCGCTATCTGCGGACCGTCCTGCTGCCGGCCCTCGCCGCCGGGCTGCCCTGCCTGCTGCTTTACCCTTACCTGGAAACGTTCTTTGCGTATGCTCCGCTGTCGCCCGGCCAAGCGGCCGTCCTGACCGTGCAGGCCAGCGCACCGGTCGACGAGGCCAGGCTCGAAGCTCCTGCCGGGATTCGCGTGGAAACGCCCGCGGTGCGCGTGCCTGGCGAGCGCCAGGTAAGCTGGCGCTTCCGCCCGCTGAGGCCGGTTACCGCAAAGGTGCGCGTTCTTATTGGCGGTGAGGCGGTGGAGAAAGCGGTGGTCGCCGGAAACGGATTGGGGTATCTCGCCACGCGCCGCGTCCGGTCGCTGGCGGATGCGGTCTGGCATCGGGGCGAAGCGCGGCTTCCCGCCGGCCCCATCGAGTGGATCGAGATCCGCTATCCGCCGTCGGCTCTGGCGATGGGGCTGCCCTGGACGGTCTGGCTGCTGCTGTTTTCGGCTCTGGGCGCCGCGGCAGTGAGCCCGCTTCTGAAGCGCATGCAGCGCTTCACTTGATCTTGGTACGGGCGTCTTCGAGGATGCGCTTAGCGCGCGAGGGATTGTATACGCCGCAGGAACAGAATCGGGCCATATAGGTGACCGCTTGCTCCGGCGTACGGCGGCCTTCCTTTACCCAGTCGATCATCTTTTTGGCCATGCTGGTGCTGATCATCCCGTGCCCGCACATCGTGGTCAGCATGAGCACCTGGGTATTCGGCAGCTTCTCGGTCTTGCCTTCGAATCCCAGCGAATATCCGACGCTATGGCGGGCATGATTGGCGAAGTGGCAGCATTGCTCCGCGCCATCAATCGACGTGGAAATATTCACGCACAGCCCCAGGTCGGCTTCCTTGACCGCCTTGAGGAAATTCTCGGCGTTGATGCGCTGATCGAAGACGGCGGCGACGGTTGTAGGAGCATCGACGCCTTCGATGACGGCGCGGAAGTCCGGCGACAGATCCCGGTTCCAGTGGGCCGTGGGATGCATATGCCGGCTGGGCCGCAGGGCTCCGCCATGGATGGCGTCGCCCAGATTGACGGGGTGGTGTTCGAGCGCCATCTGCAGAAACTGCTTGAGCTTGGGTACGCTGCCTTTGTCGTTCTTGCCGCGGCTGGGGATGGCGAATACGACGTAATCGTCGTAAAAGCTGGCGGAATCTCCGTAACGATGAAGCGTGTTGGTCATGGCCGTCGAGGCGGGCGCTTACATGATGGCGCCGACCGTATTCTCCTTCAATTTCGTATCTTCCGGATTGGTGATCCGCCCGAGACCGGCATTGGTCTTGGCCCGCTCCAGCTTATAGCCCAGGCGCTCCAGGATCGGGCCTACGTCACGGTCCTCTCCATCGTCATCGCAGCGCGCCCCTACGCCCAGCGCTACCACCGTATCGATCTGGCCTTCCACTTCCTTGACCAGGCGGATGATCTCTTCGATGCGATCGACGGTGACCTTGATTTCGACGATCGCGGAGAGGATTTTTTCATTCAGGATATCGGGGCGCAGCGTGCCGGTCGCGACATCGCTCATCAGGGAGGTTACCGGATTCTTCTTCTCAAAACTGACGCCGGCCTTGGCCAGGGCGTGCGTCATCTTCTGGATCTCGTGGAACCAGACGCCGACGCCCGGACGGCCGAATTCGATGGTGAATCCGGCTTCGCCCTTCTTGACTCGTCCGGTGACATCGTTGGTCTTCACTTCTTCGGTGCCGCGTCCTTGCACGCCGGTGGATTCGTGAGGCACGCGCGGATCCGAGAAAGCGCGGCGCACCACGCGCGGCCATACCAGCTCATCAGGCTCGAAGGCAGCCGTAGGGCAGACATCCGGCTCCGGATCGAAGCGCAGCCGCATCATCTGAAAGATTTTGCGCAAGCCGCGCACCATGGTGGGATTGAGGTGCTCCTGGCTCATGCCGTTGAAGCAGGAATAGCATTCCACGCATTCGTTGCGGTCGATGGTGGCCCGCTTGATGGTGGGGTCAATATAGATGGCCCCCATCGGACAGACGTAAGTGCAATTTCCGCAAGCGACGCACTTATGCGGGTTGATCTTCATCTTTCCCCTCTCCGGTTATTCTACTAGTTAGGTTGCATTTGGGACATCTTGTCCCAAATGCATTTATCAACCATATTATAATCAATGACTTACGGGTACGCCGTGGGCATTTTGTCCCAAATCGTCAGGCCGGCGCGGTCACGATACGTTCGGCCGGGTCGATCTTCAGGTACAGCAGAGCGGCTGCCAGGCAGAAGCCCGAAGCCACGACGAACGGCACATTCCACCCATAGCCGCTCACCAGATAAGCCAGCACCGGGGGCGAAATCGCGCCTCCTATATTCCCCCAGGTGTTCATCACCGCCGAGACCGACCCTGCGTATTCGCCGCCGATATCGAGCGGAATCGCCCAGGAGATCCCCACCGTCAACTCCAGCGCAAACAGCGCGAAACAGGTCCACCATACAGACACCATGGGAACGGCGGTGAACGTCGCCGGCAGGATCGCCGTGCCCGCGAGCAAGAATCCCGTCATCGCCACCACGCGCCGCGCCAGTTTCAGATTTCCGGTTCGCCGGGCCAGGAAGTCCGAGATTAATCCGCCCAACGCATCACCGAAGATGCCGCAGGCAAGCGGCAGGCTCGTAAACAGGCCCATCTGCTGTAATGAGAAGTGCCGGTATTGTTTCAGGTAGGTCGGAAACCAGGTCAGGTAGATCGTAATGCAATAGCCATAGCAGAAATACATCATGCAGACGACCCACAGGGTCGAACTGGAAAAGATGGCACGCCAAGGCACGTCGCGATTGGTTGCCGGTCTTGCGCCGCCAAGGGCCGTGTGGATCAATTCCCGCTCCGCAGCATTCACCGATTGATGCGCTGCTGGCGTATCGCGGTAATACCAGAACCACAAGACGGCCCAAACCAGGCCGAACGCTCCGAAAACGGCAAAAGCGATCCGCCAGCCATAGGCCGCTATCAGGGAAACCACGAGGGCCGGTGTGATAGCGGCCCCCAGCCGGGAGCCGGCGTGCGTGATCCCTTGGGCGAAGCCGCGCTCGGAAGGCAGCATCCAGCGCGATAGCGATCGGGTCGCGATGGGAAAGGCCCCGGATTCGCCCAAACCAAACAGGAACCGGACCACGATCATCGAGGCGGCATTCCAAGCAAGCCCGGTAATCGAAGTGAAGATGGACCACCAGGAAACGATCAGGGTGAGGGCCTTGCGCGGTCCGATCCGGTCGCCGAGCCACCCTCCCGGAATCTGGAACCAGGCGTAGCCCCACTGATACGCGCTCAGTATCCAGCCCATGGTAATCAGGGACAGGCCCAGATCTTTTTGTATAGCGGGAACGGCATTGGAGATCACCACGCGGTCCATATAGGTGATCATGTAGGCTGCCACGGTCAGCGCCAGGACGATATGGCGTACATGCGTGGGACGCGCCTGCTGTAACGCGGGCTCGGGGACCTTCTGCGTTTTCAGCATCCTGTTGTTCTGGCGATTCTCTATCAGGCGCCGGCCGATTGTCAATTTGAGGAGAAGCCCGGGAATTCTCCCCCCACCCGGCAGCGCGTCCTTCTCTTGCATCACGGGCCGTCGCGTGATGAGATGGGTGGTCCGTCCTATGATCACTTCACCGGCAGCCGCGAGGACCCCGTTGTCGCGCGCACAGTGGATCGCGCTGGTTCTCCTGGTGCTCTCCGTCTTCATCAATTACGTGGACCGGGGAAACCTCTCCGTAGCGGCCCCACCGCTCAAGGCCGAACTCAACCTTTCCCCGGAACAACTTGGGCTGCTGCTTTCGGGCTTCTTCTGGACCTATGCGGCGTTTCAGCTTTTCGGCATCGCCGGCTGGCTGGTAGACCGGTTCGATGTTTGCCTGGTCTATGCCGTCGGTTATCTGCTCTGGTCCGGAGCCACGGCGGCGACGGGGCTGGTCAGCGGATTCGCCTCGTTATTTCTCCTGCGGCTGGTGCTGGGGATGGGCGAATCGGTAGCGTATCCGGCTTATTCCAAGATTCTCTCCGGACACTTTCCGGAGCATCATCGGGGACTGGCGAACGCGCTGATCGATATGGGCTCGAAGCTCGGTCCGGCGCTGGGTACGCTGATGGGCGGGGTCCTGATCGCCCAGTTCGGCTGGCGGCCGTTCTTCATTGTATTGGGCATGGCCAGCCTGGTCTGGCTGCTGCCCTGGATGATCTGGCGACCGCGCGGCCAGGGCGCCGCGGCCACGCATCCGCACGGCTGCCCGTCGATCGGCCAGATTCTACGCCATCGTTCCGCCTGGGGCACTTTCGGCGGCTTGTTCTGCGGAAACTATTTGTGGTATTTCCTGCTGACCTGGCTGCCCTCCTACATGGTGATGGAGCGCCACTTTTCGATGCAGAAAATGGCCGCTTTCGGCTCCATCGCCTACCTGGCCATCGGGCTTTCCTCGGCCGTCAGCGGATGGCTCTCCGATCGTTGGATCGCGGCCGGAGGGGCGCCTACGCGCGTCCGCAAGACGTTTACCGGGGCCGGCCTGGCGCTCGCCACCATCATTCTTCCGGTGGCCATTGTGGACAGTGAGTCGCTTGCGATGACCTTTTTGATGGCAGGCTGCATCGCCTTCGGCATGTTCTCGTCCAACCACTGGGCGGTAAGCCAGACGCTCTCCGGACCAGTCGCGGCCGGCCGCTGGACCAGCCTGCAGAACGGGATGGGGAATCTCGCGGGCGTCACCGCGCCCTGGCT
>CAZMRK010000685.1:0-16327 GCA_964568355.1 uncultured Solibacteraceae bacterium | reverse complement strand
TTTTGAACAAGACCGGCAGGAGTATGAAGCTCGCGGTCTGGTGACCCGCAAGCAGTTCGGCGTCCTGTTGGGAGCAGGCGTGGCGATGATGCTGCCGCGCGTCGCTAACGCGGTTGCCGTGACCGAGTCGGAGGTGACGGTAAAGACGCCGGACGGCACCGCGGACTGTTACTTTGTGCATCCGGCGACCGGTACTGCTCCGGGCGTTCTCGTCTGGCCGGACATCTTCGGGCTGCGGCCGGCGTTCCGCCAGATGGGCAAACGGCTGGCCGAGTCGGGCTATTCGGTGCTGGTGGTCAATCCCTTCTACCGTGTCAAAAAAGCGCCAGCCTCGGAAGCCGGCACCGCAGCGCCAATTCAGGAATTGAGACCGCTGGCGCAAAGCCTGAATGAGACTACGCACATGACCGATGCGAAAGCGTTCATCGCGTGGCTCGATAAACAGAAATCTGTGGCAAGGAATCGCAAGATCGGCACGCAGGGCTATTGCATGGGTGGCCCGATTGCGTTTCGCACCGCGGCTGCCGTGCCCGATCGTGTCGGAGCCGTCGCCTCCTTTCACGGCGGAGGACTCGTGACGGACGCGCCAAATAGCCCGCACCTGCAGGCCGCGCAGAGCAAGGCGCAGTTCCTCATCGCGATCGCATCGAATGACGACGCCCGCTCGCCGAACGACAAGACCGTCCTCAAAGAAACGTTCGCCAAAGCCAACCTGCCCGCGGAGATTGAGGTATACGAAGGCGCGGCGCATGGCTGGTGCCCTCCCGATTCGCGGGTCTATAACGAGCCGAAGGCGGAGAAGGCATGGAGCCGCCTGCTGGTTCTCTACGGAAAGGCCCTGGCGTGAACGCCGCAGAAATGGCCTATATGTTTACGTTACTTACCGCGATCGGCCGTATTTTTCGGCCAAATGGAATGCCTTTCGACCTTGACGATTAATAGCCGCGCTTTGATTGACCTCGAACGCCAGCCTGGTTTCGTCCTGGTTCTGTTCGATGACTATGGGATTTGCCGCACCGTTTCGGCCACAGAGACGGTGCCCCGGCCCCACAGGACTCTCAGAACTCTGGATCTAGAAAAACGTTCGCGCCACGTTAGTGCCGCCATTTACCATCCCTTGCAGCACACGATCAAAGAAATGGTCCAGCTCATTAGGCTCCAAGGCGCTGGCTTCGTCCAAAACGCGTGCAGCGTCCTCGGGCAGCGACACTGCCGCGCTGGCGAGATTTGCTTCCAGTTGTTCTACGCGCGTGGCCCCAATGAGCGTGGATGTGATGCATGGTCGACCGACGACCCAGGCAAGCGCGATCTCAGCCGGTGGTCTGCCCAGCCCGCGCGCGACTTCCAGCAGTGTCTCCAGAATCTTCCAGTTCTGCTCGCGCTTGGCAAATCTCTCCAGCACCGGGTTGCCGGAGTCTTTCACGTCCACTACCCGGCCGGCTCCGGTAATCCGGCCTTCCATCCTGCGGAATTTGCCCGTGAGAAATCCGCTGCCCAGAGGGCTCCAGGGCGTGATCGATATTCCCAGTTCCTGGGCCAGCGGCAAATGCTCGCGCTCCAGGTTTCGGGCAACCAGCGAATATTCGAGCTGAAGAGACGCCGGCCGTTCCCAGCCTCGAAGGTCCGCCATGGTTGTAAACCGGGCCGCGTACCACGCCGGCACGTCACTGAGGCCTACGTGCCGGATCTTCCCGCAGCGCACCAGATCATTCAACGTGGATGCGACCTCCTCAACCGGCGTCGCACGGTCCCAGGTGTGCATGATGTACAGATCGAGATAGTCGGTCCGCAGACGCCGCAGCGAGCCCTCAAGAGCCCGCAGGATATTCTTGCGTCCGTTGCCGCCGGCGTTCGGGTTACCCTGTTGCGCGGAGAAGCTGAATTTGGTCGCAAGCACCACGTCATCGCGCGCTTTGCCGGCTTGAATCAGCTCACCGAGCCATTCTTCACTGACACCGCCCGAATACATATCCGCCGTGTCGAGGAAGTTGCCGCCGGCCTCCCGGTAGACCTCGAACAGACGGCGCGCCGTCTCTTTATCCGCACCCCAACCGAAGGTCATCGCGCCCAACGCCAACGGTGAAACCTTCAGTCCCGTACGTCCCAAAGTACGAAAGTGATCGAGTCCCAAAGTAGCCCTCCCTCCGTATGCCTACACTATTTAGTCTATAGGGCCGTCTGTATCCCGGTGATTTTGAGAGCAACCCCAAACGTCGACGAGAGCGTCGACGCGGCGCGCTGAAGCGCGCGCTTACGGGGCTTGGCTGGCATAGAGAGCGTCAGCGCACGGTTTGGCATTCGCTCGCCGCGTGTGGCACTCTGCAAGAGTGCTTTTGTGGTTAGCCCTCTGGCTGCTGCTCGCGGCGGCCGCTCCCGCCGGGAACTCTACATTGGAAAAAGGGCTGGAAGCCTTCCGGAAGCGTGATTTTGCCGCTGCCGAGCGGGCTTTCGGGCAGGCGGTCCGGGAGCAGCCGAATAGCGCCTTGTGCTGGAAGCTGCTGGGCATGGTGTACTCCGCCCAGCAGCAGTATCGCCAGGCCGAGGAGCCCTTCGCGCGCGCCTGCCGCCTCAATCCACGCGAGGAGAATGCCTGTTATTACCTCGGCCGGGTCTATTATTACCTGAATCGTTACGAAGACTCGCGCAAGGCTCTGGAGGTAGCCCTGTCGAATCCTTCCGACCGGGCGCGCGCAGCGCACGCCCTGGCGCTCGATATGGAAGCGGTAGGCGACGCCGCGGCAGCCGAGAAATACTACCGCATGGCCGCGCCGGCCAACGATCGCCAGGCTCTGACCGACTACGGCCTCTTCCTCTTCAAACAGGGCCGCAGCGAGGAAAGCCTCGCCACGCTGCGGCGCGCAGGAGCCACTGCGGAAGTCGAGCGCATCACCCGGGAACTGGCGAACCGGCCGCAAGCCGGCAAAGCCGCCTGGGGTCTCCTTCCTGTTCGTTTCACCTCCATCGCTCTGGACATGGTCGTGCGCAACGGCGCTACCGGAGAAAAGCACCAGGTGGAAACCATGATCGCCGGTGTAGCCGTCTTCGACTACGACCACGATGGCTGGCCGGACATCTTCATTTCCAATGGCGCCACCGTTCCCGGCCTCCGCAAGGCCGATCCCTCTTATTTCAATCGTCTCTACCGCAACAACCATGACGGCACCTTTCGCGATGTGACCGAACGGGCGGGGTTGGCCGGCTCTGGCTTCTCCATGGGCGCGGCCGCGGCGGATTACGACAATGACGGCAACGTCGATCTGCTGGTGACCGGTGTTCGCGCCAACACGCTCTATCACAACCGCGGCGATGGCACCTTCGCCGACGTCACACAGGAAGCAGGGCTCGCGGGCGATAGCGGCTGGGCAGTCGGCGCCGGCTGGTTCGATTACGATCAGGACGGGCGCCTGGATCTTTTCCTGGTGCGCTACGTGGTCTGGGATCCGGCCCGGGAAGTCTATTGCGGTTTGCCCAAGCCGGGCTATCGCACCTACTGCAATCCCAATCTCTATCAGCCGCTCCCCAATGCCCTGTATCACAATGAGGGCAATGGACGCTTTCGCGACGTCTCCGCCGAATCGGGCATAGGGGCGCACCTGGGGAAGGGAATGGGCGTAGTCTTTGGTGATTCCGACGGCGACGGCCTGCCGGATGTCTTCGTCGACAACGACACCGTCCCGAACTTTCTCTTCCACAACCTCGGGCACGGACGCTTCGAAGAGGTAGCCGTCCGGGCCGGTGTGGCATATGGTCCCGATGGGCAGGCGCTCTCGTCCATGGGTTCGGATTTCCGCGACTACGACAATGACGGCCGCGAAGATCTCTTCGTCACCGCGCTCACCAACGAGACGTTTCCGCTATTCCGGAATGTAGGCGGCCAATTCGTCGACATGACGGCCCTCAGCCGCCTGGCCACTGGAAGTCTTCCCTGGAGCGGATGGAGCACCGGGATGTTCGATTTCAACAACGACGGTTATAAGGATCTGTTCACCGCCAACGGAAACGTGATGGACAACGCCGAGCTGACGTCCAGCCGCCAGTCCCGCCAGCCCAACATCGTCTTCCTCAATCGCGGCAACGGAACCTTCGAGAGCCAGGTATTGACGGGCGAAGAGGCCTTTCATCGAGGCGCGGCCTTCGGCGATTTCAACCGCGACGGACGCATCGATGTAGTCGTCACGCGCCTGAACGAAAAGCCTCTGGTTTTGCTCAATGCTACGGAGGGCGCCGGGCACTGGCTGGAACTGCGCCTCACCGGTACGCGCAGCAACCGCGACGGCATCGGAGCCCGCCTCCACCTGGTAACCGCCGCCGGCGAGCAATGGAATCGTGTCACCACCGCCGTGGGCTATGGCGGTTCGAGCGATCGCCTGGCGCACTTCGGCCTGGGCTCGCAAACGAAAGTGAAATCCCTGGAAGTTCTTTGGCCTTCCGGAATCCGGCAGCGGCTGGAAAATCTGGATGCCGATCAGCTCCTGCAAATCCGCGAGCCGGACGAAAAGTAGTGCTGTGTTACCGAGCCACGACCGTCAGGGAGTGGTCAGGCGGCGCTTATACCCATTCCAGCGCGCCCTTCTTGTAGGCCCAGATGTACCCTACAAAAAGGATCGCCAGGAAGACGATTACTTCCGCCACGCCGAACCATCCCAGCACGCGATAGCGCACGGCCCAGGGAATGAGAAAGATGGTCTCCACGTCGAAGATGACGAACAGAATGGCGATGATGTAGAACCGAACGGTGTAGCGCCCCCGGGAATCGGATGCGGCCTTGATGCCGCATTCATAGGCTTCCAGCTTGGTCCGGAACGGCGCCGATGGGCGTACCAGCTTGGCGATCCAGATGGTCACCACCGGAAACAGGATGGCTACCGCCAGCAAGATAAAAATCGGTACATATCCGCTCGGCATGGCCACACTATAGCACGATTGCTTCAGGCCGGCGGCCCTACAATAAGGGTTGGCTCCTTCGTCTCCTTCCACACCTCGCGCCGAATACCAAAGCCGTCTGGAGGCCCGCCGCGCCGGCGCTGCCTCGCTCGAGCGCCGGCACTATCGCCTGGGAAACCTGCGCCTGCTCGCCTTTGTAGCTGGCGCGGCCCTGGCCTGGCTGGCCTTCGGATCGAAGGTCGCCTCCCCGTACTGGCTGGCTGTGCCCGGCGTCCTGTTCGCTATTCTGGTGATCCTTCACGATGGCGTTCTGCGCGAACTCCAGGCAGCCCGGCGCGCTGTCTCGTATTACGAGCGGCTGCTGGCGCGCCTGGACGATCGATGGGTCGGTACGGGAGAACCCGGCGACCGCTACCTCCGCCCGGATCATCCCTATGCGGAAGATCTAGACCTGTTCGGCCGCGGCTCCCTGTTCGAGCTGCTTTGTACCGCCCGCACCCGGGCCGGCGAGGCGACGCTGGCCGATTGGCTGCAGTCGGCCGCGCCTCCCGAGCTGGTACGCCAGCGCCAGCAGGCCATCGCCGAGCTGCGCTTCCGTCTGGACCTGCGCGAAGACCTCGCCGTCCTTGGAGAATCGGTCCGCTCCGGCGTGCACGCCGAGGAGATGGTCGCCTGGGGCGCGGCGCCTCCAGTCTTTCATTCACCCAGAGCGCGCCCGGGCCTGTTATGCCTCTCCCTTGCCACAGTGGCCAGCGCGATCCTATGGATCTGGCTCGGCTGGCGCGATCTGTTTCTGATTCTCCTGATCACGCAGTTGACCATCATGTATCGTCTGCGCCACAAGCTGGCTCGGGCTATCGCCGATGTGGAGCAGCCGGCTCACGACCTGGCTCTGCTGGCCGGTGTTCTGGCGCGTCTGGAACAGGAGCAGTTCACGTCAGCTTATCTCGCCGGCCTGCGCAAGCGCCTGTCCACTCCCGGGCGCCCGCTCTCCCTGCGCATTCGCCAGCTCAACCGGTGGATCGAGCTACTGGATTCCCGTGACAACCTGTTTGTGCGCGTGGCCGAACCGGTCCTGCTCTGGACCGTGCAAATCTGCTTTGCCGTCGAAGCGTGGCGCGCGCGCTGGGGGCCCGCGATCGGCGGCTGGATGGCCGCCCTCGGCGAGATCGAAGCGCTTTCTTCGCTGGCCGAATATACTTATGAGCATCCCGGCGACCCGTTTCCGGAGTTCGTTTCCGACTCTCCCTGCCTGGCAGGCGAAGGGCTGTCGCACCCGCTATTGCCTGCGGCGCGAGCCGTGGCCAACGATGTACAGCTTTGCGGCGAGTGCCGCGTGCTCGTCGTAAGCGGCTCGAACATGTCGGGGAAAAGCACACTCCTGCGCACCGTTGGCGTGAATGTGGTTCTGGCGCAGGCTGGCGCGCCCGTCCGTGCCCGGCGCCTGAGGCTCTCTTCGCTGCATCCGGGAGCATCCATTCGCGTGCTTGATTCGCTTCAAAGCGGAAGCTCTCGTTTTCATGCCGAGCTGTTGCATCTGCGCCGCATCGTAACCCTGGCGGAGCAGTCCCCGCCGGTGTTGTTCCTGCTCGATGAATTTCTCCACGGCACCAACTCCCACGATCGCCGCATCGGCGCGGAAGCCATCGTCCGCGGTCTCATCACGCGCGGCGCCATCGGTTTGATCACCACCCACGATCTCGCCCTGGCCGACATTGCGGATGCCCTGGCTCCCCGCGCCGCGAACGTGCACTTCGAAGACCACCTGGAAAATGGACGTATGTCTTTCGACTATCGCATGCGGCCCGGGATCGTCACCAAGAGCAACGCCCTGGAATTGATGCGCTCCATGGGCCTGGAAGTCTAGTACTGCGACCGGGTGATTCGGTCCGTCCGCTTGCTAACGCGCGCGGTTCCGTTCCGCCAGGAACACGGCAGCGGGCACCAATCTGACATCCCTCATGTAAGATAAATGGCTGGATGACTCCTCAACAAAAAGCAGAAAGTCTCGGTATCAAGTTCGAAAAGCAAACCCCCGGATATCTGAATCTTTGCGTTCGCTCGGGCAAGCAGCTTCTCACCTCGGGCCACGTGAGCGCGCTAAAGGGCAAGCTCGGCGACGGCCTGACCGTTGAACAGGGCTATCAGGCAGCCCGCGATTGCGCCAGCAAGATCCTGCAATCGGTGTGGAACACCCACGGCAGCCTCGATGGACTGCGGGTCTTGAAAGTATTCGGCTGCGTCAACTCCGCTCCGAACTTCATCGAGCAGCATCTGGTGATCAACGGAGCGTCGGACCTGCTCCACGAAATCTTCGGCAAGGAGACCGACGGCTTCCACGCCCGCAGTGCCCTGGGCTTCGCCTCTCTCCCCACCGGCGTGGCCGTGGAAGTAGAGGCCATCTTCGAAATCAAAGACTGACGGCGGAATGGCCCTGCCGGCCGGCTATTCGCTGCGCAGGGCCTCGATCGGATCTACGGATGCGGCGCGTGCGGCAGGCAGATGGGACGCGGCCATGCTGGTGACCACCATGGCGGCGCACGCGCCTGCCACAGCAAGCGGGTCGCCTGGACGAACTCCATACAGCATGGTTTCGAGCACGCGGCTGCAGGCGAAGGCTCCGGCCAGACCCACTACCAGGCCTGCTCCGACCAGTTGCGCCGCCTCTCGCAACACCAGGCCCAACACATCCCGGCGTTCCGCACCAAGCGCCATGCGCACGCCGATCTCCCGGCGCCGTCTTTCCACCGTGTACGACAGCACGCCGTAGAGACCGAACACGGTCAGCAGGAGAGCAACCGCACCAAAACTCCCCATCAACACCATGTGAAATCGCGGCCCCGAAATCGCCGCGGCCGCGCGGTCCTCTCCGGTTCGCACCTGATAGATGGCGGCCTGGCGGTCCACGCTCACCAGCGCCGCCTGCACGGTTGATTCCATCGCCAGCGGCGGGACTGCGGTCCGCAGCACAATGGTGCCGAGCCCCCAGGAAAGCTGCTTGTAAGGGAAATAAAAGATCGGATCGGGGTCCATCCCGAGCGGCACCTGTTTCGCATTTCCTACCACACCGACGATCTCGCGCATTTGCGTGCTCTCATCCCCATTGGTGGCGCCTGGCTCGATGCGCTTGCCAATCACTTCTTCTCCCGGGAAATACTTGCGCGCGAACGCCTCGTTGACGATCACCACGCGCGGACCACTGGTGTTGTCTCGCTCGACGAAATCGCGTCCCCGGATGAGCGGAATGCCCATCGCTCCAAAATAGCCCGGCGTGACAATCGCCATATTGGAGACGGGCCGGTCCGGAGGAGGAGCCGGCCGTTTCTCTATGTCGAATCCCACCGACAACTGGCTTCCTTCGAGAGGCAGCGGCATGCCCATTACCGCCGCCTCGACTCCCGGGGTTGTTTTCAGGCGATCGAGAAGCCGGTCGCAGAATGTGACCAGCCCTGCCTTGTCATATCGGCTTCCCGATACGCCAATCTGGAAGGTCAGCAGACGTTCTGAGCGGAAACCGGGGTCCCTCTGCGACAGGCGCAGGAAGCTGGCCATCAACAGCTCTGCCCCGACCAATAGCACCAGTCCGAGCGCAATCTGTCCGGCCACGAGAATGCTTCGAAGGCGATGATGGCCCCTCGCAACATTTCGCGCGCTTTCTTTCAGCCCGCCCACCGGATCGGCTCCCGCTGCCTGAATTGCCGGGGCTAGCGTGAACAGAACGCTGGTCAAGATCGCGACGGCTATCGAGAACAAGAGCACCCGTCCGTCGATTGTGACTTCGGAGATGCGCGGGATGCTATCACCGGCCAGCGGCAGGACAGCCTGGAGCGCACCTATGGCCAGCAGGACTCCTCCCGCGCTGCCGAGCATGCCCAGCGCCAGACTCTCGACCAGCAGTTGCCGGATGATCGCCAGCGGCGACGCCCCCAGCGCCATTCTTACGGCGAACTCGCGCGCTCGCTCCGTACCGCGAACCAGCAGCAGGTTGGCCGTATTCGCGCAGGCGATAAGCAGTACCAGCATTACGGCTCCCAGCAGGATCCATAGCGGCCGCCGGCTGCTCCCCGTCAGCCGTTCGAGTTCCGGCCGTACGGATGTGGTCGCCAGATTTTTGTTCTGGTCGGGATACTGCCGCGCCAGGGCGCTCGCCACCAGGTCCATCTGGGCCTGCGCCTGTTCCATGCCAATGCCGGGCTTCAACCGCGCCATCACATCCACCACCCAGGCTCCGCGCTGTTCGGTAAGCGGCGTGAACTCGGCATCGGAGGCATCCTTGGAAAGCGTGGTCCACAATTGGACCGCGGGCTGGTCCATCGGAAATTGGAATCCGGCCCGGGTCACGCCAACTACCGTATACAGCGCGCCATTGATGCGGATCTGCCGTCCCAGGATTTTCGGATCGCCGCCGAAGCGGCTCTTCCACAAGGAATTGCCGAGCACCACTACATGTATGCCGGGCTTCTCCTCCTCCGGGAGGAAGCCGCGTCCCAGTTCCGGCTGTACGCCCAGCAGCGGAAACAGATCCCAGGACACGATCATCCCTGGGACCTGGATCGCGGGCAACGAATCGGTAAGCGTAAACCGCGAGTTCCGATACGAGACCAGGTGCTCGAAGACGCGATCCTGCTTCCGGAAATCGAAAAAGTTGGGGTAGGACAGGGGCACCGGATGCGGCGCGCCCCGGTGATCTATGGAGCGGAACGCCATTAGCCGTTCCGGCTGGGCGTAGGGCAGGGGACGAAGCACAACCGTGTCCAGGACGGCAAAGACGGCGGTCGTCGCCCCGATCCCCAACGCCATGGTTAGTGCGGCGGCAGAGGTGAACCCCTTCGCTTTTCGAAGTTGGCGAAATGCGTGCCGGATATCCTGCAACAGGACACCCACCGGAAAGGCGCGTTGGTCCCGGTGATGCTGTTTCACTTGCGTGATCCCTCCAAACTGGCGCCTCGCGGCATACGCGGCCTCCTCCGGTTCAAGACCGCGGCGGATGAATCGCTCTGTCAACAGCTCCAGGTGAGTCCGGACCTCTTCATCGAACTCTTTTTCCAGACGGTGCCGGCGGAAGACTCCCAGGATTCGCGAAAGTACGGTGCGCGGCATAGCAGTACTCCTTTGCAATGTCCATAGGAGTCATCCTAACACAACGCTACACCGAAAAGACCAGCCAGGCCACCAGGATCAGTCCTCCAGCGATGATCCACCCCGTGGCGAATCCGCGCAGATCCACGCGGTAGGCGCGCCATAAAGACACGCCCGCCGCGGCTTCGCGCAGCCTCAGCAGGTTTACCAGAATCAGTTGCCGGCCTTCTTCGGCAACCTTGCGCGGGTCGCGCTTCTCCCACTCCGCATCGGCATCGCTGGGAGTTTGCAGGCGGCCGTAAAACGACTGGAGTGCCGTCGCCGGCTCGCGCGGCGTGAGCAGGCTCACGACGATCAGGGTCGCGATGCCGGCGAGCAGCGAGATCAGAAACACGTTGGGGTCCCAATGGTCCAGGCGACGGCCGCTCCAGGAGAGCACAGCAAAGTTGGTTCCCATCGCCACCACGATGCTCGCCGCGGCGCCCCAGCGCGTGGCCCGGCTCCAAAAGATTCCTCCCATCACGCTGATGCCGACATAGGTGGACATGGTCTCGGTGAGAAGGAACGAGTACAACACGCGCTGTACCAGAAACAGCGCATAGAGCACTCCCGCCAGGGTGATCAGCAGGCCGCTGACTCTGCCGATCAGCAGGTAATGGCGGTCCGGGCGCGAAGGTGCCAGATACCGGGCGTAAAAGTTGCGAGTGAACAGCGCTCCGCTGTCGACCATGAAAGCCGAGCATCCCGCCATGTTGGCCGCCAGCACACAGGCGATCAGCAGGCCCACACCGCCCTGAAACAGCAGGTGCCGGCAGGCGAAACCAAAGGCCTCTTCGGGATCCTGCAGGGAGTGCACGCCGAAAGCCCCGCGCGCCACCAGGGCTGCCACCATGAGGCCAACCATGGCCCAGCCGATGGTGCAGAAGCGTTTCACGAAGTTGCCGTAAAGAAAGCCTACGCGGCAGGTGTATTCGTCCTTGCCCGTACCCACGCTGGCCATCAGATGCGGCTGCGCCACAATCCCGACGAGTCCGTTTACGGTCAGCATCAGGATGAACCACACGCCGATACCCTCCGGCGTAGCCAGCGAGAACCGATAAGGCTCCAGCGCTGCCCGCATTCCACTCATACCGTTCACGGTTCCCCAGCCCAGGGGAATCAACAGAAAGGAGAGCGCGATGATCAGAAATCCCTGTAGAAAGTCCGTCCAGGCCGTAGCCACCAGGCCACCCACAAAACTGTAGAGAATGAAAACCACCGTCATTGCGACCACGATGGCGTTGACCGGCACCTCGCCGCCGGCCGCCTGCGCGATTACCTTCGCCGCGCCTTTCAACATGCTGGCCATGTTGATGGTGAAGAAGCTCAGCGCAAAAACGGTATAGATCGCGCCCATCCAAGGCCCATAGCGGTCCTCGATCATCTCCGCGGTCGTGGTCCGGCGGATGCGGCGGAACAGCGGCGCGATCAGCCAGTAGAACGGGGTGGCAAAGAGATTTTTCCATTGATACCAGATGCCCGAAACCCCCATGTTGTAGACCGCGCCGGCAAGCGAGACCGGCATCTCGGCGTGGGTTCCCGTGCCGAAACTCTGCCCGATCATGAGTAGGCGGCCAAAGCGGCGGCTCCCCAAAAAGTAATGCGTAGTATCTTTCACGCGCAGTCCGGCCAGGATGCCGATCACGGCGATCCCCGCCAGGTACACCGCCAAAACCGCCCAGTCGAGCGTGCTCAGTTCCAACTCACCCATGTATGGCCTTTTCTCCGGATCCGATCGTGCTGCGCCGCTGTACCGCTTCTTCTACCAGCGCTCCGGAGCGAACATCCAGAACGCCGCGCGGCGTCAGCCGCCATCCCGGAAGAAAATCGGCCGCGAGGAACAACAGGGCGTAGCAAATATCGGCATAAACAAAACCGGCCGCTTGGACCCGCGTCTCGATTTCACGCTGTGCGCGAACCGTCTCCGCAAACGGGAGAGGGGACATCATCCCGGCGATCGGCAGGGCGAACTGCCAGCTCACCCCTTCCGCTTCCGCAAACGCAATACCGCCGTGGCATTTCACAACAGCCGCGGCGGCGTGTTCCATGGCGCGAAGGTCACGCCCGAGCACCAGCAGGTGTCCGCTGGAGTTATAGGTGCTGGCAAGGGCAGAGAGGCGCGGTGCAAAACCGCGCAGCCACGCCCGAGTCATCCAACGGCCCTGGCGATCGAGCAGAACGGCCAGAAGCATGCCGTCGGGGACTCCGCCATCGGACGTCCACGGCGCGGCCCCGGCTCCGCGGGTGATGACGTTCGTAATCAGCTCGATGACCGGCAGGGAGCCCCCGGGCCGATTCCATCCCTCCGGAAACGGCGCAAAGCTCGGGCGCAGATCAAGTGCATCCCAATCGACATTGGGGAGATGGGCCAGCAATCGGCCATCGCGTGCCACGTCCCGGCCCGCCACGACGACCCGCGCCGAGCGGAATGTCTCCAGGTCCGGCAGCAGCACGAAGTCGGCGATCCGGCCGGGGGCGATACCGCCGCGCTCCTGGTCCATGCCGTAGTACGTCGCCGGGTTGATGGTGGCCATCTGGATAGCGGTCACCGGCGCTACTCCCCGCGCGACCAGCTCGCGTAAGGCATAGTCAAGAAAGCCGTTCTCGGCGACGAAGCGAGGCGATGGCCCATCCATGGTCAGCATCAGCCGGCGTGTATCCAGCCGCATTTCGGTGATGGCGCGAGCCAGTTCCGGCAGGTCGGGGCGAAGCGAACTATGGCGCAGAATAGTCCAGAATCCCAGGCGCAGGCGGTCGGCGATTTCCCCGGCCGTGATGGCCTCATGGCAGGCACTGATCCCGCCGGCCCCGATCGCGTTAAGCTTTTCATAGGACGCGCCGGCGGTATGCCCGTCGGCCCGCTTTCCCAGCGCCAGGGCGCGGCTGATACCCGCCAGGACGCTGGCATTGCCCCGAAGCACCTGGGGCCAACGCGTAAGTTCCGCCGTTCCGGCGACATCGGGACGATCGAGCAGCGGGAGTACACTTTCCGGGGCAAAGACCTCGGTCTCGTCGGAAAGCTCCGACTGGGAAAGCAGGCGGATCAGCCAGCGATAGGTAAGCGGTAGATCCGCAAGAGCATCGAGCGCACGCCGAACGCCTTCGGGACCGGCCTGAAGATGGAACAGAAGGTCATCATTGAACAGCAGCGTGGTACCGCCCGGCAGGATCGCCTCGATTTGCGAGACAGGGTTGTAAAGCATCCAGGGGTGGCCGTGGGGTTCAATCCAGCCGGGGGAGAGATAAAGCCCCGCGGCATCGACTACTTCGGCGGCCGGACGTTCGGCTGGGCCGACGTAAGCAATGCGACCCTCCGAAACGGCTACATTGGCCGGGTAGATCTCCCCGGAATACACGTTTACCACGTGGGCAGATTGGAAGAGGCGATCGGCAAGGGTTTCTCCCCGAGCCACCGCAAGGAGGCGCTGGCGTGCGTCGACTGGTAGCAACTTTGATTGTATGACGGGGTTGTTTGGTTATGGCAGGATTAAGCCGGCGTGGAATTCTTCTACTCGCTTCCGGCACAGCCGTGGAGTTGTGGAACCGGGCTGATGCCGGCGAGTCGGACTTTTGGAACAAGAAAGATCCTTCGCAATGGTCCAGCGAGGAGATCGACAAACTGACCAGTAAGTCGCCGTGGGCGAAGGAGGTGACCGCCTCTCCGTCCGAATCCGGCCGCGGCATGGGGCGAGGTGGCCGGGGCGGTGGCATGGGCCGTATGGGCGGCATGGGAATTCCGGGGGTCGGCGGCGGCGGTATGGGCTACCCCGGCGGTGGCGGTATGGGATATCCGGGCGGCGGTGGTCCTGGGGGATACCCCGGTGGCGGTGGTGGCGAGCGGCCCATGCAGTGGAGGGGCGTCGTTCGATGGGAGAGCGCCCAGCCGGTCCTCGACGCGCTCAAAACGCCGCTGCCCGAAGCCTTGGCCAACCACTACGTGATCAGCGTTAGCGGTATCCCGCTGCTAGCGCGGCGGCGCCGGCGCAGCGAAAGCGGCGACGATACCGAGACCACGGTCTCGCAGGGCGCGAGCGACGACCTGTTGGAACGGCTCCAGGGGCTGACGTACCTGGAGCCAAAGGGAAAATCGCCCGCCCAGCCAGGGATCGTGCAGCAATCGCTCACAGTGAGCCGCGACACCCGGACCATCCTATTCGGCTTCTCGAAAGAGCTGTTGCAGCTTTCCGCCGACGACAAGGAGGTCACGTTTTCCACCGAGTTCGGCCCCATGCGGTTCAAGGTAAAGTTCACCTTCAAAGAAATGCAATATCACGGCAAGCTGGCGGTTTAGGGGAAACTCGCCAGTCAAAAAGCTGACGGGTGTCACGATTTTGCCGGCCGCGGCTGTGCTAAATCCCGTGTTTCCAGTTTCAGCACGTGGCCGGACGCGTGCGCTGGAACGAGCGGTATGCGTCGCACCCCCACTCTTGCCCGCTCCATGCGTGTGGATCTGATCGCCTTCGGCGGGTTCCTTCTGGCCATCAGCGGCGTGCTCGGCGGCTTGGTGCTCGATGGCGGGCACATCGCCGACATCGCCCAGGCGAGCGCCGCGGTCATCGTCCTGGGCGGCACAATCGGCGCGGTAGTTCTCACGACTCCGCGGCCTATTCTGAAAAGCGCTCTCGGAAAACTGCGATTGGTCTTCTCCGAACACGATAACGCACCTCGGGAAATGATCGACCGCATCAGCGCTCTGGCCACCAAGGCCCGCCGCCACGGCCTGGTGTCTCTGGAGCGGGACCTGGAGGGCACGGAAGACCCCTTTCTGAGCAAGACGCTGATGTTGGCGATTGACGGGCTGGAACCAGACAAGCTGCGCAAGATGATGGAGATGGAGATGCGCCTGGAAGCCACCGAGGCCGAAACCGACGCGGGTGTGTTCGAAGCGGCCGGAGGATATGCACCGACCTTCGGTATCGTCGGCGCCGTGATGGGTTTGATTCAGGTAATGAAGCACCTCGACAACTTCTCTCAGGTGGGCGCGGGAATTGCCGTAGCGTTTGTCGCCACGCTGCACGGCGTGGGATCGGCCAACCTGCTGTTCTTGCCGATCGCCCAGCGCATCCGCCTGCGGTCGCAGCAATCGATCCGCGCCGAGCAACTGATTCTGGAAGGGATTATCGCAATGATCGAGCAAATGCATCCCTGGCTCATTCGCCAGCGCCTGGAAGCGTTCGGACGCGAAGGCTGGCGCGCCAGCGGGCGGCCCATCGAGATTCCGGAGCCCGCCGCCCGGATCGCTTCCGCATAGAGCCGCCATGATCAATCCCATCGATATCCGGTCGCGCGCCAGCCACCAGCGCTGGCTGATCTCCTACGCCGATTTCCTCACTCTGCTGTTTGCGGCTTTCGTCGTGTTATTCGTTTCCGAACGGGCGGAGAAGGGAACTGCCCGCAAAGTATCGGAATCTGTAATGGCGGCGCTGGGCCAGCGGGAAATGCCTGCGCCCGTGCCGGCCAGGTCCGTGCCCCAGAATCCGGCGAAAACATCTGCCGCTCTGCTCACCCGGGAGCTCCGCGAAGAAATCGAAAAACAGCATCTGGAAGTGCGGCTGGAATCGCGCGGGCTGGTCATCAGCTTGCGCCAGGCGGCGTTCTTCCAGTCCGGCCATGCCGAGCTCGATCCCGCCAGCTATCCCATGGTCGACAAGATCGCCCGCATCCTAGGCGATGTGCCGAACCTGGTACGGTTGGAAGGGCACACCGACAGCGTGCGCATCCGGAACTCCCGCTTCAAGAGCAATTGGGAACTGTCGGCGGCGCGCAGCATCGCCATGATGGAGGCACTGGCCGCGCGCGGAGGCATCCCGCGTAACCGCTTGTCCATCGCCGGGTACGCCGAGACCGTACCGGTGGGCGCCAACGACGATGCCGAAGGGCGCGCCCGCAATCGCAGGGTCGACGTAGTGATTCTCAACGACCTGCGGCCGAGATAGCGCTACAGCGCGCTATTCATTGCGAAGCGCTTCGGTCGGCGGTAATCGCATTCCGCGGCGTGCAGGACCGTAGCTTGCCAGGAGCGAAGTCAGGATTAGACCCACTGCGACCGCCGCGAAACTGACCGGGTCATGCGGAGCAACGCCTACCAGGAACATGCGCAGCAACGGTGTGACCAGCGCGGCCAGCATCAGCCCGACCGTTAAGCCGGCAATGGCGATGATGAGCCCGTCGCGCAGCACCAGGCGCAATACGTCTGATGGCAGGGCGCCCAGCGCCACACGCACGCCGATCTCCGGGATGCGCCGGGTCACCGTGTAGGCGACCAGTCCATAGAGGCCGGCGACTGTAAGCGCCCAGCCCACCAGGCCGAGCGCGGCCAGAAGCA
>CAZMRK010000684.1:0-3078 GCA_964568355.1 uncultured Solibacteraceae bacterium | reverse complement strand
AGTCTCAGGCTGGTATTCCAGCACCACCAGCGTCAGATCGTCGGATTGCGGCGCGGCATCGGTAAAGGCCGTCACTGCGTCTTGGATGGTGGTGTGCAACTCCTGGCAGGAGCCGCTCGCCGCCGCCTGCGCCACCTCCCGTAGCCGCTTCCTCCCAAAGAACTCCCCCGTCGGATTTTGCGCCTCGGTCACCCCATCGCTGTAAATCGCGATTTTGTCCCCCGGCTGGAGTTGTCTTTCCGCCACCGCGAACTCCGCCTCCTCGATCAGGCCCACCGGCACCCCCGTCGCTTCCAGGTATTCCCAGCGCCGGTTGGACGATATCACCAGCGGCGAGCAATGTCCGGCATTGAGATATCGCAGCCGGCCGTCGCGCGCCAGCGCGCAGTAAAACAAAGTGGCGTACTTGGCGCCTTCGGTCCGCGCGAACAGGAAGCGATTCAGATCGCAGACCCGCACCAGCATCCCCTCGGAATTGCGGGTGGCGGTGCCCAAAGCCCCCTGCAGCAGGGATGCCAGCAGCGCCGAGCTGACCCCTTTGCCGGAAACATCGGCTACGATTGCGGTCCACGTATCCGGTTCGCCGGCGACCACATCGAAGTAGTCCCCGCCCACCTCGTGCGATGCCACACTGCTGCCCGCGGCCCGGAACCATCCCTCCGTGGGCAGGCTCCTGGGCAGCAGGCTCTGCTGGATGCTGCGCGCGAATTGCAGCTCCTCTTCGATCTTTTGCTTGGCCCGCTCCTCTTCCAGCAGGCGCGCGTTTTCGAGCACCGTCGACGCTTCGATCGCCAGTGTCTGCAGCAGTTCGCGATTCCCGCCGGCCAGGTCCGCCTTGCCGATCCGCGAGTCCATGTAGAGCACGCCGACCGTTTCGTTTCCTGTAGCAAACAGGCTCGTGGCGCCGCTGCCCGCGCTGGTGTTGATGCGCACCAGCGGCACCGAGGTTACGCTGCGCAGTTCCAGATCGGCGATGCTCTGTTCGGGCCGCAGCCCCGCCTCCCCTTGTGGATCGAAGTTCATCGAAAGCAGATCGCGGCGTTGTTCGAGCGCCCGTTGAATGACCCGCCGTGGCACCCGCAGATCGCTGTCGGAAAGCGTGTGGCCCTCGCGATTGCGCGCCACGCGCGTCTCCAGCGTGTCGCCCTGGCGCAGCAGCAGAAAGCCGCGCTCGGCGCCGGTGATTGCCAGCGCCGCGTCTACCACCGACTTCAGCACGTCGTCGGTGGAAAACGAGGTCTGCAGCGCCCGCGCCACATCCAGCACCGCCCGCAGCTTGGCCAGGTTGCCTCCCGCCGGAGTGGAGGCCAGCGGCGAAGGCACCTCGGGCGTCGCAAGCTGTTCCATCAGACGCGCCAGTTCCGCCCCGTCCACCGCGAAGACCAGGCGATACGAATCGGTCACGCCGAACTCGATCCGGTCGGAGTTGCGCAGCACCTGCCGCTGGACGCGCTTGCCGTTGACCCACACGCCGTAGCGGCTCTGCTCGTCTTCCAGAACGTATTCGCCGTTTTCAAACAGAATGCGCGCGTGATGGCGGGAGGCCCGCGTATCGCGCAGAACCAGGTGATTGTCCGGTTGCCGCCCGATCCGGAACGGCAGAGGCTGGAGAGGAATCTTACTGTGGTTTCCGCCCGGGTCGGTGACCACCAGAAATGCCACGCGTGGCATCTCGGCTGTAGATGTGGCCATCAGGCGCTGCGCTTGGCGCGGGGACGGGGCGGGGTCGAGGGTCCGGCTGCTTCCGCTTCGGCTGCCTGGCGCGCCTGCTCCACTTCCTGGGCCCGCAGCATCTGGCAATGCGCGCAGAATCCGCCTACCTCGGTGCGCGCCAGCAGAATCTGAAAACCGAAATGGCTCTCGATCTGCCTCCGAAGCCGCTGCAGCGGCTCGCCGAAGAATTCCTCTACTTTTCCGCAGCGCAGGCAGATCACATGGGCGTGCTCCTGCTTCATGCGCGTCTCGTAGTAGTGCTGGTCTCCGGCCTGGTGCATCAGGTCGAGCTCGTCCACCAGACCGCCTTCTTTGAGTAGCTTCAAAGTCCGGTAGACGGTCACGCGGTTTAGCTTCGAGTCCTGCTCTTTAGCCATCTGATAAAGCCGCTCGGCATCCAGATGTTGCCCGCTTTTGTCGATCAGCTCTAACAGGATTTGGCGCTGCCGGGTAAGCCGGACGCCTTTTTCCTTCAGGGATCCTTTAATAGATGCGAGCGGCATAGCTGTCTTTATTCTAACAGGAGAGGTCAAGTGGAAACCGAACTTCGTCCACCTCTTTGTTCTCCCGCCCTTCGAACGGCGCCCCCCGCCCATGACCCTGCTACAATCGCCTCGATGTTTCGCAAAGTCCTGATTGCCAACCGTGGCGAGATCGCCGTGCGCGTCATGCGCACATTGCGCGAGATGGGCATCGCCTCCGTGGCTGTATATTCCGACGCCGACCGTACCTCTCTCCACGTGCGCATGGCCGACGAGGCCGAGTATGTCGGCCCGTCTCCCTCCGCTGAAAGTTACCTGCGGATCGACCGCATCCTCGAAGCCGCGAGGAAGCACGGCGCCGAAGCCATCCACCCGGGTTACGGCTTCCTCAGCGAGAATGCCGGATTCGCCGAGGCTTGCGAACAGGCCGGCATCGTCTTCATCGGTCCCTCCGCCTCCTCCATCCGCAAGCTGGGTTCCAAAACGGATGCCCGTCGGCTGGCGATCGCGGCCGGCGTGCCCGTCGTGCCGGGCACCAGCGAAGGGCTGCCCGGCGTCGAGGAAGCCCGCCTTTTCGGCCGCCGCTACGGCTACCCCATCCTGCTCAAAGCCGTGGCCGGAGGCGGCGGCAAAGGCATGCGCCGTGTCGAAAGCGAAGACGAGCTGGAATCCGCCTTCCGCAACGCTGCCAGCGAGGCCGAGCGCGCTTTCCGTAACCCCGAGCTTTATGTCGAAAAACTGGTGGAGCACCCCCGCCACGTGGAGATCCAGATCCTGGGTGATGGCTACGGCAACCTGGTCCATCTGGGCGAGCGCGAATGCTCCATCCAGCGCCGCCACCAGAAGGTGATGGAAGAGTGCCCCTCACCCCTGGTCGCCGCCC
>CAZMRK010000683.1:0-21426 GCA_964568355.1 uncultured Solibacteraceae bacterium | reverse complement strand
AGTCTCACAGCGACCGGTCTTCTGGTATGGCAGGCTTCGACTCCCGTTGCCTGGCAGCGATCCAGCTGGATCTGGCTGATCGTCCTCTCGCTGGCCTATCCGCTTTTTGCCTGGTTCACCAGCGCAGCCATTACCCTTGGCCTTTACTTCGCGGCCCAGGAATGGGACCGAGAGGAAATGCTTCGGGCGATGCTGCACACGTCGGCGGTGGCCGTATGGTTTGCTCCGGCGCTGGTCCTGGTTTCGGTGGTGTCACCTGGCGCGATGGCCGCCGGGGTGGTGCTGGTGGCTCTTGCCACTCGCCTGCTGTATGCGGAGTGGCGGATTATTCACCCGGCCGCGGAGGTGAAGTCCTGGATCGTCTCGCAAGGCGGGAGCCTGTGCCTCCAGGCAGGCCTGGTTGCCGCTCTGATGCAACTGCCGAAGCTGGCTATCGCCAGCGCTATTGTCGCGACGGCGATTTTGACGATTCATTTGATCGACAATGGGGCCTTGCGCCGTCTGGCGGCCTCGGTACGCCGGTCGATCGTGTATGGTTGGCTCGCTATGTTGTTGGCTACCAGCCTGATGCTGGTCGGCACCGTACCGCGGAGGTTGTATGGCCACGGAAAAGGGTCCGGCTCCCATAAAAAGATCGCCACTACGGCTGCGCCTGTGCCAGCGATGCCCCCGTTCCCGGCCGGCCCACCGCCTATCCCTCAAGGGGGTATCGGCAGCGAAGGGTTCCCGGGGGTGATTCTCTGGCCGGAGGTACGGCCGATTCCTACGCTGATCTCGCCGCTACCGGCCACTGGAAGCGGCCTGAGCATGTCGGTCCGGGCGACGCCGCTAAATATCCCATTTTCAGGAGAATACTGGATGTTCCGGCGGCCGTATAGCCGCCCGCCGCAGAACTCCTTTTTTCAGCGGGGCAGCCCGGCGGCGCTCTCGTTCCGCACCACGGACCGGCAGCCGATGCAGATGGAGGCACACCATAAGCTGGAGCGGCCGATCGAACTGCGTTGCTGCAGCCTGGTGCGGGTGGCCATCTGGAATGCCGATCGGAATCCCGGCCAGGTGGCTTTGGAGCTTTCTCTGGTCAACACCGAGCTGGCGGGTTCTCCTTCCCAGAGCCTGGGAGTAGTTCCGGTGCGGTCGGCTCCGGATCCGCACAAAGAGCCGGTCACCGCCGTACCGGAAACGCTCGAGTTTCGGATTCCGGCAGACTCCAAGCTTCCGGCTTTCAACGAGTTCCAGGTGGTCTTCCAGCGGGACGGCAAGCATGTGAGCCGCAGCGCCAAGATTGCGATCGACCACTTTGTGCTGGTGCCGAGGGGGTTGTAGTCAGACTGCGCCCAGCCATTTGACGGGCAGGTGGGCGGCGAGAGCGTTGGCCAAGCGCTCGTCTGCGGTAACGAAATTGGCGTTTATGGAGACGGCCAGGGCTACGTACAGGCTATCGTAGACAGTACGGTCAAAGGTGCTGGCGATTGTGAGCGCATCTTCCAGGAGATCTGCGGACGGCACGGTCGGGAAGGCTTGCCCGCGAGCGGCACGAATGGCCTCCTTCGCCGAGGCGCGGGAGATCAGGCCCCGACGAGCCGCCTTCCAGAGCACGTTGCCTAGTTCCGGCCAGAACAGGTCCGGCACCATAAGCCGCAGAGGGCCCTGGATATACCGGTCCAGCACATCCAGGGCTTGGGCGACCAGCGTCTCGCTGTTTGCAGGCAGGAACCACTTAGCGGCCACACTGGCGTCCAGCACCAGCGTGGTCACCGTGCCCGGTCCTCACGTATTGTCTCCTCGGTCGAGGGAAACGGCCCCGATCCAGGAGAAGGCCGGCTACGCAACTCTTGTACCCGGTCCAGAAAGCGGCGCCGCCGCTCTATTTCCGCAGCGGTCGGGATATTCTCCTCTAAAAGAGATAGAACTTCTGCTGCTATGGATTTGCGATGACTGCGTGCCCGCTCACGGAGCGCCTGGTACAGATCCTCAGGGACATTTTCTACGTATAGGGTAGGCATAGGGATTCCCTAGGGAAATTATAGCATATTCTAGTCGAGCGCTTGGCCGAGGTCTGCTATGAGGTCTTCGACGTCTTCGAGGCCGACCGAGATGCGTATCAGGTCCGGGGTGATCCCCATGCGCTCCCGGATCTCCGGGGGCACGGACGCGTGGGTCATGGTGCTGGGGTGTTCGATGAGCGATTCCACTCCGCCCAGCGATTCGGCCAGAGTGAACAGACGGACGCGGCCGAGAAGATGGAAGGCCTCGTCCTGGCCGCCTTTCACCCGAAACGAGAACGTTCCCCCGTAGCCGGACATCTGCCGGCGGCCGAGAGCATATTGGGGATGTTCCGGCAGACCGGGGTGATGCACGCGCGCGATCCCGGGGTGGGCCTGAAGCCAGCGCGCAATCGCCAGGGCACCAGCTTGATGCGCCTCCATCCGCACTGCCAGGGTTTTGATGCCGCGCAGGACGAGAAAACAATCGAAGGGAGCTTCACTGGTCCCCAGCGCGTTTTGCAGATAACCGATCCGCTCGGCCAGTTGCGGATCGCTCGTGACAGCGGCACCTCCGACCACATCCGAATGCCCGTTGATGTATTTCGTGGTGGAATGCACGACCACATCGATCCCGAGGTTGAGCGGACGCTGAAAGTAGGGAGAAAGAAACGTGTTGTCGCAGATGGTGATGGCGCGATGCTCGCGGGCTATGGCGGCAACCGCTTTGAGATCCACCAGATTCATGCAGGGATTGGTGGGCGACTCGATCCAGATGGCCCTGGTTTCGGGTCTCGACGCCGCGCGGAGTTTATCCAATTGGCGCAGATCCACGTACTCGACGGCCAGCCCGCGCTGCGCGAACACCGCCGAAAGCAGGCGGTAGGTTCCGCCGTAGAGATCGTCGTGGACCAGGATATGATCTCCCGGCGCGAACAGGGAGACCAAGGTCGTTTCGGCGGCCATCCCCGTTGCGAACGCGAAGCCATAGCGGCCGTCTTCGAGCGCCGCCAGGCATTCTTCCAGGGCCTTACGCGTAGGATTGCCGCTGCGCGTGTAGTCGTAGGGTCCGGGCTGGCCGACGCCGCGGAAAGCGAACGTGGAAGTCTGGAAGATCGGTGTCATCACGGCACCATAACTGGGGTCCGGATTCTGTCCGGCGTGGATTGCCTTGGTCCGAAATCCGGGCCGCCGTTCGGGAGGATTGCTCATGGGTGCGTGCCTTGCGGAACGCCCATTTTAGCCGATGTGCCTGGAAGCCTAACGATGGGGTTTACCGGCGGATCGGAGACGTTCGCTCCTCCAACCGGCTAATGCGGTCAGAGTGATTATCCAGCTTCGTCTCAATGCGTCCCAAGCGAACAATGACGTCATCCAAGCGTTTGGATAGGTTTGCGTTGGAGATCCAACCGGCGATCGTGGCGCCGCCTACGGCGACGAGGATCGTAACCATCAACGGCAGGGTGTTCTGCCAGAAGACGGGCTGCATAGCCAAATTATGACACAAGTTCCAGTTCCGAAACTCACGCGAAAGGAGCGCTGTAGTGGGTATTCCAGTCGACCAGGTCGATGTTCAGCAGGGTGTGAGTGGCTTTGTCCGGGTCGGCTTCCACGATGAGGTAGGCGTTCGGATCATAGCGGGTGGCCGCGATTACCAGGTGCTGCGGGCCGTAGCTGCGCCCGAACTCGAACCAGCGGTGCCAGTGCCCCGAGATCACCCGCTGCACAGTGTCCTTGTGCTTCTTCAGAATCGCGTGCAGGCCATAGTCCGCCCGCTCTTTGACCTCGACCAGGATCAGAGGATAGTGGATAAAGACAAAAGTCGGCTTGTGCTGCTCCAATTCGGCTTCGAACCAGTTGAGTTGCTCCTCGCTGAGGCTACCCTTGCCTTTGTCGTACCGCGCGTGTCCCGGCTGCCAGGTAGCTCCCAGGAAGTTATTCAGATGTACGAATTTGAAGCCCTTGTGTTCCAGGGAATAGTAAGGCTTCAAGCCCAGCTTGCGGCGAAACAGCTCGTGCGAATGTTCGCGGGTAACGCGGGGCACGTCGTAATCGTGGTTGCCGAAGCCGGCGTGCACAGGCACGGCGAAGCCGTCGGTGAGTTCCTTGGCAGCATCAATGCGGGTCTTATGCTCAAAGAAGAAGTCGAGATCCTGAGAAGGATAGTTGTGGAAGTAGTCGCCTACCAGGAACACGCGATCCATGGCGGGCCGAAGTGCGTTGATGTGCTCACGCGTCTTCCGCAGACGCTCGGAGCTTTTGAGGATGGACTCCGTATCTTCCGGGCTGCCCTCCGGCCCGTGATAGAACTCGTCGATGATGTGGGTATCGGCGATCACCGCAAAGCGAAAGCTGCGGCTGCTTGCGCCGGCGAGCGAACCAGGAGCGGCGGCCACCACCCCGATTGCGGAGAAGAAATCTCTTCGGGTGAGCATAGAAATCCCTATCGAGGATATCAACTCCGCATGAAGATTTGTTTACAGGGTCACCAGGGCCTCACTCATAGCGCAGCGCGTCGATCGGGTCGAGCAGAGCCGCCTTGCGCGCCGGGTAGTAGCCGAAAAAGACTCCCACCAGGCCCGAGAAGACGAACGCGAGCAGGATGGCCATCGGGCTCACCAGCGTGGACCACTTCGCGAAGTAGGAGATGAGCGACGACGCTCCCAGGCCGATCACGATTCCGACCAGGCCGCCAAGGGCGGAAAGCGTCACGGCTTCCACCAGAAATTGCGAGAGGATGTCGTGAGTCTTGGCGCCCACCGCCAGCCGCAGGCCGATCTCGCGCGTCCGCTCCGTGACGGAGACCAGCATGATGTTCATGATGCCGATGCCGCCCACGATCAGCGAAACGGAAGCGATGGCTCCCAACAGAATCGACATCACGCTGGCGGAGCTTTCCTGAGCCGCAAATACCTCCGAGAGGTTGCGGATCGTGAAATCGTCCTCCTGGCCTGGTTGCAGCCGGTGGCGCTGCCGGAGCAGTTGCTGGATCTCCTGCTGCGCCTGATCCATCAGTTTGGGGCCGGTAGCCTGCACCATGAGCGTGCCGACCGATTTCGCGTTGGCGCGGTTGGAACCGAGCACCTTTTCTTTCGCTGTTGAGATGGGCATCAGGATGACATCGTCCTGATCCTGTCCCGTGGGCGATTGGCCTTTGGGAACCAGCACACCCAGGACCGTGAACGGCACATTCTTGATGCGAATCACCTGGCCGACGGCGTCCGCATCTCCGAACAGGTTGGAGGCCACCGTGGGTCCCAGAAGGGCGACCTTATTCGAAGAATCGACATCCTGCATGGTGAACTCGTGGCCGCTCATGATGGTCAAGTCGCGGATGGTGAGATACTCGGGCGTGGTTCCCTGGATGCTGGTGGCCCAGTTATTGTTGCCATAGGCCACCTGCGCCGCGCCACGAACCGTGGGGGCGACGACTGCCACGGCCGCGCACTCGGAAGCGATAGCGCGGGCATCGTCTTCGGTCAGTGTGACGCCCATACCATTCCCCAGGCGGACGCCGTTACTGGTCAGGCTGCCCGGCATCACGATGATCAGGTTGCTGCCGATGGACTGGATCTGATCCCGAATCCGCGCCGTAGCTCCGGAGCCCACCGCGACCATGGCGATGACCGCCGCCACGCCGATGATGATGCCCAACATGGTAAGCGCCGACCGCAGGCGATTCACTCGCAGAGCCCGTAACGCAATGCGCACACTCGCCAGGATTTTCATAACGCCTCCTCGACCAACTCTGCTTCCTCTACTTCCGCCGGCCAGCGCTCCAACTCTTCCTGCGCCTGCCGCGGGCTCTCGATCCGCAGATCCTTCACCAGCCGGCCATCCTTGAAATGCAGGTTGCGATTGGCATAGGCGGCGATATCGGGCTCATGCGTCACCACGACCATGGTGATGCCCGCCTCCCGATTCAGACGCTGAAAGATCGCCATGATCTCGACGCTGGTACGCGAATCGAGCGCGCCGGTGGGCTCGTCGGCCAGGATGATGTGCGGGTCATTCACGAGAGAGCGCGCGATCGCGACGCGCTGCTGCTGGCCGCCGGAAAGCTGGCTGGGATGATGATGCTCCCGCCCGGCCAGTCCCACGGCGTGGAGGGCTCGCATCGCCCTGGCCTCGCGCTCCTGCTGCGGAGTGGTGGTATAGAGCAGCGGCAGTTCCACGTTTTCCACCGCGGAGGTCCGCGCCAGCAGGTTGAACTGCTGGAAGACGAAGCCGATCTTCCTGTTGCGGATCTCGGCCAGTTCATCGCGGCCAAGCGCCGCCACGTTGATGCCATCCAGGTTGTAGACGCCCGCGGTGGGTTTGTCCAGGCATCCGAGGATGTTCATCAGCGTGGATTTTCCCGAACCAGACGGCCCCATGATGGCCACGAAATCGCCGCGCTCGACCTCGAAGGAGATTCCCTTCAGGACGTGGACCGGGATATCGCCCAAGCGATAGTCCTTTACCAGGTTGTGAATTTCAATTACGTTCGGCATGGCTGATATCCTCCAGCTATGGCGTCGACGCGGCACACGGAAGTGTGCGCTACGTTAGAAGCCAGGGCCTCTGCGTTGCCCGCCGCCGGCGAAAGGCGTCGCGGTGGGGCGATCGTTCTTGGAGACCGCCGCTACCACTACGCGATCGCCAGGCTTGAGGGATCCGGCAGTCACTTCACTGAAGGTGCCGTCGCTCAATCCCAGCTTTACCGGAACAGCGCGCAGTTTTCCGTCTTCGCCGAGCACCCAGACCGCCTGTTCCGCAGTCCTGGCCGGCCTGCCGGCGGCGTGGACCACGTTTTCGGCCTTAGCCGCTTCCGGCGGCTTGAAGCGCAGGGCGGAATTGGGGATCTGCAACACGCCGTCGCGCCGGTCCACCAGGATCTTCACGTTCGCGGTCATTCCGGGCATCAACTTGAGGTCAGGGTTTGAGGCGGCGATCACGGCGTCATACGTAATCACGTTCTGCACGTTGATCGGCGCCTGCCGGATCGAGGTTACCGTGCCCTGGAAGGACATTCCGGGGTAGGCATCCACGGTGAACGCGGCGGGCTGGCCGACCTTCACGCGGCCGATATCGGCTTCCGACACGTTGGTGTCGACCTGCATCTTGGTCAGGTCCTGCGCGATATCAAAGATGTCGGGCGCCTGCAAGCTCGCGGCCACGGTCTGGCCGACATCAAAGTGCCGCGCCACAACCACGCCGTCCACAGGAGCGCGGATAAACGTATGATCCAGATCCGCTTGCGCCTGGGCGAGCGCCGCAGTGTTTTGCGCGACTTGGGCCTGGCTGGCGGTCAATTGCGTGCGCCCTACTTCCACTTCGGCCTCGGCTGCTTTCACATTCTGCTCCGCGGCACTCTGCTGCGCTTGAGCGGAAGCCTCGGCAGCCACGGCCGTGTCATAGGTCGCCCGCGCGGTATCGAGATCTTCCGATGAGAGCACGCCTTCCTTCAGCAGCGCCTCGCGCCTCGCCAGCTTGGTTTTGGCGTCCTGGGTTGCCACACGGGCGCGCACGACGTTGGCATTGGCGTCGGCCAGACTGGCCTTAGCTGCCGCCACCTGCGCCAGATCTTTCTGAATCATGGCCTGGGCATTGACCACCGCGGCTTTCGCCGCATTCAAGTTTGCCTGGGCTTGATCCACGCGCGCCTGGAAAATCTGCGGATCGATGCGCGCCACCAACTGTCCTTTGGTTACTTTGGTATTGAAATCCGCGTACAAGGTCTGGATGTTGCCGGAGACCTGCGAACCTACCTGAACAGTGACTACGGCATTGGGAGTTCCCGTAGCAGATACCGTAGATTCGATCGTCCCTTTCTTCACGGCAGCCGTCCGGTATTGGACATCGCTGCGCCCGCTAAACCACATCCAGGCGCCCGCCAACACTGCCGCGGCCGTGCCGCCTACCACCCATAGTCGTTTCATTAACCTGGCCTCCTACCTGTTAAGGTGCAAAACGGGGGGTGGAGGATAGTAAACTTTGGTGTTGCTTGCGTAAAGATTCCTAAAGACCGTTGCACTTAGGAGGGATGGCTCGCTTGGTCTACAGCCCACCCTCGGCAGCAAGCATTTCCAACAGGCTCTCGAAGGCAGTTACGGTCTGATCGACATCCTTCTGCGTGTGCACGGCGGAGACCAGGCCACCGGGCCAGCCGGTTACGTCGACGCCACCCAGCAGGAAGCCGGCACGGATCTTCTGCGACCACTCCATGGGAGCGGAGCCTTTGAGCTTTGTCCAGGGTATTTTCCCCTGGTAGATATCTTCCGGCGTCACCGCATCCTGGTCGCGGTTGAGATAGATGTGGAAGCCGGAGAATTCTCCATAGGCGCACCAGTTCACACCTTTGCGCTTCAGGACTTCGTTGATGCCGGAACGGATCGCTGCCGCCGTACGATTCGCCGCGGCGACGACGTCGGTATCGCGGACCAGGCGCAGGGTGGCAAGGCCCGCGGCGGCGGCCATGGGAGCGGCATTGTGTGTGCCCTGATGCGCGACGCCGGGCATTCGGAGCCCTTCGGGCGTTATCCGGTGGTCCATCACGCTCAGAATGTCCGCGCGGCCGACCAGGGCCGCCCCCGGCATCCCGCCGGCGATGATCTTCCCCAGCGTGGTGAGGTCGGGTGTGACCTGATAATGCTGCTGCGCACCGCCCGGAGAAACGCGAAAACCGCTGATTACTTCGTCAAAGATCAGAACGATGCCGTGCTGGGCAGTAACGGCGCGCAGATCCCGCAGAAACTGCCCGCCGACGGGCACCTGCCCGAAGGTGGCTCCGGTAGGCTCCAGGATTACCGCGGCAATATCGTTGCGGCTCTCGCAGAGCCGGCGAAAGGCTGCGATGTCGCCCGGGGGGCACAACAGGACCCGTTCGGCTACTTCCGGCAAGATCCCAGGGGGCATCTCCGCGCCGAAGGCCACCTGATCATGCCAGCCGTGGAAATGCGAGAGGAAGCGCACCACCATGGGCTTGCTCTTATAGGCGCGTGCCACGCGCAAGGCCAGCATGGTGGCCTCCGTGCCGGAGAGCGTGAAGCGTACCCGTTCGGCGGAAGGAATCATCTGGCGGATGAGCTCCGCCCATTCCACTTCCAACTCATGCGAGGATCCGTAGTGCATCCCCTTGGGCAGTTGCTCGGAGACGGCGGCGACCACGGCCGGATGGCTATGGCCGAGAAGCAGGGCGCCATGGCCACCGAAGTAGTCGACATATTCATGGCCGTCGACGTCCCACTTCCGCGGTCCAGAGGCGTGATCGATGAACAGAGGATGCGGGCGCATGTAGCGTCCCACGTGGGTAACACCGCCTGGAAACAGATTCGCGGCGCGCTGGAACATACGCGCCGATCCCGGAGTTTTCTCGATATATGCCTGCAAGATGCGGGAAGTTTGCATGGAGATTACAATTTTAGCTGGGGAATAGCACTGAGAGAGGGAAAGATCCCACCGAATTTTCTATATGAAGACATCCGTCGTTTCACCTGCCGACCTGAAGGGCGTGTTCGCCGTGCCTCCGCTGGCCCGGCGCCACGACCCAAGCCGCTCGCTCGATTTCGCCCAGAATGAGCGGATTACGCGCCATTTGCTGGAGGGAGGCGTTACCCGCCTGATGTATGGCGGCAACGCATTTCTGTACCACATCAGCCTGGCCGATTATGCCGCGCTGCTCGATTGGTTGAGCGGATTGCCGGACGATTTCTGGGCGATTCCCAGCGCGGGACCTTCCTACGGACGCGCCGTGGACCAGGCGCTGCTTTTGCGCAAATACGCGTTCCCATGCGTGATGATGCTGCCTTGCGGCGATCCTCGCGATGCCGCCGGACTCGAACAAGGGCTGCGCGAATTTGCCGATGCCGCCGAGAAGCGGCTGATTCTCTACCTGAAGGAGGAGAAGAACTTCGGGGCGGACAAGGACGCCGGACTGGATGTGGTGGCGCGTCTGGTGCACGACGGCATCTGTGTGGCGATCAAATATGCCGTTGTTCTGGAAGATCCCAATCAGGATCCGTATCTGCGGAGCCTGCTGCGCCGCGTGGACCGCAAATACGTCATCAGCGGCATGGGCGAGCGCCCGGCCATCCAGCACCTGCGTGATTGGGGCCTGCCCGGTTTCACGACCGGTTCCGGCTGCATTGCGCCCCGTCTGAGCAACACGATCCTGGAACTCTGCGCGGAAGGGAATTACGAGGACGCAGAGAAAGTGCGCGCGAGATTTATGCCCACGGAGGATCTGCGGGATGCCTGGGGGCCGGCGCGAGTGCTGCACCAAGCCGTCGAATCGGCAGAAATCTCCTCATGCGGCCCATTGATTCCCTATCAGTCAGCCCTGAGCGGGGAACAAGCGCAGCAGTTGAAAGTTGTGGCGCAGGAACTATACCGGCAGAACCAGAGTGCTGCCGCCGGGCACACCCACACCCTCTCCGCCATTTAGCGGCACGGCCAGCGGATCTTTTTGCTGCGGCGGAGTTTGCTGGTGGTGTGGTTCAGTCTCAACGCTGGCCACACCACACCCTTCTATCACCGAACGGTGGTCGTGAGGGAGCAGACTCCCAGCCGCAAACCTATACTTCCATGCCGCCTGGCGCGGCGGGTCCGCTGGAAATTTGACGCGCGAGCTTATTTCTTCTTGGTTGCAGCTTTTTTGGCCGCGGCTTTTTTGGCCGGGGCTTTCTTCGCCGCAGTCTTCCTGGGGGCAGCCTTCTTCGCAGCCTTTTTGGTCGCCTTCACAGCAGCCTTCTTTGTCGCCTTTTTCGCGGGTGCTTTCTTGGTTGCTTGCTTCACAGGAGATCTCACCTTTCTTGTTTCTAAGCTCGGAAGCTGCTAGAGTTCCGTCCCCGGGATTCTCCGCAGCATATTCCTCTTACCATCATACCAATAAAACATTATCCCTATCTTACGTTTTTCGCAGAAATAGCTATTTTTCTGCGGCAGAGAGTATCTTTCGTCCTTCGCACTGTACGGCAACATCCGGAACCACCCCGAATTGCGGCGACAAAATGCACTTCACTTCGGGGAGAAACTCCTTCGAGTAAGCCCAGCGGACTAACTTCACCATCTACGGCGACCGAGATATTCGGTCGCAAGCGGCCCTGCTCCACGAGCCGTTCCCGCAGGCCGGGCCAGCACCGCTCCAAAGCTTCGATTACTTCGCCCACTGTTCCGCCCTCGGCCTCCACGGCAGCGCGACCTCCGGTCAGAGACTGCAAGAGGGTCGGAATATAGACAGTCGGCATGCTTCAATCCCGCTGCTTCCAGATGGCTTCCATGAGGGCGGGCGGATTCATCGGCAGGCGATTGAGCCGCACGCCCACGGCGCGATAGATGGCGTTAGCGAGTGCTGCCGGAGGTGGAACGATATTGGCCTCTCCGACGCCGCGCACGCCAAACGGATGTCCCGGGTTGGGTACCTCCACGATCTCCGTGTCGATCATGGGCAGGTCCAGGCTGATGGGCATGCGATAGTCCAGCAGGCTTGCATTCGCCATACCGCCGTCCTGGTTCATGTAATATTCTTCGTTGAGCGCCCAACCAATACCCTGCACGCTGCCGCCTTGCATCTGTCCTTCGACATAGCTGGGATGAATGGCGCGGCCGACGTCCTGCACGCTGGTGAAGCGGAGCACCGTAACCTTTCCGGTCTCCGGATCCACCTCCACATCCGCCATCGCGCCGGCGAACGAGCCGCCCACGCCGCGCGGATTGACGGCGGCACGGCCGACGACAGGTCCTCCGGTTTCACCGATACGAGCCGCCAGCTCGGCGAAGGTCATGCTGCGGCCGCCGGATTGGAACACGCCACGCGATGCTTCGATGGATTCCGGACTGACCTCCCATAACTTCGCCGCACGTTCTTTCATCTGGCGGACTACATCCTGGGCTGCCTCATAGGCTGCCCAGCCGGTGGCGAAGGTGGTCCGGCTTCCTCCGGTAACGGCAGTATATCCTACCGAATCGGTATCCACGACGGTGGGCCGTACCGATTCGGCTGGAATGCCGAGGACCTCGGCGGCCTGCATTGCGATCGAAGCGCGCGAGCCTCCGATGTCGGTGGAGCCTTCCACCAGGTTTACCGTGCCATCGGCGTTGACGCTGAGCACGCAACTCGACGGCAAGCCGGCATTGAACCAGAAGCCAACGGCGATCCCGCGCCCGCGATGCGGACCTTCGAGCGGAGCCTGATAATGCGGATGACGGCGCATCGCCTCCAGTACCTCGACGCACCCGATGCGGCGATGCTTTGGCCCATCGGCTCGCCGTGTGCCTTCTTTGGCGGCGTTCTTCAACCGGAACTCGATCGGATCAAGGCCCAACTTCACGGCAATCTCATCGATCACCGTCTCGGTGGCAAAGGCCGCGTTGGTCGCACCAGGGGCGCGGTAGGCTGCGGTGCTGGGCTTGTTGACCACCACGTCGAAACCATCGATGGTGACATTCTCCATGTCGTAGGCGGCGAAGACGCAAATCCCGCCGGGGCCGACCATCGCTCCGGGATAGGCACCGGCTTCATAGGCCAGATAGGCTTCGGCGGCTGTAATTTTTCCTTCGCGATTCGCGCCGATTTTCACGCGGATATAAGATCCCGGAGTGGGGCCGGTCGCTTCAAAGACATCCGCGCGCGACATGACCAGTTTGACCGGGCGGCCGGACTTGCGCGAGAGCAGCGCCGCTACCGGCTCCAGGTACACAGGGATTTTGCCGCCAAATCCGCCGCCGATCTCCATGGGCGTCACTTTCACCCGCGACACCGGAAGATCCAGCATGCAGGCAACCGTGTCGCGGACTACAAAAGCGCCCTGCGTGCTGCACCATACCAGCACGCGGCCATCATTATTCCAAAGCGCCGTCGCATTCTGTGGTTCGATGTATCCCTGGTGGACGGTAGCGGTGTGAAACTCCCGCTCCACGATGATATCGGCTTCGGCAAATCCTTTGGCGAGATCGCCGATCGAGTGCCGAAAATGTTCGGCGATATTGCCGGCGTTGTCGGTCTTGGCCCCGAACTCCCTGGTCCGGAGATCCTCATGCAGGACAGGAGCGGTCTCGCGCATCGCCTCGGGTGCGGTGAGCACATGGGGCAGCACTTCGTAGTCCACCTGAATGAGGGCCGTGGCTTCGGCGGCCACGTGGGGGCTGGTAGCGGCTACGGCCGCGACCGCGTGCCCTTTGTAGAGCGCTTTGCCTTTGGCCAATACGTTCCCGCGAATGTAGCTGAGCGGTGTGTCGCCTTCGCCTAAGTCTACGATGCGGTCGGGGGTCTCGGGGAAATCAGCGGCGGTGACCACGGCCAGCACGCCGGGCAGCGCTTCGGCCCGGCTGGCATCGATGCGGAGGATGCGGGCGTGGGCGTGCGGGCTGCGGAGCACGGCGCCGTACAGCAATCCCGACATGTGGACATCCGCTCCGTACAAAGCTCGCCCCGTAACCTTATCGGCGCCATCGTGACGGATCGGGCGGGTCCCGACCACGGTCATTTCAGCAGTGCTCATACTTTGGCCTCTCTGAGTTCCGCGGCGGCCTGTTCCACCGCGCGCACGATCTTATCGTAGCCCGTACAGCGGCACAGATTATTGGCCAGCCACAGGCGGATGCGTTCTTCCGAGGGATCCGGCTCCTGATCGAGCAGGGCTTTAGAGGCCACCAGGAAGCCGGGCGTGCAGAAACCGCATTGCAGCGCTGCGTTTTCCAGAAACGCGTGTTGAATGGGGTGGAGTTGATTGCCCCGGGCAATACCTTCCACGGTGGTGATGCCGGCTCCCTGCGCTTCGACGCCGAGAACCAGGCAGGAGTTCACCACACGGCCGTCGAGGATTACGGAGCAGGCACCACAGTTGCCGTCGTTGCAACCTTCCTTGGTTCCGGTGAAGCCCAGAATGTCGCGCAAGCACTCCAACAGACTCTGGCGAGGTTCGCAGAGGAACTCTACCGGTTCTCCATTGATCGTCGTTTGTACGTGTACTTTACCGGGCATGGTCAACGTGCCTCCCTGGCTCTTTCGACCGCCGTGGTGAGCGCGCGGCGGGTCAGGACCGCGCAGAGGTGCCGGCGATAGTCGGCGGTTCCGCGCATATCGGTGATGGGCTTGGCCGCGCCGCGGGCGATCTCGGCGGCGGCCCGGATGCTTTCCTCGCTCACGGGCTTGCCGGCGAGCGCTTCACCGGCTTCACGCACGAATAGCGGCGTCGGCGCCACCGACGCCAAGGCCACGCGCGCGGAGCGGAACACCCCGTCTTCGAGAACCACGTTTACGCCGGCTCCCGCCACGGCGATATCCATTTCGTTGCGGGGGATGAAGCGCAGGTAGCGCGCGCCGGAGCGGGCAGGACCAGGCGGCAACTGAATCGAGACGAGCAATTCGCCTGCGCGCAGCGCGTTGCGGCCAGGCGCCAGACAGAAGTCCTCCACGGCGATTTCACGAGTGCCGCCCGGGCCGGCCACCCGGCAGGTGGCGTTCAAAGCAATCAATAGTGGAATGGAATCCGCGCTGGGTGCGGCATTGCATAGATTGCCGCCGATCGAAGCTCGTCCCTGGATCTGGGTGCCGCCGATGATGCCGGCTACCTCGGCCAGGGGAGAATACCTTTTCTGAACGGTAGAGTCTCCATAGATCCGATAGCACGGCACAGCCGCGCCGAGGGTCAACCCGGTTGCCGGATCATACCGGAGTTCGTTCAATTCGGGTATGTGCTTGATATCGATTACCAGGCCGGTCTGCTTCTTGCCGGTACGCAACTGGACGAGCAGATCGGTTCCGCCGGCCAGGAGTAATGCTCCGGGATTTCCGGACAGAAGATTTACGGCTTCCGCTACAGATGCCGGAGCAACATAATCAAACCACTTCACGCCACGTCTCCTTGGTCTTGCTGGCAAACTACCCTAACAGCGTACACCGAAGGAGCGGAAGCGGCGCGGTCTACGCTCCGGTTTTTCCGGCCGCGTTCGGCTGGAACAGCGATCCGTCGCGGATGTAGCGGCGCACCGTGGCGATGCTGCGATGTCCGGTTTGATCCATGATGGAGCGCTCAGAGGCTCCGCCCATGGCCGCGGCAGTGGCGTGGCCGGAACGGAGGCTATGGCCGGCATAGAGATTGGGATCGAGACCAGCCAGGCCGGCTGCTCGCTTGACGATGCGCGCAACTGCCTTGTCGGAAAGCCGCTCGGCGCCGATCTTGCCCTGGCGATCGATCGGGCAAAAGACCGGGCCCCAACCGGTTCCGGCAGCCTCACGCCAGGCGGCGAGTGATCGCACGGGGCATTGCTGGGTGCGGCTGCCGAAAGGAATGTTGATCGCTCTTCCCCAGCTTGCGGAATCGCTTCCGGAGCCGCGAAGTGTGATGGTAAGCCCTTCGGCTCCGAAGACGATGTCGGCCCAATCCAGAGCCACCAGTTCCGAGCGGCGAAACGCCCCGGCAAATCCGACCAGAAGCAGCGCGCGATTGCGCAGGCCGCACGGCGTATCGGGAAGAGTGGTGATCATCTTCCGCAATTCGGATAGTAAGACCGGGCGTTTGCTCGCCGGCGCGGTCGCTTTGCTCCGCCGCAGCCCGGCCATCAGCGCCCGCACCGTCGGCGCGGCTGCCGGATTAATCTGTTCCGCTGCCTGGTGCATTTGCGAGATGGCACACAGGCGGCGGTTGATGGACGATACCTTGTAGGTGCCAGCAAGATCGGTGAGGTAATCAACCAATGTCTCCGGAGAAGCCGGCAGCGGCTGGCGGGAGTGCGTTTCACACCACTCGGTGAAATGCCGCCAATCGGCGCGGTAAGCACGGCGCGTATTGGCGGACCTGGCTTGATCGTCTCGGGCCCGATTCACGGTTTCGAGAGGAATGGCAGGAGAGGATCGATCCGGTGCGGCCACGCTTCAGGATAACTCTCTGGCCGGCCGCATGACGCAAAAAAGTGAGGACGTCCGGATATTAGAATAGGCCACATGCTGAGGCGTTCGTTTCTGATGGGTGCCGGGGTGGCGCTGGCGGATCGTTCACGGCCGCTGCGCGTGGTCTGCGTAGGCGGGCATCCGGACGATCCCGAATCGGGCTGCGGCGGAACGCTGGCCCGCTATGTGGAGGCCGGGCACTCTGTCTCGGTCATCTATCTGACCCGCGGCGAGGCGGGTATTCGCGGCAAATCGGCAAGCGAAGCTGCCGCCATCCGCACAGCGGAAGCCGAGAAGGCCTGCAAGATTCTGGGAGCGAAGCCGGTGTTCGCCGGACAGATCGACGGAGCCACCGAGCTTAACCGCAAGCGCGTGGAGGAGCTCCGCGAACTGCTGCTGGCGGAGAATCCGGATGTGGTGTTCACGCATTGGCCGCTGGATACTCACCTGGACCACCAGATCGCCAGCCTGCTGGCTTATCGTACCTATGTGGCCCAGCCGCAGCGCTTCTCGCTTTACTATTTCGAGGTAGACCTGGGCAGCCAGACCATGGGCTTCAAACCCACCCACTATGTGGATATCACCTCGACGCGCGAGAAGAAGAAAGCCGCGCTTTACGCCCACGCCAGCCAGAACCCGGAGGGTATCTATCGCAACCACCACGAAGTCATGGAGCAACTGCGCGGGCGCGAATCGGGAGTCGCAGCGGCGGAAGCCTTTGTGCGGCTCGACCGGGTGCAGCAGCGGGACCAGCTTCCGGCTTGACCGGTTGTCAGGGGCGCGGGAGGAGAAAGCGGACCTCATCGGCGGCGGCGGTGAAGAACTCGTCCTTCGAGCGTGCTTTCTGCCAGCCCTTGGGGCGATAGGCCGGATCGTGCACCACCCAGACTTCCCCGGCCGGCGTGCGCGGCAGGATCGGGGCATCGGCGAGAAATTCGTAGGCATCGCCGTCCAGCGTGAAACTGAGCTTCGACCCCTCAACGTAGCCGAGCTTCTGAATGGCGTAGCCTGTTTGGGGCTCATTGGTGAGGACGTATGCGCCGTACCCGGGCAGATAGATGAGCATGTGATTTCCGGAGACGCTGCCCGGGTTCCTCTCCGGTGAGATCAGCTTGCCGTTTCGGAAGACGCGCAGGTTGCGCAGCGCGAACCGATAGGGGTGCTCGCTGAAGTCCCGGGCGCTCGCCTGATCAGGCGTGTCGAAGGACACCTCGATTGTATCGGTGATGGTCTCGCCGGTGGCCGGGTTGGCGAGGACATCGAGAGAGGCACGGTCCCCTGGCGCATAAAGCGGCAATTCCCGCTCGGAGGAAAAGGTGGGCAGATGCTGAGCGTCGGATCCGGGAGCCAGGCGTTCCTCGGGATTGAACTGCAGGTAAGATTCCGAGAGCGGCTTGAGCATCACGCGAAATTCGGCGCTGCCTGGAACTCGCTCTACTTCCACCTCGTAGCCGAAGGCGAGGCGGTTCTGGCCGTCGCGGAAGAGCCGGTACAGGATGTTATTCTCGCGCACGGAGACCCCGCTACCCATGGCCTTGGCTTTCCCGGCGGATCGGGCTTCCGCCGTAATCCGGACGCAGACGCCATTTTTCAGAAAGGCGCTGGCGGTGCCGAGGGTGACCTTTTGTTGGGCGGAGAGCAGGCCCACGCCTCCCAAAAGGAGAACCGATAGGATTGATTCGAGCTTCATGGACGTGCTCCTCTTCTGGTGACGACGATCTTGGCGTCGCGGACCGGTTGAAAGCCCTCCGCCTCCACTGTCGTGATATAGCTGGTGTTCCGTGGCGTAGCGATCACCACGGATCGCATGTCGCCGGACGTTCCGATCAGGCGCGCGTGTGAACCGGTCGAGGGGCTGCTGTTCGCAGGCGGACGGGAAAGCCAGAAGGCCAACGCCAAAAGACAGAGCAGAGCCAGGGCCGGCACCGGAATGGCGACGCGCGCCCGCAGCACTCGTTTCCAGAGCGGGTCATCCAGCAGGTGTGCCCGATAGGAGGACAGCACCCGATGATCCAGCGCTGAACCCAGCGGCGGCACCTGCCACACGCGCAAGAGCGAACTCAGACCGTCATCGCGATCGTTTTCCTTAGGATTCATAGGTCCTTCCCCTGGCCTGCGGCTACCGCCGCAAGGCTATGACGTAATCGGGCGCGCGCCCGATGCAAGCGGCTTTTAACCGCGCCGACATCCACTCCAAGCAGGTCGGCGGCCTGTTGCTGCGAAAAGTCCTCGTATTCGCAAAGCACGAGCACTTCCCGCTGCGGTAGCGGAAGCTCCGCAATCGCTGCTTGCACACGAGCGGCAAGCTCCTCGGAGAGCAGAACTTGCAGCGGCTCTTCGGACAGGTGCGCGGGGTCGATCTCGTCGATCGTATCCTCCCGTTCGGTCCCGCGAAAATGCTTATGCGAGAGATTACGGATGCTCGCGTAAAGATAGGTCCGGAGCGACCCGAGCTCCGGGGCAAAGCGTTCGGGAGAACGAATCAGCGCCAGGAAACAGTCATGGACCAGATCTTCGGCGGTAGCCGACTGTCCTGTGAGGCGAAAGGCAAACCGGTAGAGCGGGTCGCGATAGCGCCCATAGAGAAGAAGGAAGGCTTCCTCTCTGCCTTCACGAGCCTGTCTCATCAGGACTTCGTCGGTCATGCGTCCACCTTTGTATTACCACTTTGGCGGGAAAAGATACGGGGCGGCCGTTATTGCGCTCGAACAGGACCTCGAGTCAGTACTAGAGTTCCATTATCAAAACCTGCGAGAACGATCTCTACGGTCTGAGGGGGATCAACGATCCCCAAAAGCGAGCAAGAATCCCGCGAATCGCGGGAATCCGTCCCGAAGATTCGACCTTCTAGCTATTACTAACTTCGAACGAGATGCAAGTCAGCTTGTAAAGAACTGACAAATCGGCAGCTTGTTCTGCCGCGCGAGCCGGTAATGTAACGATCCCTACGTCGGTCTCACAATTGCTTGGAGAAGTCGTCCCAAACACAAGGTGAGGGCTGGATGGAGGGGATGGGACGACGTCCGTCCGCATCGTCCCGCCGGGAGAGGTTATGAAAACTGGACTGCTGCTGGAATCGCTGCGCTCGCGTGACGCGCTCAAGATCCTCGTTGCTATTTTCGTGCTGATGCTATACGGCGCGGTGCCATCCGTGTGGGCCCAAAGCTGCACTCCGGAGTCGGCCAATCCGATTGTTTGCGAGAATGCCCTTCCTGGTACGACAGGTTGGCAGGTCGGGGGAGTCGGCGATACTTCGATCCAGGGCTTTGCCACCGATATCAGCGTAAACGCCGGCAGCACGATTTCCTTCAAGATCAAAACCAACGCCTCCAACTACCGCATAGACATCTATCGCCTGGGCTACTACGGCGGTGCCGGTGCGCGCAAAGTGGCCACGATCACGCCTTCGGTAACACTTCCCCAGAATCAGCCTGCCTGCCTGACCGATGCCGCGACGAACTTGACGGACTGCGGAAATTGGGCGGTTTCGGCCTCCTGGCAGGTCCCTTCGACGGCGATTTCCGGGATCTATATTGCCGCTCCTCTGCGGGCCGATACCGGGGGAGCGAGCCACATTGTCTTTGTTGTGCGCAATGACAACCGTAACTCGACCATCCTGTTCCAAACCTCGGATGAAACCTGGCACGCATACAACGACTATGGCGGGCACAGCCTGTACGGCGGGGCCAATACGTGGGATCTCTCGAATCGTGCTTACAAGGTGAGCTACAACCGGCCGTTCAATACGCGCAACTTTGAAGCGGCTTCATTTGTGCTTTATGCCGAATACCCCATGGTTCGCTGGCTGGAGGCCAACGGCTACGACGTCGCCTATTTCACGGGGGTGGACGCCGCGCGTTTCGGCAATCTAATTCAGAATCACAAGCTCTATCTCTCGGTGGGACATGACGAATACTGGTCCGGGCCGCAGCGTACCAATGTGGAAGCCGCTCGCGATGCGGGAGTAAGCCTGGCCTTTTTCAGCGGCAACGAAGTGTTCTGGAAGACGCGGTGGGAAAACTCCATTGATAGTTCGAACACGTCCTACCGCACCATGGTCTGCTATAAGGAGACCCTGGATAACACGGTTACCGACCCAGCGGACCCGCCCACCTGGACCGGAACCTGGGCCGATCCGCGCTTCAGCCCGCCGGGGGATGGCGGCCGGCCGCAGAATTCGCTTACGGGAACCCTATTCACGGTGAACGGGCCAGGACCGGATAATATGGCGCTCTCCATTCAGGTGCCGGCCGCGGATGGGAAGATGCGATTCTGGCGCAACACATCGATCGCTTCCCTGGCAGCTAACCAGACGGCCACACTACCGGCAGGCACATTGGGCTATGAGTGGGACTCCGATGTGGATAATGGAGCCCGACCGGCGGGATTGTTTAATCTCTCGACGGCGACTTACCCGATGACCGTCGATTACCTGCTCGATTATGGCGCTACATATGGAGCGGGTACCGCGACGCATCGCCTCACCATGTATAAGGCGCCCAGTGGGGCGTTGGTCTTCGGTGCTGGAACCGTGCAGTGGTCGTGGGGGCTCGACGCCAATCATGATACCGACTGGTATTCCGGCTCCGCGGCCGACGTTCGCATGCAGCAGGCGACCGTCAATCTGTTCGCGGATATGGGCGTCCAGCCGACGAATCTTCAAGCCGGCCTGGTTGCGGCAACCAAGTCTACTGACATCAGCGCCCCGATATCGGCCATCACCTTCCCCGCGAATGGAGCCACGGTGGAATTCGGCAGCATGGTCACGATCACCGGAACCGCCACTGACAACGGTGGCGGCATGGTTGCCGGCGTCGAAGTCTCGGTAGATGGCGGCTTGACCTGGCATCCAGCCACCGGTCGCGCGAACTGGACCTACCAGTGGATGACGGCGATTCCGGCGACCGGCCATATCATGAGTCGCGCCGTCGATGACAGCGGAAACCTGGAAACGCCGGGAGCGGGTGTCACCGTCACGGTTCCGCGTCCGCTCTCGCCGATCTCGCTGGATACCTCCGCCTTTGGTGACGCGCCAAGCGCGAGCACCACGGTGCAAACCGCCAGTTTTTCTACGACGGGTCCAAATGAGCTTCTATTGGCCTTTATTAGCGCGGACTACCTCTCGGGGGCGAACACCTCTGTAAGCAACGTATCCGGCGCGGGACTTACCTGGACGCTGGTCCAGCGGACTAACGTGCAGAGCGGCACAGCCGAGATCTGGCGAGCGTTTGCGCCTACGCCATTGAGCAATGTCAAGGTTACGGCAACCCTTTCCCAAAACGTCGTCTCCTCGATAACCGTACAGGCTCTCTCTGGTGTCGATACTTCGGGGACCAATGGTTCGGGTGCTATCGGAGCTGTGGGAACGGGCAACTCGCGATCCGGCGCGCCGACTGCGAGCCTGGTCACCACGCGTAACAGTTCCTGGGTTTTTGGCGTCGGCACAGACTACGACAACCCTGTTGCGAGGGTTCCGCAAGGAGGCCAGACCCTGATCCATCAGTATCTGACGCCTACCGGGGATACATATTGGGTCCAGATGATGAGCGCGCCAACCCCGCTCAACGGCACGAC
>CAZMRK010000682.1:0-3813 GCA_964568355.1 uncultured Solibacteraceae bacterium | reverse complement strand
GCGTGTAGCGAAAACTCTCGGGCTTCTTCCACCAGCGCTTCGATCAACTGCCGTCCGACCCCATGCGTCTTCCATGCCTCATCCACGGCCAAAGAGCGGATCTCGGCCGTCGTGGGACTGTAAAAGTGCAACGCGCCGCACCCCATGAGCCCTTTTTCGGATACCGCGACCGAAAAATCGCGGATGCTCTCCGACATCTCGAACTCCGTGCGGGGCAGCATGATCCCCTTGGCCGCATAGCCGTTGATCAGGTGCAGGATCGGGCCGATATCCTGCATGCCGGCCTTGCGGACCTGGAGGTTTACCTCGGGATGAGGCCGCTCGATCAGCGCGTCGGGCAAAAGGCTGCTGATCATTGTGCCACCACCTCTCCGGCGACCAGGCGCGTGCCGATCGCCTCCCCATCCAAAATCCGCTGGAGCACTCTGGCCGCATTCCCCGGAGCGATGCGTACCTGCCCCACGCCGCCGCGCAGGGCCGCCGCGGCCGCGTTCAGCTTGGCCTGCATCCCGCCGGTGGCCACGCCGGCGGCAATCAGCGACTCGCTTTCGGACATGGTCAGCAACGGCCGCACCTCCTTGCCGGCGTCCATCACGCCGGGCACGTCGGTCAGGAAGATCAGTTGTGCGGCGCCGAAGGCCGCCGCGCAGGCTACCGCCATCTGATCGGCGTTGACGTTGTACATCTGCCCCTGGCGCTCGCCGGCGACACACGCTACCACTGGCAGGTAGCCGTTTGCTACCAGAAGATTTAACAATGCCGGCTGAGAGCGGACCACGCGGCCGACCGAGCCCAGTTCCGGGGACATCTGCTCGGCTTCCACCAGTCCGGCATCGATCCCGGTCAGGCCGACCGCCGGCACGCCGGCGGCGATCAGGCTGGCGACCAGTTCATGATTGACGCTGCCCGCGAAGACCTTCAGTACCGCGTCCATGGTTTCCGGTGTCGTGACCCGTAACCCGTTGACAAAGCGGCTCTCCACACCCCGCTCCGTCAGAAACCGGGTCATTTGCTTCCCGCCGCCATGGACCACGACCACCTGTGCCCCCTGCGCCACGTGGCTGATCTGGGCGGCCAGAGACTCGCGCGAATCGGCCGAATCGAGCAGCGTCCCGCCCAGCTTGATCAGCAGTTTTTCGCCGGAATGCTTCACAGCAGGCCCTCGGTCTCGGAGAATCCGAGCATCAGGTTCATGTTCTGGACCGCCTGTCCGGCGGCGCCCTTCACCAGGTTGTCGATGGCGCTGACCACGACCGCACGGCCGCTGGCGGCATCGAACGTCATGCCGATGTCGCAGAAGTTCGTTCGGGCGACACCCCGCAGATCGGGCATGTGACCCGGGTAATAAAGGCGGAGAAAAGGCTCGCTGGCGTAGCGAGCCTGGTAGATGGCCAGCAGGTCGTCAGCATTTTTCACCTTATCCGATCGGAAATAGATGGTTTCCAGAATGCCACGGTCGATAGGAATGAGATGGGCCGTGAAGCTGAACTCCTTCTCCTCCAGCCCGGAGATCAGGAGAACCTCCGGCACGTGGCGATGGTGCAGGATCGAATATGCCGAAAAATTCTCGGTCACCTCGCAAAAACTGGTCTTGAGCGAAGGCTTCCGCCCGGCGCCGCTGACTCCGGATTTGGCGTCGCAGACGACCCCGGCGGTCCGGTCGATCACGCCCGCCTCGACCAGCGGCCGGATGGCCAGATTGGCCGCCGTGGGATAGCAGCCCGGGTTGGTAATCAGGCGGGCCGAGCCGATGCGCTCCCGGCAATACTCCGGCAGACCGTAGACCGCCTCGTCCAACAGCTCCGGCTGGGTATGCTGCTCTTTGTACCAGCGGGCGTAAGCCTCCGGAGTCCCGAGCCGGAAGGCGCCGCTCAGGTCGATGACCTTCGCGCCGGAGGCTAACATGGCGGGGGCCAGTTCCATCGAGACGTCCGGCGGGGTGGCCAAAAATACCACAGAAAGCCCTTCGGCACGCACCGCGTCGGCGGTACAGGGGATCTGTCGCGGACCTCGGGAATGGCCGTGCTTCGCAATGGCATGCTCGTCCCGATGCTCCATGAGCACCGGCTCGGTTCCCGGATGGCGCTCCAGAATCCGAATGAGCTCAGCTCCGCTATATCCCCGATGACCGACAACCCCAGCCTTGTGCATGATTATTTATTCACACCCATGAATAAATATACCACAATCCGCCGCTAGTGCTGGGGGCTAGTGCTCGGAGACCGACCGTTCGGCCAGTTCGCCGATAATCGGCAGGGAATAGGCCTCCTCATGACTGGCCTTCACAATCATGAAGATAGAAACGCCCAGGAGAACGGCCTTCAGCAGATTGTCGAGGTGCAGGTTCGGGATGCCGTGGACCATCGGCCGCACCACCCAGTCTTCGATGAGCCATGCGACGAAGAGGTACAGGCCCTGAAAGGCATGGAAGCGGACGGTCCGGTTGGTCCGAAACCTTTCCGAAGCCAATACCACGATGGAGGCGATCCATCCTACGCCCGGGATGTAGCACAGGATCGAAGCCGTTCGAGGGCTCATTCCGGAGAACGGATCCGCCGGCGGGGGAGGTGAGACCGGTTGCCGCGCGCCGCATTTGCCGCAGAACACGTCGGCAGTGCTCACCTGGTTTCCGCATTGGCTACAATAGGGCATCCTGCAAATCCATACGTTATAGGAAACGCGAATGTTCCGGCAACTCAGACCGCGAAAGCGGCACCGGAATCAAGCCTTTATGATACGATTGCGACCATGCGAGCTTCCCTGATTGTGATGCTTCTCCTGGCGTTCGCGTCACTGCTGCCGGCAGCCAAGACGCTCGACATCTACTTTATTGATGTGGAAGGCGGCCAAGCGACGCTACTGGTCTCGCCGTCGGGGGAATCCATGCTGGTGGATACCGGCTGGAGCGCGCACGAAAGCCGCGATGCCGACCGCATCGCCGCCATAGCCAAGAAGGCCGGCGTCAAGAAGATTGATTATCTGGTGATCACGCACTTTCATGAGGATCATGCGGGCGGTGTTCCCCAACTGGCGGCCAAACTGCCGATTCGGAATTTCGTAGACCACGGGGACAGCGTGGAACATGGGGCCCGCGCCGATGCCTTGTTCCGCACCTATGCTTCCTACCGCGAGAAAGGGAATCACCTCAAAGTAAAGCCGGGCGACAAGGTCCCCATCAAAGGGCTGGATGTTACGGTAGTGTCCGCCGGAGGGGAAGTCCTTTCCGCTCCGCTGCCGGGCGCCGGCCAGGAGAATCCGGCCTGCGCCAGCTTCCGGAAGCTCGATGAGGACAAGACCGAAAACGCCCAGTCGACCGGCACGCTTATCTCCTACGGCAACTTCCGGATCATCGACCTGGGCGATCTGACCTGGAATAAGGAATATGGACTCGCCTGTCCGTCCAACAAAATAGGGACGGTCAGCGTATACCTGGTCTCGCACCACGGAGCCGATATCTCGGGATCTCCTGCCCTGGTCCACGGACTGCGTCCGGAAGTGGCCATCATGAACAACGGTGCGCGTAAAGGCGGCACCCCGCCGGCGTGGCAAATCGTCCGCAAATCGCCGGGCCTGGAGGACATCTGGCAGTTGCATTTCGCCGTCGCGGGAGGCAAGGAGAATAACGCACCGGACATGTTTATCGCCAATACCGATGAGCAATGTACCGGCAACTGGATCAAGCTTTCGGCGGAGAAGGACGGCAGCTTTACGGTAACCAACAGCCGGAACAAGTACAGCAAGACCTACAAGCCGCGCAGCTAATGCCGGGAAAGGGGCGCGATTTCGATGGCGGAGCGGAGCCACGTGTATCTG
>CAZMRK010000681.1:0-3073 GCA_964568355.1 uncultured Solibacteraceae bacterium | reverse complement strand
CATGCGGCCAATGCCATCCTTTTCTTTCTGCTCCTCTGCCGGCTCGCGCGGCGCGTCTGGCCTGCCGCTTTCGCCGCCGCGCTGTTTGCGCTGCATCCTTTACGAGTGGAGTCGGTGGCCTGGGTGGCCGAACGCAAGGATGTGCTCTGCGCGCTGTTCTTCCTGCTGACGCTCTGGGCCTACGTCCTCTACGTAGAGCGCCCGTCGCGCAGGCGGTATGCCGGCGTCTGTGTAGCCTTTTTGCTGGCCTTAATGGCCAAGCCGACCGCGGTCACGCTCCCCTTCCTGCTGCTGTTGCTCGATTATTGGCCGCTCGGGCGGCTGCGGCTCGGACGCCCCGTCCTGGTGGAGCGCATTCGAGAAAAACTGCCGCTATTGGCAATGTCGGCGGCCATCAGCGCCGTCACCTATTTCGGCCAGCAGGAGATGCATGCCATCAGCCAGCAGCCGCTTGGTTTCCGTGTGGCCAATGCCCTCTGTGCCTATGCGCGCTATCTCGGCCTTACGTTCTTCCCTCACGACCTGGCGCTCCTGTATCCCTACCCCAAGCAGATCAACGGAGGCAACGTGCTGCTCTCGTTTCTGCTGCTGGCGGCGATTAGCGCCGCAGTGTGGATTCTGGCTGCGCGCAAGCCTTATCTGCCGGTGGGATGGCTCTGGTTCACCGGCGCCCTGATTCCGAATATCGGCCTGGTGCAGGCCGGCTCGCAGGCGCTGGCGGACCGCTTCACCTATATCCCGTCCCTGGGGCTTTCGGTGCTGCTGGTGTGGGGGCTGTGGGATATCGCCAGCCGTTGGAAGAGGCAAAGGAGCGTGCTGGCGGGCGCCGCTGCTGTTTCCTTGCCTTTACTGGCGTGGCAGTCGGCACAGCAGGTCCACGTATGGAAGGATGGGGTTACGGCGTTTTCGCGGGCCGCCGCGCTCACTCCGGAGGATGCCTTGATCCAGCATGATCTGGGCTACGCTCTGACGCTCGCCGGGCAGCCGGCCGCAGCCATTCCGCACTACCGCGAGGCGCTGCGGCTCCAGCCGAACAATTTTCGCGCCCACTATAATCTGGGGCGCGCGCTCGCGGAGACCGGTGCTGACGCCGAGGCTGTGCCTCATTTGGAGCGGGCCCTGCAACTCCATCCGGGCCCGCAGCACACCGCCGATGCGGAGAACGCGCTGGCCATCGTGCTGGCTCGCCAGGGCCGCGGCGCGGAAGCCGAGCCCCATTTTCGGGAAGCCTTGAAGCTCCGCCCGAATTCGCCGGAACTGCACAACAATCTGGGATCGCTGCTGGCCCGCCGGCGGCTGCTCGATGCGGCCATCGCCGAATTCACCGCAGCCGTCCGCCTCAACCCGTCCTATGCGGAGGCGCACCGGAACCTGGCCTATGCGCTGCTCGAGCAGGGAAAGCGCACCGAAGCGCTCGCCGAGTTCACGCGGACCCTCGAGCTATCCCCCGGCGATACACAGGCGCGGCGGCAGGCCGGCCTGCTGCAACAGAAGCAATAGGCCGGCCCCGGGATTTACTGCAATTGCGCCGTGGCGGGTGTACTATCTCCCGCCGCGCTGCTCAACGTCACGGTTACAGAGGTCACCGTCTGCGGATCCCCCTGCACGTTGAACGGCTGAGTCAGGCTGAACTGCGTGCCGAACTGGTTCGATTGAGTGCTCTGGAACCAGGTGTTGAACGCCGAATCCACCGGCGGACTTACCTCGGTGGTCTGCAAATTCGTTCCGTTGAACTGGAAGCGCGCCCGGGTCACCTGGCGCTGGGTTGTGAAGCCGGCCACGCGTACCGTGAATCCGGAACTGTTGCGCGTCGCGGTCACCGAAGTGATCACTGGCGCACCGGCCGGAATCTGGATGGTGACCGGGGGTGGAATCGGCTGCACATCCTGACCGCCGGCCTGGTACGTGGTAACGGTCAAAGTAATGGTGCCGGCCGTGGTTCCCGTTAGCAATACGGGCCGGTCCGCGGCGCCGAATACAGGCGCGGTAGCCCCCGCCGGGACAGTGAAGCCGAGAACGCGGGTGCCATTGGCGAACCGGATCATCGGATCATCCACACCGACCGTAGAGCTGAAGGTCAGCGTCAACTGGCCGCTGATATCGAGCGGATAGGCCTGAGCCAAAGCCAACCGGAATTGCGGCTGCTGATTGGGAACCGCGGGAGTGGGCAGGTCCGAGATCGTCAGCGACGGGGCTTGCGGCACGTTGACGACCAGCGTGAACGCCTTCGTTCCGGTGGCCCCCGTGCTATCGGCGACGCCCACCGTCACGGCAAACGATCCGCCCGCGGATGGTGTGCCGGAGATCGCTCCGCTCGTGGCATTCAGGGTCACGCCGGAGGGAAGGGAACCGCCCGCGAGACTCCAACTGTAGGGCGGTGTTCCGCCGGTCGCGGCCAGAGTGGCCGAGTACGGGCTTCCGCCCGTGCCCGCCGGCAGAGAAGTGGTCGTAATGGTAATGCTGCTCGGAGTGACGGTGATGCTAAAGGTCTGCTGCGCTCTCTGCGGAGTGGGGGTGGCGCTATCGGTCACCACCACGGTGACGCTCGATGTCCCTTCGGCGGTGGGTGTGCCGCCGATCAGCCCCGCGCTGCTCAACGACAGCCCCGCGGGAAGCGAACCCGTCTGAATGGACCACGAGAGGGTGCCCGAGCCGCCGGTCGCGGCCAGTTGCGCGTTATAGACCACGCCGACCTTGCCATCAGGCAGCGGAGACTGCGACGTGATCGTCAGCTTCGCGGCTGCCGCTACCGTAATCGAAAAGGTCGCGGTCACCGACGTACCCTGTAAGTCGGTCAGCTTGACGCCGAAGCTGGACGTGCCGCCCGCGGTGGGCGTGCCGGTCAGAGCACCCGACGTATTGAGCGAGAGGCCCTGCGGCAATGAGCCGGAAGCGATCGTCCAGATATAGGGAGTTTGTCCGCCTTTGCCGGCGAATTGAAGCCGGTAGAGTGTGCCCACGGTGCCATCGGTGAGCGGAGATGTCGTCAGAATGGTGAGCTGGGGATTTACCGTAATGACGAACTCGGCCGTCCCCAGGCCGTTCAGGGAGTCCCTCACCTGCACGCTGAACG
>CAZMRK010000680.1:0-10281 GCA_964568355.1 uncultured Solibacteraceae bacterium | reverse complement strand
AAAGTAAAGTGATTTGCGGTCTCGCGGCCGTGGCAGCGCCACACGGAAGTCGGTACGGATTTTGGCCGGATTCTTTCCCAGCACGACGATGCGGTCCGCCAGCAGGACCGCCTCTTCAATGTTGTGCGTGACCAGGAAAACGGCGCGGGTCGGCATACGCTGGTTCTGCCACAGTTCCAATAGTTCGCCGCGCAGGTTCTCCGCTGTCAGGACGTCCAGGGCGGAGAAGGGCTCGTCCATGAACAGCACCTCCGGCTCCACGCTCAGCGCGCGGGCGAATCCTACCCTCTGTTTCATTCCGCCGGAAAGCTCTCGCGGGTACGCAGCCTCAAAACCGTCCAATCCCACCGTGTCCAGAATCCTCAGGCTGCGCTTGGTGCGCTCAATCGCTCCCACTCCCAGCGCTTTCAACGGCGCCGCCACGTTTTCGAGCACCGTCAGCCAGGGAAACAGGGCGAAGCTTTGAAATACGATCGAAACATTGGGGCAGGGACCGTTCAACGCTTGCCCGTGCCAGAGTACCTGCCCGCCCGACGGTTTCGAAAGGCCGGTGAGAATCCGCAGCAGCGTCGATTTTCCGGAGCCCGACGGCCCCAGCACCGCCAGAATCTCGCCGCTATAGATGGACAGGTCGGTGGGCGCGATCACCTGAATGTGAGCTTCTCCCGGCTGGCCGTAGAACTTTTGCACCTGGCGCGCTTCGATGATGACTTCGCCCACCGCACCTCCTCGTTTCCATTGTCGATGCTCGGTGTCCGTGTGCCAACTGAAAACCGGAGCATCGCTTCAACAATGCGGAAGGCACCGGGCTGACGAGTTGGGACATTTTGTCCCAACTCGCATTTGCAAGTTATTGATTCTAGGGCAGTAAGGAGTGCTGTTTGGGCAGTTTGTCCCAAATGTGCATTTATGCCGGTGCTCAGAAGCTCAGCTTGAGCGCGAGTTGTACCAGCCGGGCATTTACCGTGGTCGTGTTGATTTGACCGAAGTTGCTCGCGTCCATGCTGGTCACCGGGTTTCCGAAATTGGCGTGGTTCAGGATGTTGAACCCTTCCGCCCGGAACTCCAGCTTAATCGACTCTCGAACCTGAAAATTCTTAAACAGCGAGAAATCCAGGTTCGCTTGGCCAGGACCGCGGAACATGCCTCGTCCGGAGTTGCCCACCGTTCCATACGGCGCTTTGCTCCAGGCGGCTTTGTTGATGTAGTTGTTCAGGTTGTCCTTCACCGAGCCGGAGGTAAGCAGCGGCGCGTCGGCAAGGACATTGGAATAAAGCGCGGCGGTGGGATCGGTGGCGGCGCCCCCGAGTCCCTGGCCGCTGGTCTGGTTGGTGACGTTGAGAGGAATACCGGACTGCACGATCAACAGTCCGCTCACCGCCCACCCGTTGGCCAGGTGGTTCGCGAATCCGTGGGCCGCCGTGAACCGGGGCAGGTCTTGCGTGAACATCACCGAAACGCGGTGCGTGCGATCAAAATAGGCCGGCCCGCGAGCTTGGCTCCAATCCCACCAAGGGGTCAGCGCCAGGCTGGTGTAGAAACGGCTGGAATCGTCTCCCCCATTGCTGATGGTCTTGGCCCAGGTGTATGCCGCCTGGATCACTCCGGAAGAGAGCCGCTTCTTGAAGGTGGCCTGCATCGAGTTGAAGCTCGAACTGCCGCCCTGTCCCGTGATGTTGTTGTTCCCGAATCCCGGATAGCGCCGCACCAGCGTGCCTGGCTGCGGGTTGCCGGGATCGAAATTCACCGGTATCAGCGGATTGCTGGCATAATTCGCCATCAGGTGCGTGCCCTTGGTCCCGACATAGCCCAACTCCAACAGCATTCCTTTCGGCAGTTCCCGCTGCACCGTGAAATTGTATTGCCAGGCATTGTCGGTTTTCACGTTGCGTTCCATCGCCGCGTAGTTGAGCGAATCGGTGGGACTCTTCGGAAACGGAATCAGCTTCGGATCGTAGCCCGGGTCGACGAAGGTGAAATTATCCGGCGTGGTCAACGAGCATCCGCTCCCCGCGACGGCGCAATCCGGCAATACCTGGGTGAAAACCGGGGGATTGCCGAACGCCTGCTGGGCGATCTGGCCGGTCCGCTGGTCGAAATAGAGGCCGGCGCCGGTGCGAATCACCCATTTGTCGGTCACCCGCCAGGCGATTCCCAGCCGCGGCATGAAATTGTTCATGTCGTTGTACACCGTGCTGTTCGGTATGCCGTTCACGCCTCCCTGCACCACGCCCGAGTTTTCGAGCGACCCGATCCCCTTATATTGATCCGGCCAGAAATTGGTCATGCCCAGGTTGTAGGTGGCCGGCTGCCAGTAAGGCTCATAGCGCAGGCCGGCCGTTATGGTCAGACGGTTGTTCACCTTCCATTCATCGCTGATATACAGGCCCAGGACGATGTCCCGGTGCTCCACCAGTCCGGGCCCCGCGCCAAAGCTCTTGTTGCGCGTGTAGCCCATCAGATAATCCGCATAGGCGTCGCCGGTAGCCGCCCCGGTGAAGAAAAACCGGCCGCGCGCCGTCAGCGTGTTGGCGTCGCTGTAAAGATCGTTGCGCTGTTCCACGCCGAACTTCAGATTGTGACGGCCATGGATGTAGGTGATATCGGCGCGGCCCGTGGCCGTCTTCACGTGATCGGTCCAGCGCTGGTAGTTGCCGAAGTTCACGTAATTCGAAATCTGGATATCGGGCAGCCCGTCATTGGTCATGGTCACCGGCAGAGGCTTCAGGCCGACCGACGTCATATCGGTCTGGTCGGTGAAGACCTTGTACTGGTCGGTCTGGTCGTAGGCTCCACCCGCCTCCAGGATGAACGTCGGCGAGATCACCCGCGTGTAGGCAACCGTCGCCGAATGCTTCTTGCGGTTGGTCCAGGCGCCGAAGCCCGGCAGTCCCTGGCCGAACGGCGCCAGGTCTTTCTCGTAGCTATCGAACCAGCGCCCGTAGAGCGATCCTTTGTCGCTGAACCGGTGATCGATGCGTGCCGTGTACTGGTCGATGTTGGTCGGAATGGATTGCGAGGCGAAGAAATTGGTGGAGCCGGAGGAGTAATTGGGAAGTGGAATGAACTTATTCATCGCCGCGGAGATGGGGCTGATCCGGCTTTCCGGAATCACATTGTTCGGAAACGCCTGTCCGGTGGTGGGATCGTTGATTTTCCGTGATCCGAAGTTGCCGGCGCGCATGTCCGCAGTCGGCACCACCTTGGAGATCACCGCGTTACCGGAGTTCGCGTTGCGCTGCCGGGTGCTTTCCCATCCCCCGAAGAAAAAGGTCTTACCCTTGCGGATTGGGCCGCCCAGGTTCGCCCCAAACTGGTTCTGCACGTTCTGCCCGCGCCGCGGGTTGAAGAACGGGCGGGCGTTCAATTGGGTATTACGCAGAAATTCATAGGCCGCGCCGTGGAAATTATTGGTTCCGCTGCGGGTGGTGACGTTGATCACCGAACCTAAATTCTTGCCGTATTCCGCGCCGTACAGGCTGGTAAGCACCTTGAATTCACTCAAGAATTCCAGGCTGGGCGTGCCGTCCCCATCCGGCGCGTTGTTGAGAGCGTTGGAAATGGGCGCCCCGTCCACCATGAGGTTGTTGCTGCCTCTCCTTGCCCCATTGACGCTCACCGTGTCTGAGCCCGTGCCCGGATTATCCGCGTTGAAGATGGAGCCGACGACCCCGGCCGATGTGCCCAGCAACTGGGTGAAGTTGCGCGTGGCCAGCGGGATCGTCGTGATCTGCCGCTGCTCTACGACGTGTCCCACCGTGGCCTGTTCGGTCTGCAATAGCGGCGTTGATTCCGTAATCGTCACCGTCTCGCTGACGGCCCCCACATTCAAGCGCAGATCCAGGTGGATGGTTTCGGTGGCATTGACGATCACGCCATCCCGGCGCAGCTTTTGAAAGCCGGTCTGTTCCACGGTCACCAGGTACGTGCCGGCGCGCAGCGAAGGAAAGACGGCATGGCCCGCCTCATCGGCGACCACGCGGAATTCCGCCGAAGTGGCGACGTTAGCGGCGGTTACCACGGCCGACGGCACCACTGATCCGGAGGTGTCGGTAACCGTCACGTCAATTGCGCCCGTGGTCCCCTGCCCGAAGCAGAGAATTCCGGAAAGCACGGCCAAAATAAGCGCGTTCCTGGTTCGTTTCATACGGCCCCCTCGGAAAAGAGTTTTGGAGGATTATAGTGCAGCAGGGGATTATATTATCCAAAAAGATTGAGAAAAATCGTTACAAAATCACTTACTGCTGCCGGAGCCCGGCAGGTACTTCGATCGGGTAGTTCTTCACAGGAGAAAAATTTTCCGGAGTGGCCGCCTTCCGGTATACTTGCTTCATCCGAAAGATGTATTGCTGTCTGCGAATTGCTAGTTTGCTGCTGTTGGCGGTTGCCGTCCAGGCAGCCGATCCGCCCGGCCTGGCCTTGTTGAAAGCCCGCTGCGCGGCCTGCCACAATTCCGAAACCAGGCAAGGAAAGCTGGACCTCTCGACACGCGAAACTGCGCTGCGGGGCGGCGAACGAGGCGCGGTGATTCTGCCGGGGAACGCGCGCGACAGTCTGCTCTACCAGTTGGCGGGACATCAGCTACAGCCCTCGATGCCCCCGGCGGGAGAGGCGCTGACCGTGGCGGAACTGAAGGTGCTGGCGGAATGGATTGACGCCGGCGCGCCGTGGTCGGCGGAAGCGGCTAAGAAGGCATCGCCCCTGTTCGCCACGGTGGTGAAGCCCCTGTTTGAGCAGCGTTGCGTCGCCTGCCATCATCCTGGCCAGGGGAAAAGCTCCGGACTCGATCTGAGCACGCGCGAAAAGCTGATGGAAGGCGGCGACCACGGTCCGGCAATCGTGCTGAACAACCCGGAAGGGAGCGCCCTGGTGGCGCGCCTGCGGCACACCAAAACGCCGGGAATGCCCTTCAATCAGCCGCAGTTGCCGGCGGAGACGATCGCCCGGGTGATCGAGTGGATTCGCGAAGGCGCACCGTATGACGGACCGCTGGCACTCCCGAACATCTCTAAGAAGGCCGGCGGCCAGGATCATTGGGCTTTTCGGAAGCCCGTAAAGGAGAAACTGCCGGCAGGCGGGAATCCGGTGGATTTTCTGTTAGCCGCGCGCTGGCGGGAAAAGGGGCTCCAGCCGACGCCGGAAGCGGACCGGCGTACGTTGTTACGGAGGGTCTACCTGGACCTCACCGGACTTCCGCCGACACCGGCGGAAATGTCCGATTTCTTGAAAGACCGGTCACCGGATTCTTATGAAAAGGTGGTCGACCGGTTGCTGGCGAGCCCGCGCTATGGCGAGCGTTGGGGCCGTCACTGGATGGACATCTGGCGCTATGCGGACTGGTATGGGCGCCGGCCACTGGATGACCAGCGGTTTAGCGCCCGGAATATCTGGGGCTGGCGGGACTGGATCATCGAATCGCTGAATGCCGATAAAGGCTATGACCAGATGATCCGCGAAATGATTGCCGGGGACGAAATCGCGCCGGACGATCCGAAGATTCTGCGGGCGACCGGCTACCTGGCACGCAATTTCCACCGGTTCAACCGGAACGTATGGCTGCAGGACACCGTGGAGCACGTGGGCTTTGGGATTCTGGGGCTGACCCTCAAGTGCGCCCGCTGCCACGATCATAAGTACGACCCGATCAGCCAGGAAGAATACTACCGCGTACGCGCGTTCTTCGAGCCTTATGATGTGCGGACGGACCGCGTAGCCGGGCAGCCGGATCCACACGATGGCGGGATCGCCAGAGTATTCGACGCCTTTCCCCGCAAGGGAACGATCGCGCCCTACTCGCCGCCGATCTATAAAGATACGTTCCGCTTCATTCGCGGGGATGAGACCAATCCGGACAAAACTCCGCTCACGCCCGGGACGCCGGCCGTACTGGGAAAATCCGATTTCACCATCACTCCGGTGAAGCTGACCCCCGAGGAGCGCATGCCGGATCTACGGGATTTTGTGGCGCGGGATCTGGCGGCGCAGGCGGAAGCACAGATAAAGGACGGGGAACTGGCGGTGGCCAGCGCGGAACGCTGGCTGGAGCGGGCGAAGGCACGGGCAGGAACGCCGTTTCAGGCGGACAAGAATCACAAAGCGGCGGTCGTTTTCGGCGATATCCAGCCGATTTTGTTCGCCAAGTGCCGGCAATGCCATGGTGGGGTCACCAACGATACCCGGCGCAGCGGATTGCTGCTTACCAGCGAGGCCGGCGCGCTACAGGGAGGCATCCGGCACGGCCCTTCGGTGATTCCGGGAAACAGCACGGAAAGCCCGCTGATCCGCTACCTGCGCGGCGAATTCACGCCTAAAATGCCGGTGGAAGGAATGCCGGTGACAGCGGCGGAAGTTGCCAAACTGGCGCGCTGGATCGATGAAATGCCGCGAGAAGATCCGGCGGTAACGTTGCGCAAAGCGGAGAGCCGGCTGGCGCTGGCGCGCAAGCACCTGGAATCGCTGCGGCTGGCGGCTCCGGCGCTCAATGCCCGCGTGGCCGCGGATCGGGCGAAGTATCTTCATCCGGAGGACAAGGCAAAGCTGGAGGAGTTGGGTAAAGCAGCGGCCAAGGCGGAACAGGCTTATGGGGCCGCGCAGGCAGCCGAAGCCATGCTGGAGGCCCAGCAGCTACTGGCGGAGAATAAATCCGCTGCGGCCAAAGCGAAGTTGGAGGAGGCCGCCAAGGCTTTAGGACAGGGAGCCGAGGCGTACACGCCGGTCTTCGAGGTCTATCCGGAAACAAGCACCGGGCGGCGCAAGGCGCTGGCGGAGTGGCTGGTGAGCCGCGAAAATCCCCTGACGGCGCGAGTGGCTGTGAATCATATCTGGCTGCGGCACTTCGGCCGGCCGCTGGTGACGACGGTCTCGAATTTCGGACGAAACGGGGCCAAGCCGAGCGACCAGAGACTGCTCGACTGGCTGGCGGTGGAATTCATGGACAGCGGCTGGGACATGAAAAAGCTGCACCGGCTGCTGGTGACTTCGAAAGCCTATCGCATGGCATCGTCCGGACCGGAACTGAGCGCGGCCAACCAGAAAATCGACCCGGAGAACCGCTACTTCTGGCGGATGAACCCGCACCGGGTGGAGGCGGAAGTGGTGCGCGACAGCGCTCTCTATCTGGCAGGGGTTTTGGATCTGACTGAGGGCGGTCCGGAAGTGGATGAGGCACAGGCGATGTTTTCGCGCCGGAGATCGGTGTACCTGCGCCACAATCCGGAGAGCCAGGCGGAGTTTCTGCGGCTGTTCGATCAGCCCAACCCCACCGAATGCTATATCCGAACCGAGAGCATCGTGCCGCAGCAGGCTCTGGCTGCGGCCAATAGCTCGCTTTACGAAGAAGCCGCGCGGCTGCTGGCAGGTTCGCTGGAGCGGCGGGCGCAGGGTGAGGATGCTTTCATCGGCGAGGCTTTCGAAACGGTGCTGGGCAATCGCCCGACGCCGGTAGAACTGGCCGAATGCCGCAAGTTTCTGGCGGAAGAGGTGGCCATGCTCTCCCAGCCTTCCCGCCTGACTCCGTTTGGCGGAGAAAATCTGACGCGCGTGGCTCCGGCCAGCGATCCCAAGCTGCGCGCCCGTGAAAACCTGGTTCACGCGCTGCTGAACCATAACGAATTTGTGACGGTGAGATGATGACGAAGCCCGGATTTGTTCCTCCTTGTGGCCGCTTCAGCCGCCGCAATCTTTTGGTGGATTGCGGGATGGGCTTTGCCGGCCTGGCGATCAGTTCCATGTTCCAGCGCGACGGGCTGCTTCACGCGGAAAGCCTGCCGAATACGGAGAACAACTGGCGGCCGCCGGACGGCAAGCCCATGTTCGCCCCGAAGGCCAAGAGCGTCATCTGGCTCTTCATGCAGGGCGGCGTGAGCCATCTGGAGAGCTTCGATCCCAAACCTGCGCTCAATCGCTATGCCGGCAAGACCATTGGCGATACGCCTTACAAAGACGTGCTGGCTTCGCCGCTGGTAGCCAAAGCCGTGCGGCAGCCGGTCCCGGAAGTCCGCAAGCTGATGCTGGAGCTGTTTCCGCTACAGACGGGCTATAAGAAATACGGGCAGCTCGGCGTGGAGATGACCGACTGGTGGCCGCACTTCGGCGAAGTCGTGGACGACGTGGCGTTTATCCGGTCGGCGTGGACCACGGACAACGACCACGGGGCGCAGTACCAGTTTCACACCGGACGGCATTTCCTGGACGGGATGTTTCCGTCGATCGGATCGTGGATTCATTATGGCCTGGGCACGCTGAACGAGAATCTGCCCCAGTTCGTGGTGCTGGGAGAACAGGTGGGGCCGTGCTGCGGAGGCTCGGCATGTTCGGGCGCCGCTTACCTGGGTCCGCAGCACTCGGGTGTGGAACTGACCATCGACCCGGCCAATCCCCTGCCGTTTGCCAAACCTTCCGGGGAAGTCTATCGCGAGGAACAGAAGCACGAGTTCGCATTCATCAACAAGCTGGACCGCATCGCCCAGGCGCGCTATCCCAACGACCCGGCGATGGCGGCCCGCATTCAGTCGTATGAACTGGCGTTCCGGATGCAAGCCACGGTTCCGGAAGTGTTTCAGTTTCGGGAGGAGCCGGAGCACGTTCGCAAGCTATACGGGCTCGACGACGAGACCACGCGTTCCTTCGGCGAGCGCTGCCTGGCAGCACGGCGGCTGGTGGAGAAGGGCGTGCGGTTCGTGCAGGTCTACCACGGCGGCGGCCAGCTTTCCGAGTGGGACGCGCACTCGGAGCTACAGAAAAACCACAGCAAGCTTTCGGCACAGGTGGACCTGCCCATTGCGGGGCTTTTGAAGGATCTGAAGCAGCGCGGCCTGCTGGAAGAGACCGTCGTGGTCTGGGGTACCGAATTCGGGCGGACCCCCGGCGTGGAGGGCAAGCGCGGCGGGCGCGACCATCATCCCTACGGGTTCACGGTCTGGATGGCCGGAGCCGGAATCCGGCGCGGCGTGATCCACGGTGCCACCGATGAACTTGGATTCCATGCGGTGGAAAACCGGCACTACGTCACCGATATTCACGCTACGGTGATGCACTTATTGGGGCTGGAACCGCAGCGGCTGGATGTGCCGGGGCAGAAACGGCTGGAGATCGACTATGGACAGCCGATTCGGGAGATTTTGAGTTAGCTGCCAACCGCGTTACTTCAGCGTGATGCGGTGCGATTGCAGGGTTGAACCGATCGCCTGCTGCAGGCGGGCCACCGCTTTGTTAAAGTCCAGGCGGGCGACCAGTTCGCGGTGCCGGGAATCGGCATATTCATTCTGGCGGGTCAGCACCAGGAAGTTGGTCGATTCGCCGGTCTGAAAGAGGCGGGTTTCGCTCTCCAGTTTCTCCCTGGCCGCGCGAGCGCCGGCTTCGGCGGCCACTCGCCGCTGGCGGGCTGTTTCAAGAGCCTGCATGGCGTTGCGGACCTCCATCTCAATCACCTGCTCCACCTGTCGCTTCTGCAGCTTGAGCCGGCGTTCTCCGATGGCGCTTTGCGCCAGGTTAGCCTCCGCCGTGCGATTGCGAATGGTGAGATCGAGGGAGAGCCCGACCTGCACGGACTGGTAACGGCCCCCAAACAGGTTCGAGAGCGTGGTGCCATAGCCGCCTACCAGGCTGCCGGGAACGCCGCCGACATTCGGAATGGTGATGGGCGCAAGACCAGCCAGTTCCGAGAGCTGATTCAGGCGCGTGTAGGTGGCGAGACTGGATTGGGTGAAGGGATCAATGCCGGGACGAATGGAGCCGCCCAGCCCACTGCTGCCGTATCCCGCATTGAGATTGACCATGGGCTTGACCTGATCGGCGTTCTGGCGCTGCTCCACCTGGTTGATCTGCTGCTGCCCGGCAACGACTTCCAGCTCAGGCCTTTGGCGCAAAGCCTCGGCAACCGCTCCCGGCAGGTCGCCCGTTTCGGGCGGAGCCAGTGTGTTTTCGTCGGTGGGGATGATCTCGTCTTTCCAGATCTCTTCGTCGCGGCCTCCCGCCAGCAGGCTCTTCAGCAGGTTTTCGGCCTCGGTGATGACACCGACGGCGGAATACCAGGTATCGAGACGGCGCTCCAGTTCGGCCTCCGAGGCGGAGAGTTCGACCGGCGCCAGAGTGCCCGCGTCAATCATGCGGCGATTGCGGGCCAACTGCTCGCGAGCGAGCTCCACGGCCTCCTGTTTGACCTGGGCGTCCTGGCGGGCGGCCACCAGGTCCCAGTAGGACTGTTCGGTGCGAACGATGATTTCAATGGCTTTGAGGCGAAACTCGGTCTCGGAGATCTGGAGTTGTTTGCGGCGGATCTGC
>CAZMRK010000679.1:0-2506 GCA_964568355.1 uncultured Solibacteraceae bacterium | reverse complement strand
AACCGGTCTTGCAGGTGAAAGCGCCGTCGGCTACCGTGCAGCGAGCCGGCTGCCCATCCGCCGCGGCCCAGTGCGAGAGATCCTTGCCATCGAACAGCACCACGGCATCGGAAGGCGGCTGGCCGCACTGCGCGCCGGGCGTAACCACGCGGGGCTGTGCTTCCTGGGCGCTCGCGACGGCAGCCAAGGCCAACACGAACAAAAGCGGCGATCGCTTCATACCAGTCATCTTAGCGCTACATGCGCAGACCGCCGTTGACATCCAGCACATGCCCGGTGATGTAGGCGGCCTCTTCACTGGCCAGGAAGCGTACCGCGGCGGCCACATCCTCCGGCCGTCCCATTCTCTTCAGCGGAATCGACGCCAGCAGCTTTTCTTTCACCTCCGCTCCCAGCACCGCCGTCATATCGGTCTCGATGAATCCCGGAGCCACGGCATTCACCGTAATGTTGCGCGACGCCATCTCCTGCGCCAACGCCTTCGTCAGCCCGATCAGCCCGGCCTTCGAAGCCACATAATTGGCCTGACCCGGATTGCCGGCCTCCCCCACCACCGACGAGAGATTGATGATGCGCCCCCAGCGCTCGCGCATCATGCCGGGCAGCACTTGCTGGATCGCCGTAAAAGCCCCGGTGAGATTCGTGTCGAGCACCGCGCGCCAATCCTCCGCTTTCATCCGGATTGCCAAACCGTCGCGGGTAATGGCGGCATTGTTGACCAGAATATCGATACGCCCGAATTCCTTCGATGCCTTCGTAAAGGCCTCGCGGATCGAATCCGGCGAAGCCAGATCCAGCTCCACCACGAAGACCTCGCGAGCCTGGGAGCGCAGCGCCGCTGCCACCTCCTCCAGCCGTTCCCGCTGCCGCGCGGCCAGCACGACCCGCGCGCCCGCCGCCGCCAGCGCTTCGGCACAGGCCTTCCCGATACCCCGGCTCGCGCCGGTAATCAATGCGGTTCTATTTTGCATGAATGCTCCGAAATGCAATCATAGTAAATCTGCGGCCTATGTCCTATACTGACCTGCGCGAGTTCATCCGCGCCCTGGAAAAAAACAAAGAGCTGAAGCGCGTCCGCGTGGAGGTGGATCCCATCCTCGAGATCGCCGAGTTCGCCGATCGGGCCGTCAAAAGTGGAGGCCCGGCGCTGCTGTTTGAAAATCCCAAGGGCTATCAGGTGCCGGTGCTGATCAACTCCTTCGCCGGCATGCGCAAGATGGAGATCGCGCTCGAAGTGGACTCGGTGGACGTGGTGGCGAAACGCATCTCCGAGTATCTGGAAATGCGCATGCCCGAGGGACTGCTGGGCAAACTCAAAATGCTGCCCAAGCTGGCCGAGATGGGCTCCTTCTTCCCCAAAGTGGTTTCGAAAGGCGCCTGCCAGGAAGTGGTGCGCACCGATGGCTTTTCGCTCCTGGATTACCCCGTCCTCCGCTGCTGGCCCGGCGACGGAGGCCGATACATCACCCTGCCGCTGGTCTTCTCGCGCAATCCCGATACTGGCAAGCGCAACTGCGGCATGTACCGCATGCAGGTTTACGACGAGCGCACCGCCGGCATGCACTGGCAAACTCACAAGCAGGGCGCGGAGCACTACCGCCGGATGGCCCATCTCGGCAAAACCCGCATGGATGTGGCCGTCGCCATCGGCTCCGATCCGGCCACCATGTTTTCCGCTATCCTGCCGCTTCCTCCCGATCTGGACGAGATGATGATCTCGGGATTTCTGCGCGGCGAGCCGGTCGAAATGGTGAAGTGCCAGACCTGCGACCTGGAGGTGCCTGCCAACGCCGAGATCGTCCTGGAAGGATACGTGGAGTTGGGCGAACTGCGCACCGAAGGCCCTTTCGGCGATCATACCGGCTACTATTCCCTCGCGGACGAGTATCCCGTTTTCCACGTGAACTGCATCACCCAGCGCAAGGATCCCATCTACGCCACCACCATCGTAGGACCGCCGCCCATGGAGGATTTCTACATGGGCAAGGCCATCGAGCGCATCTTTCTGCCGCTCATGCGCCTGCAACTGCCCGAGGTGCGCGACATTTCGATGCCGGCCGAAGGCGTCTTCCACAACCTCATCCTGGTTTCCATCCGCAAATCCTACCCGGGGCACGCGCGCAAGGTGATGCACGCCATCTGGGGCTTGGGCCAGGCCATGTTCAGCAAGTGCATCGTGGTTGTGGACGAGGATGTCGACGTGCAAAACGCGCGGGAGGTTGCCTGGAAAGCTCTGAACCACATCGACCCCGAGCGTGACATCCAGTTCGTGCTGGGGCCGGTCGATTCGCTCGATCACGCCAGCCGCCTGCCGAACTACGGCTCGAAGATGGGTGTGGACGCCACCCGCAAATGGCCGCAGGAAGGCTTTACCCGGCCGTGGCCGGACGAGATCCGGATGCCGCAGGAAGTGAAACAGCGCGTGGAAGAATTGTGGCGGAAAGCCGGTCTGTAGGCCGCGCCCGGCCGTTGCGCGCGAGGATCGCCGCCGCATTCTCTACAACCC
>CAZMRK010000678.1:0-4863 GCA_964568355.1 uncultured Solibacteraceae bacterium | reverse complement strand
GGATGCGTTCGTGTTCCAGCTCACGTTGTAGAACAATAGACCGATGATGAGGACTGGAGTTTGCATTCTACTCTGGCTGACCTGCGGGCTGGCACAGGCGCAGGACACCGGGGGATTCCGCAGGATTTTCTCTTTCGGCGCGGAAACCAGGAGTCTATACCTGTGGACGGACGCCACGAATGTGTACGTGCTCCGGGACGGCGATAGGGCGCTGCTCGTCGACCTGGGCGACGGCAGCGTGCTGGATCACCTGCCGGAGATCGGCGTGCGGCAGGTGGAATGGGTGCTGTTCACGCATCATCACCGGGAGCAGAACCAGGGGTATCCGCGGCTGAAGGGACGCGGGGCCAGCATCGGCGCACCGCAGGCGGAGCGCGCGCTGTTCGAGCAGCCGGCATCGTTCCGCAAAATGCGGCCCGCCCTGGAGGATCGCTTCACGGTCCACGGCGCCAGCTTCGTGCGTCCTCCGATTCAGCCGATTCCGGTCACCCGCGGATTTGCGCGAATGGACGACTTCCAGTGGCATGGCCACGAGATCCGGTGCGTCGAGACTAAGGGCAACAGCCCGGGCTCGATGTCGTACTTTCTGAAGGCGCCGGACGGGTGGGCCGTGTTCTCGGGCGACGTCATGCTGGACGGCGCCCGAATGCATACCTGGTTCGATACGGAGTGGGACTACGGCTTCGGAGCGGGCTTCTATGCGCTGCACGATTCCGCGTCGCTGATCGAGAGCTGGGGGCCAAGCGTGCTTCTGCCTTCGCATGGCCCGATCGTTCGCAATCCGACGGAGCAACTGCGGGAATACCAGAAGAAACTGCGGTCGCTCATCGGGCTCCTGCTGCGCGGGTACAAGATATTCACGTTCGCCGCGGCGGACCAGGATCCGGTGTCGAAGCCGACGGCGGTCCCGCACCTCTGGCAGGTCTCGCCGCACCTCTATAAGTTGAAGGGTCCGAACTATTGGCCCAACCTGCACCTGCTGGTGGCCGACAGCGGCCATGCTCTGGCCGTGGATTGCGGGCTGATCGATAACGGGTTCCTCGACCGGATCCTGGAGCGCATGCGCGAGCGGCTGGGATTGAAGCAGGTGGACGCCTGCATCGTGACGCACATGCATGGCGACCATATTCTGAATGCGCCCCATCTGCGCGAGAAGTGGGGCGCGCAGGTATGGGTGCTCGAAAACATGGTGGACAAATTCGAACATCCGACGCGCTTCGATTATTCCGCGATGGTGGAATCTTACGGCCCGAAGCTGGATTCGGTGCGGATCGACCGCGCGTTCAAGCCCGGCGAGAGCTTCGAATGGGAGGGTTACCGGCTCAAGGTGGACTGGATGCCGGGGCAGACGGAGTTCGCTCTTTGCCTGAGCGGCGAGATTGACGGCAAGCGGGTTGCGTTCACCGGCGACAACATTTTCGGCGCTCCCGGCGATCCGGACCAGAACGGGCATGAAGCGGTGGTCGCTCGCAACGCCGCGATTCTCGAGACAGGATACATCTACGGCGCGGAGTTCCTTCGGCGGCTGCAGCCCGATCTGCTTTTGGGAGGCCACTCCTGGGTGATGGACCGCCCCGCCGGCCTGATCGAACGCTACCGGCAGTGGGCGTACCGCTTGCGCGAGGCGATGCGATCGCTCAGCACGGATGAGGACTATCGCTACTGGTTCGATCCGTACTGGGTTCGCGCCGAGCCGTATCGCGTGGCGCTAACGCCGGCTCGCTCGGAGACGGTTATGCTGCACGTCCGCAACGATCGTGAGCGAACGCAGAAACACCATATCGAAATCCATACGCCGCCCGGCATTGCGGCCGAGCCCGCGGTGCTGGATGGAGAAGTGCCGGCGGGCACGCAGCGGACCTTTGCCGTGCGAGTCGCGGCGCGGGATTCCGTCGCGCCGGGAGTGAACATGGTTGCGCTGGACGTCACGCTCGACGGGCATCGCTACGGCGAATGGTTCGATTTTCTGGTGGAAGGAGTCCGGTGATGGCGGCTGGAAGGGCGCTCTGGGGTTTTTGCTCGATGGGGTGGCATGTGGGATTTGAACCCACGACCCTCGGAACCACAATCCGATGCTCTACCAGCTGAGCTAATGCCACCGCAGGAGGGATCTTTTCAAGTTTATCAAGGACACGGGACTGCTGCAAATTCGCGTTGCCACAGCGAGATACCTGACATAATCGCGTAACACTCTTTCGATAGATTGGGGGACCGCCTGCGGCTTGTAGCTACAGGCTGCCGTAACGAGGAGAGAAAGAATGCTGAGTCCTCGCAAGATCGCGTGGATACCCTTGTGGATGGCCGCAGTCTCATCCGGATTTGCCCAACTCGATCGCGGGGTGATTACCGGAGTCATTACAGATCCGTCCGGGGCGCCCGTGCCGGACGCCAGGATCACCGCCATTCACCTGAATACGAATGTCGGCACATCGACCGCATCGACTGCCAGCGGTAACTATACGCTGCCGGCGCTGCCCATCGGCGTCTATCGGGTCACGGTGGAGGCGACAGGCTTCAAGCAGGCGCAGCAGGAGAACCTGCTCGTTACGGCAGGCTCCACGATCCGGCTGGATCTGGCGATGGAAATCGGAGCCGTCACGGAGAGTGTCCAGGTGGCAGCGCGGGCCACTGCCCTGGAGACCGAGAGTACACGGGTGGGGACGAACTTGAGCAATAAGCTGGTCGATGACCTGCCGTTGGTGGTAGCCGGACAGATGCGGAACGTTTTTAATCTGGCGATGGTCGCTCCGGAGGCGAAGAGCGCCAACAACTATCGAATCGGCGGCGGGCAGGGCGGCGGCTGGGACATGATGATGGATGGCGTCTCGCAGGCCTCGGCATCTTACAACTACCAGGCGCAGCGCGCGCCGATCAGTTCGGTGCCGGTGGACGCGATCAGCGAATTCAACGTGGAATCCTCCGGCATGAAAGCCGAGTACGGCCGCGCGATGGGCATGATCAGCTATGCGACCAAATCGGGCAGCAACCAGATGCACGGCAACGCGTTTGAGTTCCTGCGCAACAACGCCATGGATGCACGCGGCTTCTTCGCGCAGAGCACGCCTGTGCTAAAGCAGCATGATTTCGGGGCTACCGGCGGCGGTCCGGTATTCATTCCGAAGCTTTACAACGGGAAAGACCGGACCTTCTTTTTCGTCGGGTACGAAGGTTTCCGGAACCGGGCCGGGAATTCGCCGGCGTTTTACACCATTCCCCTTCCCGAGATGTACCAGGGGGATTTTCGCGGCTGGGTGACCAGCGCCGGCGCGCCGATTCAGATTTACGATCCGGCCACGACCCGCCCGAATGCCGACGGGTCGGGGTTTGTGCGGGATCCGTTCCCGGGTAATCAGATTCCGACCACACGATTCAGCCAGGTGGCGCAAAATTATCTGAACATCCGCCCACAGGAGATGGTTCCCAACCGGCCTGGGCCGCGGCAGAACTATTTTCTTCAGTCGGGGTCGCGCGTGCAACCGTGGGACAAGGGCAGCGCACGAATCGACCACCGGTTAACGTCCAAAGATTCGCTTTCGTTCCTGTATGTAAAAGCGCAGTCCCTGGACCTGCCCCTGAACGGGATCGGGCCTGGCCTGCCTGCTCCGTTTACAGGCGACGGCGAGCATGCCAAGAACAACTGGTCGATGCGGTTTACGTGGAACCGGACCATCACCGCGCGCATCTTGAACAGCCTCCGTTTCGGTCTCCAGTGGGAAAACGGCACCGACACCGCCTGGAGTTCGGTGGATCCAAATGCGCATTGGGCCGAGAAACTGGGCATCCAGAACACAACTGGAACCGATCGCGGCCTTCCGCCGATCGCCATGACAGAATACACCACCTGGGGGGCGGCACAGTTTGGTTTCGACCGCGGCAGGGACGTCAACGTTGCAGACGATCTCTCGATTGTGGCTGGTCCACACACCATTAAGTTCGGGGTCTTTCTCTCTCGAAACCGCTGGGATGGGGGTGGGCAACATGCCAATAACGGTTCTTTCGGGTTTTCGAACCTGGCAACAGCGATACCCGGAGACCAGTCGATGAGGACAGGCAATGCCTTTGCTTCGTTCCTCCTGGGCTATGTAAACAACGCAAGTCTGGAGACTCCGCGCGACGTGCGCCAGATTTGGAAGTACACGGGAGGTTTTCTTCAAGACGACTGGAAGGTCAGTTCGCGTCTGACGCTCAACCTGGGATTGCGGTATGAGTACACCTTCCCCGTGGTTGGCGGAGCGCAGGTGGCGGGGCAAGACCCCGGATTCTCCAATTTTGATCCGACCGTGCCGAACCCTGGCGCAGGGGGCATTCCCGGCGCGTTGGTCTTCACCGGCACCGGGGCTGGGCGCACGGGCGGGAACAGCCCGTTCGACGGGTGGAGTTGGGCTTTTTCACCGCGTATCGGCGCTGCTTATGCTTTGGGTCCCCGCACGGTGCTGCGGGTATCCGGCGGGCGATTTTTTGAAGCCGTGAAGACCACGGGGGGCAGCACCCACTACGACGGGTTTATCGGTGCTTTCTCGTGGAGTTCTTCCGACCTGGACGTGAACGATTTTCCGACCATGCTGGACAAAGGTCTGCCCGCCTGGCAACAGCCGCCGTTCCTGCAACCCGAGGTGGCCAACAATCAATCCACCCTCGCGTATTGGGATCCGAAGGTGGCGGGACGTCCTCCGGAGTTTTACAGTTGGAATTTCGATATTCAGCAGGAACTTCCGGGACACATCGTGCTTTCCGCCGGATATACCGGCACCAAGGGGACGCACCTGATATCGGGGCTGGCAGACATCAACCAGTTGGACCCGAAGTACCTTACCACGTTGGGGCCGGCACTGCTCAAAGCAAACATCACTTCGGCCGCGGCGC
>CAZMRK010000677.1:0-3448 GCA_964568355.1 uncultured Solibacteraceae bacterium | reverse complement strand
TCGGCGGCGCGTTCCGGAAAATAATGCGCCAGCAGCTTCTGCATCACCGGCACATATTGCGTCACAAAGTAGCGCCAGCCTTGCGGCTTGTCCGCCCGGCAGTCCTGGATCATTTCGTATGCGGTGTAGATCATGACCAATGCGATGTAACTGGATTTCAGCCGGCCGTGCACCGGCAGAAAGGTCTTTGGACCCAGTATATCGCCGGCGCGGACGGTTCATCCGCTGGCTTACGCGCGCGGTTCGGTGCTGCTCCGGCGCGGGATGGAAAACGTGATGCCTTGCGCCAGGGGAAGCTCGCCGGACCAGTTTATGGTGTTGGTCTGGCGGCGCATGTAGGCTTTCCACGAATCGCTGCCGGACTCCCGCCCGCCGCCGGTATCTTTTTCTCCTCCGAACGCGCCTCCGATCTCCGCGCCGCTGGTCCCTATGTTCACGTTGGCGATCCCGCAATCGCTGCCCGCGGCGCTCAAAAAGCTCTCCGAGGCGACCAGGCTGTTGGTGAAGATGGCCGAAGAGAGCCCCTGCGGCACCTGATTGTGCAGGGCGATGGCCTGTTCCAACGTGTCGAACTCCATCAGATAGAGGACCGGCGCGAAAAGCTCTTCCTCAACTACCGGCATATTCCCGCGCGCCTCGACCAGGGTCGGCTCGACATAGCATCCCTCCAGAGCCTTGCCTCCGAAGAGAATCCGCCCGCCTTGCCGTTTCACCGTCTCCAGACCCGCCAGCATCTCCTCGACCGCGCGGCGGTTGATGAGCGGACCCATCAGCGTGGCCGGATCGAGCGGGTCTCCGATGCGCACCTGGCGGTAGGCTTCGACCAGAGCGTCGCGGAACTTGCCGGCAATGCCGCGCTGCAGCAGCAGGCGGCGCGTGCTGGTGCAGCGCTGTCCCGCGGTTCCCACCGCGCCGAACAACACCGCGCGCAGCGCCAGGTCGAGATCGGCGTCGTCCATGACGAGGATGCCGTTGTTGCCGCCCAGTTCCAGAATGGTTCGGCCCAGCCGCGGGGCCACCACCTGGGCCACATGGCGCCCCACCGCGGTGGATCCGGTGAAGCTCACCAGGGGCAGGCGCCGGTCGGCGATCATCGGCTCGCCCACTTCGCTGCCCCGGCCGATCACCAGCGTGAAGACGCCGCTCCACCCATGACGCGCAAAAACGCGCTGGCAGATCTTCTGCACGGCAATGGCGGTAAGCGGCGTCTCCGACGACGGCTTCCAGAGCACGCAATCGCCGCAGACCGCGGCGATCATCGCGTTCCACGACCACACCGCCACCGGAAAATTGAACGCGCTGATGACGCCCGCGGTTCCCAGCGGATGCCACTGTTCGTACATCCGGTGGCCGGGCCGTTCGCTATGCATGGTAAGCCCATAGAGCTGGCGCGAAAGTCCCACGGCGAAATCGGCGATATCGATCATCTCCTGCACTTCGCCGCGCCCTTCGGCCAGAATCTTGCCCATTTCGAGCGAGACCAGCGCGCCCAGATCGTCCTTGTGCCGCCGCAGCTCGTCGCCGATTTCGCGCACGATCTCGCCGCGCTTGGGCGCCGGAAGCTGGCGCCAGCGCGAAAACGTCTCGACCGCCGCCGCGGCCACAGCCTCGTAGTCGGCCTGTCCCGCCATCGCCACCCGCGCCAGAACCTGCCCGTCGCGCGGGCTGTGCGACGAGAGCTCGCCGCCCGAAGGCCGGCGCAGCCAGTCCAGGCCGCAGACGCCGGAATGAACCGGCTCGATCTCCAGGCGTTCCAGGATCGCGGTCACGTCCATAAACAACCTCCGGCAGGAATTTCGGCCAGCCAGGCGAATGCCTCTGGGCCAATCGCCAGCCGCCGGCCGGCAGCCTCGGCACGGCATTTCATGCGATGCACGATTTCATTCTGATACTGCGGATCATGCCAGGCATCCAGACCGCGCGCCCGGCTCACGCGCCAGCCTGCTTCCCGGGTGGTGGCGCCCCAGGCCTTCACGGCGCGGGTGTGAAACGGATCGGCGATGAGGTCGCGGCCGGTGGCGGCGATGGCCAGGTCGACCAGCTCTTCCGGATCGCACGGCAGCACCGGAGCCAGTGTGGCGTACGCGGCGATGCCCGCCCCGCCCAGCGCGCGCAACACCTGCCAGCGCTCGGCGATGGGAGCGCACCAGGGTTCATAGAGCCGCCGGACCTCTTCGCGATTGGTGGTCACCGAGAAGCTGACCCGCAGCACGGTGCGGCGGGCGAGCCTTTGCAGGCGATCCAGGTCCCGCAGGATCAGCGGGCCGCGCGTCTGCAATACCAGGACGCGCGGCGGCCGCTCGGCCAGCGCATCCAGAATGCGCGGCATGAGCGCTTCGCTCTCCTCGGCCGGCTGGTAGGGATCGACCAGGGGCGAGCAGTAGATGATCTGGGACGGGCGCAGCGACCGCCGCAGCAGCTCCGGCGCGTTGGACTTGAAGGTGGTGAAGCGGCCCCAATGCTCCCAATCGGCCGGCTGCAGCCCGCCATAAATACCCATGGTGGGAACGTAACAATAGGTACAGCCGTAAGTACAGTTGCGGGCAGGCGAGAGCGAATGGGTAAAGCCGGCCTGGGCAAGGAATCCGGAAGTCCGGCTGAGGATGCCTCGTGCTTCGGTGTGGAAGATCTCGAAGCGCACGCTTCAATTGTGGGGAGGTCGGGGCAGGAAAATCAATGCAGTGGCGGCGCTGGCTCTTTGTACCGTCCGGACGGTATACTAGGGACGGTGCCTCCTGAACCATCCGCGACCCGCACCTCTATCCTTGAGACCGCACAGCACTTAATTGCGCAGGAAGGGGTCCAGGCGCTGACCCTGGAACGGGTTGCGCGCGAAGCCGGCCTGAGTAAAGGCGGTCTGCTTTACCACTTCGCCAGCAAGGAGCAGCTTATCGAGGCCTTCATCGATCGCCTCGTCCAGCGGCTCGAGCGTGATCGCAGCGAGTGGGAAAGTACCCCGCAGCGCGGCGTCCGGGCATTGCTTTCGAGCGAGGTCGCCTCCGAGGGAGGAGGCCAGCTTTTAGCCGCCCTGATGGCCGCCTTGGGAAACAAGCCCAAGCTGCTGGATCCCTTGCGCGAGCATTACCGCCAGCGCCAGCGCCTGATCGAGCGCGATGCCGCCGATCCGGTGGGCGCGGTGGTGGCCCTGCTGGCGGCCGAAGGCCTGGTGTTGTGCGAAGAGCTCGGGCTGATTACGCTCTCCCCCGAGAAACGAGAAGGAGTGGTGCATCGCATCCTGGCTTCCACGGAGAAGAACAAGGAAATGAGAGAAGAAATCGAACTGATTCGGCCCGCGCGCGCCAGCCAGGCAGCGGAAAGCCTGGCCCTGGCGCAGGCCGAACTCCACCAGCTTGGCCGGGCCGCAAAGGAGTCCGCCGAAGTTGCGGCCGATGCCCTGGTGCGTCTCCAGGATCCGGCGGGCTTCTGGCGCGGCGATCTCACCGCCGAT
>CAZMRK010000676.1:0-6495 GCA_964568355.1 uncultured Solibacteraceae bacterium | reverse complement strand
CTGCAGCCGTTGTTCGAGTTCTCCGGCGCTTGCGCCGGATGCGGCGAGACTCCCTATATCAAGCTCATGACCCAGTTGTTTGGCGACCGGGCTTTGATCGGGAACGCCACAGGCTGCTCCTCGATCTACGGCGGCAATCTGCCGACCACTCCTTACTGCACCGACGCTAACGGCCGCGGGCCTTCCTGGTCGAACTCGCTGTTTGAAGACAACGCCGAGTTTGGGCTGGGGATGCGCCTGGCCGTGGATAAGCAGAATGAATACGCGCGCGAGCTGGTGCTGCGGCTCAGCTCCACAATCGGCGATGACCTGGTCAAGGGCCTGATCGAAGCCGACCAGACCACCGAAACCGGTATCGCCGAGCAGCGTGAGCGCGTCAAGCTGCTCAAACAGCGGTTGGAGGGCCTGCACACCTCCGAGGCCCGCGATCTGCTCAGCCTGGCCGATGCCCTGGTCAAGAAGAGCGTGTGGATCCTGGGCGGCGACGGGTGGGCCTACGATATCGGCTACGGCGGGCTCGACCAGGTACTGGCATCCGGCCGCAACGTCAACGTGCTGGTGCTCGACACCGAGGTTTACTCCAACACCGGCGGCCAGATGTCCAAGTCCACGCCTCGCGGCGCGGTCGCCAAGTTTGCCGCCGGCGGCAAGCAGATGGCTAAGAAGGACCTGGCAATGATGGCGGTCAACTATGGCAGCGTATACGTGGCCCGCGTCGCCATGGGATCGAGCGATATGCAGACGGTGAAGGCCTTCCTGGAGGCGGAGTCCTACGACGGACCGTCCCTGATCATTGCCTACAGCCACTGCATCGCGCACGGCTACGATCTGTCGTTCGGCATGGAGCAGCAGAAGGCGGCGGTGAACTCCGGCTACTGGCCGCTATTCCGCTACAACCCGCGGCTGGTGGCCGAGGGCAAGAATCCGTTCCAACTGGATTCTCGCACTCCCACCCTGCCGCTCAAGAACTACATTTACAATGAGACACGCTACACCATGCTGGTCAAGAGCAATCCGGAAGAGGCCGCGCATCTCCTTACCCTGGCCGAGGAAGATGTCAGGAGCCGCTGGAAGCTCTACGAGCACATGGCGCACATGTCCATGAACGGAGCTGAGAAAGGGGGCAACTCATGATCGACTTGTCCAAGACGATTGATCTTTCCACAACGTATCTGGGGTTGAAGCTGAAGAACCCACTGGTGGCCTCGGCCTCTCCCTTGTGCGAGGAGGTCGCCAATATCCGGCGAATGGAGGATGCAGGCGCCGCGGCAGTCGTGCTGCCCTCGTTGTTTGAAGAGCAGATTGATATCGAGAGCCAGCAACTGGACCACTATCTCAGCCAAAGCTCGGAGATCTCGGCCGAGGCCACCAGCCATCTGCCTGAGATCCCCGGCCGTAATCTTGGCCCCCAAAAATACCTGGAGCTGATCCGCAAGGCCAAAGAGGCGGTCCGCATTCCGGTAATTGCCAGCCTCAACGGTGTTTCGATCGGCGGCTGGCTGTCCTATGCCAAGGAGATGGAACAGGCCGGCGCGGACGCGCTGGAGCTGAACATCTACTATGTGCCCGTGGATCCGGATCTGACCGGGGAAGCGGTGGAGCAGCAATATATCAGCCTGGTGCGGGAGGTGGCCGGTAGCGTCCGCCTTCCGGTGGCCGTCAAGCTGGGCCCCTATTTCAGCTCGACCGCCAACATGGCCAAGCGCCTGGATGCCGCCGGCGCCGGCGCCCTGGTCCTCTTCAACCGCTTCTATCAGCCGGATTTCGATCTGGAAGCGCTGGAGGTGGTGCCCAACCTGATCCTTAGCAGCCAGCATGAACTGCTGCTCCGCCTGCACTGGATCGCCGTGCTGTACGGCAACATCCGCCCCGACCTGGCGCTGACCGGCGGTTGCCATACCGCGACCGACGTGGTCAAAGCCATGATGGCAGGCGCCAAGGTCGCCATGATGACCTCCGCCCTGCTCAAACGCGGCATCAGCTACCTGGAAACCATGCTGACCGAACTGCTCATCTGGATGGGAGAGCACGAATACGATTCCATCCGCCAGATGCAAGGCAGCATGAGCCGCAATGCCGTGCCGCAGCCGACCGCCTTCGAACGCGCGAACTACATGAAGGTACTCAGCTCCTACGCGGTGAGGTAAAAACGAAAGACAAGGCAACCGCCGATGCACGCGGATGCACGCAGATAAAAAGAAACAACATTAAAGATTTTGTTTTTTATCTGCGTGCATCTGCGTGTATCGGCGGTTGCTTTTCTGTGTCAGTATCCCCGCCAGCGCCAGGCAGATGGTCAGGTCGGTTAAAGCGTGAAATAGGAACAGGTGCCGGTAGGTCTCGCAGGCATCCGCCAGTGAAGCTACGGCGAACTCTCCCCAGGTGATGGCGATCAGCCCCAGCGTGATCCAGGCGACGCGGGCCGCGGTTCCTCCCTTCCGGCGGATCAGCCAGATCGCGCCAGCCGCGATCGAGAGATGCAACAGCACCACGTAATAAGGCCAAAGCAGGTATAGCCGGCTGCGGAGATCGCTCCAGAGCGCAAAGCGTGTGGTCTGCGCGCCCGGCGGATGGCCGTCCTGCTGGCGGAAATTGGAAAGATTCTGGGGACGCATCTGGAACGTGTTGGTTTCCAGGTCCCGTTTCAATTTGTCGAGGGCACGGCCGGGATGCGCCAGGTAGAATCGTGCCAGGCGCCCGTAGCTGGTGCGCTGCTGAAATTCCGCCAGAAATTGCGGATCGTCTCCCGGGCTCCCCGGCGAAAACGCATTCAACCCGATGAGACGGAGATCGCCTGGGCCGAGACCCAGTTCGCGGAGATCCGCCAGCGGCGCGGCGGAGCGCATCGCCAGGTCGAAAAAGATCAGATTGAAGAGCGGCTGCGTCTTGTAATTCTTCGGAGTGATCGCCACCACCGCGACGGTCGCCATCAGCAGCACCGCCACCACCGATTGTGCCAGCAGGCGCGCGCGCCGCGCGGGCCAGCGGCGGCTCAGGAAGAAGAGAAAAGCCGCCGGAAGGAACCCCCACATGCCGTGCTGCGATTTCGAGGTAATCCAGAACAGCGCCGCCAGGCCGAACAGCAGGACCAGGTAGCTGCGCGGCGGCTCCAGCGTGGCCAGGCGCACGGCCGCTACGGTGGCCAGCAGCAGGCCCAGCAGGCCGGCCGCATCGGAATAGAAGGAGTTGAGATAGGCCGAGTAGCAGACGTCGGTGAAGATCAGCAGCGCAGCGCCGGCTACCACCCAGCGCACCAGGGAGGACTCCGGTCGCAGCACCACCAGCAGGCCATAGAAGGCCGCCAGAAACAGGGCACAATCGACGGCGCCCAGCCATCGGATATCGAACCCGTTGCCGGAGCGGAACAAGTCGTGAATCTGGACCGCCAGCCAGGCCGGTGCCAGATCCGAGGAGAGAACCTCGCTTTCCCAGTGGTAGCGTTCCGCGCGCACATAGTCCGGCACGAAGTAGAGGAAGTTCTGCCCCTCCACCCGCGGGCCAAGCGAGAGCCGGCCGGCCACCTTGGGAAAATCGCCATTGTTGGCGATGCCGATAAAAGGCGGAATCAGCAACTGGACGGCCAGCAGGGCCGCACAGATCAGAAGTAGAACGAGTTCCTCAAACCGGCGCTTCATGGAGAGCAACTTCGATCATAACGAAGTACCGCGAGAAGATAAGATGGAACCAATGGCTCGTAGAATTGCCTGGCTCTTTTGCCTGGCCGCGATCGCTTTTGCGGCGAATCCGACGGCCGGAGTCTTCCCGTTTCCCTACACCCAGCAGGACCTTCCCAACGGTCTGCGGCTGGTGACGATTCCGACCGATTATCCCAACATTGTGGCCCTCTATATCGTGGTGCAGGCCGGCTCCCGCAATGAGGTGGAGCCCGGCAAAACCGGCTTCGCTCACCTGTTCGAGCACGTCATGTTCAAGGGCACCGAGAAGTACCCGGCCGCCCGGTACCAGGCCGTGCTCAACCGCGCGGGTGCGGCCTCGAATGCCTACACCACGGACGACTACACGGCCTATCACACCACCTTCTCCAAAGAGGACCTGGAAACCATCCTGGCCATGGAAGCCGACCGCTTCCAGAATCTCAAGTACTCCGCGGCAGAGTTCAAGACTGAAACGCTGGCTGTTCTGGGCGAGTACAACAAGAACAGCGCCGATCCGCTCCAAAAGATCTTCGAAACGCTGCAGGAGACGGCCTTCGAGCGGCACACGTACCGTCACACCACCATGGGCTTCCTGAAAGACATCCAGGACATGCCCAATCAGTACGACTACAGCCTGCAGTTCTTCGATCGCTACTACCGCCCCGAATACACCACGCTGATCGTAGCGGGCGACGTGGAACCCGGCGCGGTACGCCGCCTGGTGGATCGCTATTGGGGGGCCTGGAAGCGCGGCTCCTGGAAAGCCTCGATCCCGGTGGAACCGCCCCAGCAGGGGCCGCGCGACCGGCGCCTGGAGTGGCCCGCGCCCACGCTGCCATGGCTGGTGATCGCCTACCATGGGCCGGCCTATAGCGATACCTCCAAGGATATGGCCGCGCTCGACGCGCTCTCCTACCTGAGTTTTTCGGAGAGCTCGGATCTCTATCAAAAGCTGGTCATCCAGGAGCAGAAAGTGGACACCTTAGCCGCCGAGAACGGGGATCACGTCGATCCCAATCTGTTCAGCATACTGGCGCGAATCAAAAAGCCGGGAGATCTGGAGTATGTCCGCGGCCAGGTGCTGGATACGGTTCGCCGGTATCGCGATCAGGCGGTTCCCAGCGAGCGGCTCGAAGCCGTCAAGAAGCATCTGCGCTACAGCTTCAGCCTGCGCCTGGACAATAGCGAAACCGTCGCCGGCACGGCAGCCCACTATGTGGCGCTGCGCCGTACCCCGGATACCATCGAGCGGCTCTACGCCATGTATGCCCAACTGACGCCTCAGGACATCCAGCGAGTGGCCCGGCAATATCTCACCGACAACAGCCGGACCACGGTGAGTCTGACCGGTCCCACCGCCGGAGGTGCGAAGTGATTCGCCTGATCGTCTGCCTGCTGGCTGCTTCCTCGGCGCTGGCCGAAATCCAGGTGGTGGCGCTGCCCAGCCGCTCCGCCCTGGTGACGTTCCGCCTGGTGTTTCGGACCGGATCGGCTTTCGATCCAGCCGGCAAACCGGGACTTGCCAACTTCACCGCCGACATGCTGGCCGAGGGAGGGACACGGAAGCTCACCTATAAGCAGATCGTGGACGCCATGTTCCCGCTGGCAGCCTCCGTCTCCAGCCAGGTGGACAAGGAGATGACCACTTTCTCCGGGCAGACACACGTAGACAACCTGGAGGCGTATTACAATCTGCTCCGCGATATGCTCCTCGACCCGGGCTGGCGCCAGGACGACTTCGAGCGCATCCGCGACAACAACGTCAATTTCCTGCGGATCAGCCTGCGCGGCAACAATGACGAGGAGTTGGGAAAGGAGATCCTGTACAACCTTTTGTACCGGGGTTCGCCCTACGGACATCACAACGCGGGTGCCGCCTCCGCGCTGCAAAAAATGACTCCCGCCGACCTGAAGCAATTCTATGCGCGGCACTACACTCAGGAGAATCTGGTCCTGGGCATCGCCGGTGGCTACCCTCCCGACTTCCTGGCCCGCGTGAAGCGGGATTTTGGCAGGCTGCCGCACGGCACCGCCAGGCTCGAACTGCCCACGCCGCAACCGATCGAACACTCGCGCGTTGCAATCGTCGAGAAAGATACGCGCTCCGTCGCCTTTTCCATCGGCTATCCCATCGATGTGAAGCGCGGCGATCCGGACTACCCCGCCCTGCTGCTCATGCAATCCTACTTCGGCCAGCATCGTGAGAGCGGCGGGCGGCTATTTCAGCGGATGCGGGAACTGCGCGGCCTGAACTATGGCGACTACGCATACATCGAATACTTCCCGCGCGGCATGTTCCAGTTCGAACCCAGCCCCAACCTGGCGCGCCGACGTCAGATCTTCCAGATCTGGATCCGTCCCGTTCAGCCTCCGACGGCCAAGTTCGCCCTACGCCTCGCCCTCTACGAGTTGAACCGCCTGGTTACGGAGGGCATCTCCCAGGAAGACTTTGAACGCACGCGGGAATTTCTTTCGAAATATGTCAACCTGCTCACCAAGACCAAGCGCGCAGAGCTGGGCTACGCCATCGACAGCCTGTACTACGGTATTCCGGACTACAACACCTACGTGAAGACCGCCCTGGCCAAGCTGACCCGCGAGGACGTAAACCGCGCCATCCGCAAGCATCTGCGCGCCGACCGTCTGCAGATCGTCGCGGTTTCGAAGAATGCACAGGCGCTCCGCGATTCGCTGGCCAGCGACGCGGCTTCCCCCATGACCTACAATTCGCCCAAGCCGGCCGACATCCTGGAGGAAGACAAGATCGTCGAAAAGTGGAAGATCGGGCTCCGGCCGCAAGACGTGGAAATCATTCCGGTAGAGAAAGTTTTCGAGTAGA
>CAZMRK010000675.1:0-14630 GCA_964568355.1 uncultured Solibacteraceae bacterium | reverse complement strand
AAGTGCGGAGCCTGGACGGTCCTTGGAAGATTGCCAAAGACCCGGCGAATGCGGGCAAACAGGCCAGGTGGTACTCCGCGCCCGTGCTGCCGGGCGCGCGTGACTGCCGCGTACCGGACATCCTGGAGCAGACTTTTCCCGGATACGACGGTGTCGTCTGGTATGCCAAGGTTTTTGAAGTACCGCGAATTCAGCCCAAGGAACGGCTGAGGCTGCGATTCCACGCAGCCGACTATTTGGCGGAGGCGTGGCTGAACGGCGAGTACCTGGGCGCCCATGAAGGGGGCGAGACACCGTTTTCCTTCGACATCACGCGAATCGCAAAACCAGGCGCGCCAAACCGTCTCACCGTGCGGCTGCTGAACCCGGGACAGCAGCGCATCGACGGCATGGTGCTGGAGGAGACTCCGCATGGCATCAAGAATGCGCCGATGACGGTGGGCAACTTTTGGAATCCGGGAGGGCTGTGGCAATCCGTGGATCTGTTACGCGTCCCGGCGGTGCGCATCGGCGACCTGCAGGTGAATGCCGAGCGAGAGGCACAGAAGGTAGTCGCGAGGGTGCGCGTGTCCAACGATACCAGGCAGGAGGTAAGCGGGCGGCTGTTGATCGAGATTGCGCCGGCGGCCGGCGGGGCCGTGATCCAGCGGAAATCGCAGGCCGTGAACGTGGCGCCAAGCGGCGGCGAATTTGAGGTGGAAGCGATGCTCGCCGAGGCACATTCCTGGAGCCCGGACGATCCGTATCTTTACCGCGTCACCGCCCGCCTGGAAACTGCCGGCACATCGGATACAGAATCGACGCGTACGGGGTTCCGCGACTTCGTATTTCGCGACGGCTATTTCCGTCTCAACGGCCGGCGCATTTTCCTCAAGGGCACGCACTCGGTGGGGCACTTCCCGATCGGACAGCACGTGCCGGCGGACCCGGAGCTACTCAGGCGCGAACTGATCTACGTAAAAGCGATGGGATTCAACATGGTGCGGTGGCTGGGGCGCACCATGTTTCCCTCGCAACTCGATCTTTGTGATGAGCTCGGGCTGATGGTGTATGAGGAAAGTTACGCATCGTGGCGCTGGAGAGATTCACCCGACATGAAGAGGCGCTTCGACAGCGCGGTTCAGGAGATGATCCTGCGGGACCGCAATCATCCCTCGCTGGTGATTTGGGGGCTGCTCAATGAGACGGTGGCGAATCCGGTCTTCCGCCACGCAGTGGAGATGCTGCCGCTGATCCGGAAGGCCGATCCGTCGCGGATGGTGCTGCTGAGCAGCGGCCGCTGGGACGGCCAATGGTCCATCGGTTCCATCTCCAATCCGAATACAACGGAGTGGCTTCCCGCGTTGGGAGCCGAGGCCGCGGGGGCCGCCCCGGTGGAGCAGAAACATCCGGGCGGATATACCCAGGGCGCCGGCGATGCTCACATGTACGTACCGAGGCCGTGGCGAGCGGAAGACCTCCAGTTCTTTCGCACCGCGGGAACCGGCATGAAGAACGTGTTCGTCTCGGAATACGGAAATGGCAGCCAGATCGATCCGATCCGCATCGTGCGCCTGATGGAACAGAACGGCGCCAGCGAGGACCTCGATGATTTCCGGTTCTATCGGGCCATGTCTCAGCAGTTCGAGAGAGACTGGAAACGTTGGGGGCTGGAGACCGTCTTCGCTTCTCCTTCCGAGATGATCAGCGCCGGCCAACGCCTGCAAACTGAGCAGCGGCGTCTCGCCCTCAATGCTATCCGCTCCAACCCCCACCTTGCCGGATATAGCCTGACCGGTTTGAGCGATCAGGCCATCGAGGGCGAGGGGTTGATGACCACGTTCCGGGAACTGAAGCCCGGGATTGTGGACGCCATGACGGAAGGCTTCGCACCGGTAAAGTGGTGCCTGTTTGCCGATCCGGTACATGCCTATCGCGGAGGAACTGTTCGGGTGGAAGCGGTGTTAGCGAACGAGGACGCGCTCCGGGCGGGAACGTATCCGGTGCGTCTCCGCGTGCTCGGGCCAGCGGGCGTGGCCTACGAGAAACGTTCCGAGATCACCATTCCCGATCCGCAGAGTAAGCCGGAGCCTGCCATGGTTTTTCCCGCTTTTGATGAGGCCGTGAAGCTGGCGGGGCCGGCAGGGCGGTATACGGTGGAAGTATCCATAGAGCACGGCGCTGCCGCGACGGCTCGTGAGACGATCCTTCTGGGCGACCGGGATCTTCTCCCGGCGGCGAATGCCAGCGTGCTTTGGCTGGGTTCGAGCGGCGCGGGTTCAAAATTCCTGGCGGGGCACGGAGCGAAGGTCAGCGCTTTTCCCTCCGGCGGGGGAGAACAGCGAAATGTCATCGTGGTGGCGAAAGACGCTGCCGAAAGCAGTGATGCCTGGATCCGTCAGGTGCGTGCCGGAAGCGTGGCAATTCTGCTGGAGCCCTCGCGCCTGCCCGAAGGGCTAAAGGGCAAATTGGATCATTCTGCGCCCTACTTTTGGGGGCGGGATGACATTGTGAAACCACATGCAATTTTTGAGGGGCTCCCTTCGGGATCTCTCATGGATCTGCTCTTCTATCGCGACCTCATCGCGCGAGACTCCGTTACGGATTTCGATGAAAAGGCGGAGAACCTGATTCCCACTTTCGCTCTCGGCCGGCCGGGCGGGCAAGGCTACTGGGCCGGGTCGAATCTCCTGATCTATTCGCTGGGCGAAGGCAAATTCATTGTGTCCACACTGCGCCTGGAAGAGAATCTGGGGCGGCACCCCGCCGCGGATCGCCTGTTCCTCAACCTGGTGACCTTTGCGGCTAAGAATCTGGGGCGATCCTCGTCCTCGGCAATCCAACCGATACGGATTCCGATGCGTGACGGCGTCTATCTGGCGGCAGATCTGTATCGCGCGGCAGGCGGCGGGAAGGCCCCGGTCCTGCTGATGCGTACGCCTTACAACAAAGCGACAGCCGGGGGAACTGCCGTGAAATATGCCGCGGCCGGTTACCACGTGGTGGTTCAGGATACCCGCGGCCGCTATGAATCGGAAGGCTCCTTCTATCCTTATAACAGCGAGGGGCAAGACGGCTATGACACGCTGGAGTGGATCCGGCGGCAGCCCTGGGCGGATGGCCGCGTGGGCATGTGGGGCGCCTCTTATGTAGGCGCTGTGCAATGGCAGGCTGCGGCGGAGCATGCTCCCGGGCTCGCAGTGCTTGCGCCCACGGCCACCTGGAGCAGTTTTTATCGCAATGTATACCTGGGCGGCACGGTGAGGCTGGGATTGGTCGCTCAAGCTGCCGCGTCGCTGGAGCGGCCGCGCGCCGGGCCACCGGCGGGAATGGTGGATTGGTCGCGGGTCCTGCTGCACCTGCCCTTAGCCGATATGGATCGCGCTATTGGCTGGCGCATGCCATGGCTCACGGGCATATTGACCCACAACCGGCCGGACGGCTTCTGGAAACGGCTGGATCTGACTGAAGACGCGGCGTCCCTGCGGATACCGGTGCAGCATGTGGTCGGCTATTACGATTTCTTTTCCCGGGAAGTCGTCGCGAACTTTCAGCGTCTCCGCTCGCGGACTGTAGAACAACTGATATTGGGCCCGTGGGACCACGGCACGATCGGCAAAACGCGGGTGGGGGACGTAGACTTCGGTCCAAATGCGCGGCTTGATCTGGCCGCGGAAAATCTCTCCTGGTTCAACCGTTTCTTGAAGGGCTCCACTGGAGATTTTCCTCAGGTTCGGTATTTCTCTATGGGTGACAACACATGGAAAGCATCGGCGGATTGGCCGCCTCCGAACGCTTCTTCCACCTGGTTCTACCTACACTCCCAAGGCAATGCCAACACCAGGCAGGGCGGAGGCCGGCTAAGCCGCCAGGAGCCGGGTTCGGAGCCCGCGGATGTTTTCGAATCCGATCCGGCCAATCCCGTGCCCGCGGTCCCCGCCGGCAACGGACATGCAATCTTCGAAACGGCCTGGGGCCCGGTGGATCAGGGAGTCAATGAAGACCGCCCGGATGTGCTGGTGTATACGACCGAGGTCCTTAGAAAGCCGCTGCGCTTTGCCGGCCCGCTGAGGGCCGAGTTGAACATCCACTCGAGCACCATCGATTCCGATTGGGTGGTCAAGCTCATCGATGTGCGCCCGGACGGGTTCGCGCAGAATCTGGCGACCGGTATTCAGCGCGCCGGTTACTTCGAATCGCCGCTGGAATTTCGCCCCCTGGTGCCCGGCCGCCGGTATAAAATCTCGGTAGACATGGGCCATGCCGCGGCTGCTGTTCTGCCTGGGCACCGGTTGCGAGTGGAGGTTGCGGGAAGCTGTTTTCCGTTGTACGACCGCAACACGAATACCGGTGCGGGGCCCTGGGGTGAGCGTGTTCTGGTCTCACACCAACGGCTGGAGCACAGCGCGGGAGCGGCTTCCGGGGTGCTCTTGCCCGTGATCGAGGGGGAAGCCGAATGAGACTGCTGGTGTTGGGCCTGCTCCTGGCGGCCGCGTCCCCGCTGTTCGGCGGCACGCCGGATATCGTCCGCCGGAACTATATCGACGAACTGGTCCTCGGCAAGATGCAGCGGGACCACGTCCCGCACGCCCCGTTGTCAGGCGACACGGAGTTCCTCCGCCGGATCACGCTGGACCTGACCGGACGGCTTCCGGAGCCGGAGGCGATCCGCAAGTTTACGGCGGACCAGGATCCTTCCAAGCGCGAAAAGCTGATCGACGGGATGATGGCCACCAAGTTCGGCCTCCAGATCGAGAAGCTCCGGACTCCCTTCATCGATCGCTGGGCCTACTTCTTCGGCGAGCTGTTCCGCAACGGCACCGCCCAACAGGGCATGGGCCGCAACATGTTCCACGATTACATCTACGATTCTCTGCTCCTGAATCTTCCGTACAACGAGATGGTGGAGGAGATGATCACGGCCAAAACAAGGTCAAACTGGCGGGACGGCCCCTCGAATCTTCTGATACGGGATCATGTCGACGGGGTCAAGGACTTCGAAGGCATCAACGACGAAGATTCCTACGACGAGATGGCCATTACGACCACGAAGCTGTTTCTGGGGGTGAATCTGGAGTGCATCTCCTGCCACGATGGCGCACGGCATCTCGAAAAGATCAATCTGTGGCTGGCGCAGCGAAAACGAACCGATCTCTGGCGCCAGGCGAGCTTCTTCAGCCGTTCCCGAGTTTTCCGGCCTTACTCCATTGGACAGGAGTTCGGGCTTTTGGACGACGGGACGGGATATGACTTGAAATCGAAGAGCGTGGTCCGGATGGAGCGGTATCCGGCGGACGTCAGCCCGCATTTCCTGCTCACCGGCGAGCAGCCTGCCCAAGGACAGAACTGGCGTGCGGCCTATGCCCGCATGATTACCTCGAATGCGCAGTTTCCTAGAACGATTGTGAACCTGATCTGGGCGGAATTGATGGGCGCCGGGATTGTGGATCCGCCGCTCGATTTCGACCTGGCGCGGCAGGATCCGAAAAACCCGCCGCCGGCTCCGTGGACGCTCCAGCCCAGCAATCCCGAATTGCTCGATGCTTTAGCCAAAGACTTCGTGGAGCACCATTACGATTTGCGCTACCTGATTCGTACCATCGTCACTTCAAGTACTTACCAACTATCCTCGCATTTCGAAGGGGAGTGGAAAGAACGCTACGGATCTTACTTCGCGCGCCATACGGTGCGCAGGCTTTCGCCGGAGCAGGTATGCGATGCCATTCAATCGGCTACCGGGGTGTTCGAAGAAATTCCGATTGCCGGGACCACGGGGAAGGTCAGCCGGGTCATGCAGTCCCGTTCGCCGGAAGATCTCTCCGGTGAGAAGTTAAAACCTATGCAGCACCTGCTCATCGCTTTTGGGCAGAATAATCGGGACAAGGGCGAGAAAGAGACCGGTGGATCCACGGTTCAGGCGTCGGTGTTGATGAACAGCCAGTTCGTCAAGAGCCGGATCCGGCCTTCGGCGGAGAACCGGATGGGTAAGCTGCTTGCTCACAATCCGCCGCTTTCGAATGGCGAGATCGTAGAGGAGATGTTTCTGGCATTCTGTTCCCGCTACCCCAATCCGGAGGAGAAGAAAGCCGGGATCGAAGTGTTGGAAAAATATCATGACCAGGGCCTGGAGGATCTTGCCTGGTCCCTGGTGAACAAGGCGGAATTCATTCTGAACAACTAGTGAGGCGAGCCATGCGGCTGGATAACGCGAGTCCGATACCGGAAGTAAGCCGGCGGAGCTTTTTCCGCGCGGGAATGGCGGCTGTTTCAGGCTTTTATTTGGAGCCCATGTTACGCCCGGTCAACGTATATGCCACCGAATCCGTGAAACTGCGCGGCGCGGCGGAGTTCTGTATCTTCATTTTCCTGAACGGAGGCGCAAGCCAGATCGACACGTTCGACCTCAAGGAGGGCGCCTGGACGCCACCGGACTTCGCGGTACGTTCCGTCAAACCGGGCATCCGGCTACCGTCGGCTTTGTTTCCTGAGTTGCTAGGACACATGGACGAACTAGCCATCGTCCGCTCGCTTCAGGCGTGGGAGAGCGCGCATGCGCGCGCGCAGTACTACCTTCAGGTGGGCCACAGTTTCAGCCCGGCGCGCCGCAAAGAGATGCCCGCCATCGGAGCGGTGATCGCGTATGAAATGCAGGCCCGGCGGAAGGAGAGCGATTTCCTGCCGCCGTTTGTGGCGATGAACTTTAATAACTCCCAGGCTGGATTGGTTCGGGAGGGCTGTCTCAACAGCAAATATGGACCCCTTCCGCTGGACATGCAGCAAGGGAACGAATTCGTGCTTCAGACCGGCGAAAAAGCCGCGTTCGACCGCCGCTGGCAACTGCTCGCCCGGTTGGAACACGCGGATCCGTTCCAGGGGCAAACGGCGCGGAGCGAGTTTCAGGCTTATGCCAAAGGCGCTTTCGACATGATGGAATCTCCCCGGATTGCTGAAGCTCTGACGCTTTCCCCGGAGGATCGCAAGCGCTATGGAGGATCGCCGCTGGGAGATGCCTGTATTTTGGCCCGAAACATGGTGCGCGCCGACGGCGGCACGCGGTTTATGCTGCTTTCGCAAAACGGCTGGGACCTGCACGCCAACATGTATGACCCGAAGAACAAGGGGAATCACTACGGCCTTTGCCGGGACCTGGATCATTCTCTTTCAGCCCTGCTGACGGATCTGAAGGCGAGCCGGGCGGCCGATGGCAAAACTTTACTGGAAAAAACGTTTGTGGTGGTCATGGGAGAATTCGGACGTACCGGAGGAGGCCTCACCGTGAATCATGGGCGCGACCACAATCGTTTCGCTGCAAGCGCGTTGTTTGCCGGCGCCGGTGTTCGCGGCGGGCAGGCGATTGGGGCGACCGATCCCAAGGCGGAGCAGGTCATTCAGACCGGCTGGGGCGAGAAGCGGCCTATCTATACCGAAGATGTGATCGCTACGATCTATTCACAGATGGGCATCGACTGGAATAAGCGAATTACCCACACTCCATCGGGACGCGATTTTGAATATCTGGAGCCGATGTCCGGCACCGAATTCGTGGCATTTCGCGAGATCTCTCCTCTTTTTAGCTGAGGCGCCGAGGTTCTGAACCGGAGACAGTTATACTCGGAAGAATGGCTGCGACGGAGCGCTTGCACACGCGGCGGGGCTTTCTCGGCACCTTGGGGGCCGCGGCTTTTCTCCGCAAGGCCGGCGCGGGAGCGCCGCTGTTTGAAGAGGTATCGCCGCAGCGCAGCGGCATCCGCTGGGTGCACGATAATGCGATGTCGGACGACCACTATCTGCCGGAAACCCTCGGGCCGGGCTGCGCTTTTTTCGATTACGACAACGACGGGTGGATGGATCTCTTTCTGGTCAACAGCGGCCCATCGGACTTCTTTCGCCCGAAAAAGCCGCTGCGTAACGCGCTCTACCGCAATAATCGCGACGGCAGCTTCACCGATGTGACCGAAAAATCAGGGCTGGGCGGCGGTACCAGTTTCGGCATGGGCCTAGCCGTCGGCGACTACGACAACGACGGCTTCGCCGACCTGTTCGTGACCGCCTACGGGCGCCCCACGCTCTATCACAACCACGGTGACGGTACGTTTACCGATGTCACCGAAAGATCCGGACTGCTGCAAACCAAGCGGCTCAGCGAATGGACCACCAGCGCCGTCTGGCTGGACTACGACAACGATGGCCGCCTGGACCTGTTCGTGTGCAGCTTTGTGGACTACGGAACGACCGCCCATTTTTCCTGTGGCGATAACAAGCTCGGGAAGAAGTACTATTGCATCCCCAGGGTCTTCCTGCCCACGGCCAGCTTTCTGTTCCATAACAACGGCGACGGTACATTTCGCGAGGTCAGCCGGGGAACCGATATCGAAAAGGCGCTGGGCAAGGGGTTGGGCGTGGTGGCCACCGATATCAACAATGACGGCCGCACGGATCTGTTCGTCGCCAATGATACGGTCCAGAATTTTCTGTTTGTGAACCGCGGAGAGGGCAAGTTCGAAGAGATCGCCCTGGCTGCCGAGGTGGGCTATAGCGAAAACGGCCAGGCGCGCTCGGGAATGGGCGTGGACGCGGCAGATCTGGACGGCGACGGCTGGCAGGACCTGTTTGTAGCCAACGTGGACCAGGAGATGTTTTCCCTGTACCGCAACCGCCACGATGAGACCTTCGCCGATACCGCCCACGCCAACGGCATCGCCCGGGCTACCCGGCTGCTCAGCGGCTGGGGGTTGAAATTCTTTGATTACGACAACGACGGGTGGCCGGACCTGATCCTGGCCAACGGCCATCCCGACGACATGATCGAGAACTATTCGCAGAGCGTGAAATACCGCGAGCCGCTGCTGTTGTTCCATCACGACGGCAAGCGGCTGATCGATGTCAGCGCGCAGGCGGGGCCGGCCTTTCTGAGGCCTTATGCGGCGCGCGGGCTGGCCGTCGGCGATTACGACAACGACGGCCGCCTGGACGTGCTGGTGGCGCCGAACGGCGGCGCACCGCTGCTGCTGCACAACAACACCGGGCAGCAGCACCATTGGCTGGGTTTGCGCTTGCGCGGGACGCGCGCCAACCGCGACGGAGTGGGGGCGCGGATCTCCTGGTCGGCAGGCGGGGTGCGCCGCACCCGCCTGAAGAACAACGGCGGCAGTTATCTTTCTTCGCACGACCCCCGGGAAATCCTTGGGTTGGGCACGGCTGCCAAGGTGGACTGGGTAGAGATCCGCTGGCCGGCTCCCAGCGACCGGGTGGATCGAATCCCCAATCCTCCGGTCGATCGTTATATCGAAGTGGTAGAAGGCAAAGGCAACGCAACCTAAGATAGTGCGAAACGCTGGGGAGGGCCTTCTGGTTACCGCGGTAAAGTGTTTTATTTTTCAGCAGTGTTACACGGGATGAAACGTCTCCCGCTCCGGACCGTGTAACTTACAAAGTGCCCATGTTATACTCCTAGCCGATCGGGGCTGGGGTACATGTCCGCGTTGACAGGATACGAAGAGGAACGCCGGGAACTCGAAAGGGTCCTTCGCTCGGAAGCCTTTGTGCGCGCGCCCGGTCTGGCCAACTTTCTCACCTACATCAGCGAAAAGTATTTTCAAGGGCAAGCCGACCAGATCAAGGAATACAGCATCGCGGTAGAGGCGTTCGGACGTCCCCCGGATTTCAACCAGAAGCAGGACTCGGTTGTGCGGGTGGAGGCGCACCGGCTGCGCAAACGGCTCCGCGAGTACTACGAAACCGACGGCGCCGACCATCCGATCCAGATCGCGATTCCGCCGGGACAATACGTGCCGCAGTTCGTTGTCCGTGGGGGACCCGCTGCCGAGGAGCCTTCGCCCAACGGGACGACCTCTCTGACCGTCGTACCGGACGCCGGTGTCGAGGAGGCGGGCGTACCGGATATGGGAACCGCGCCGCGGTTCTCCATCCAGCGGCGCCTGCTGGTGATCCTGTTGGCAGGTTTGTTGCTGGCCGCTCTTGGTTCGATCTGGTGGCGCACCGGAAAAGGAAAAGGGCAGCCACCAGTTCCCGTGAGTCCGGCGGCGGGAGTCCCTTCCGATACGATCCGGATCCAATGCGGCTCCACCGATGGCCTCTACGTGGACCACCTGGGAAATACCTGGCTGGCCGATCGCTACTTCCAGGGTGGGACGATAGTGACCACGCCGCCGCATCGCATCGCCCAGACCGCCGACCCCGCGATCTTCCGGACCCGCCGCGAAGGCCAGGAGTTCTCCTATGCGATCCCGCTCCAGCCCGGCCGCCATGAACTGCACCTCTATTTTTCGGAGCCGGTTTTTGGCGAGGACAATGTCGCCGGCGGAGGAGAGACTAGCCGCATTTTCCAGGTTTTCATCAACGGCAAACTGCTGCTGGACGGCTTGGACGTCACTTCCGATGCCGGAGGCGCGAATATCGCCAATGAAAAAGTCTTCACCGGCATCACCGCCGCCAGTGACGGCAAGTTGCATCTGCGGTTCCGGTCGGTGAAAGAGAACGCGATTCTCAACGGCATTGCCCTGCTGCCGGCACCCTCGGGAAAGCCATTGCCGGTGCGGATTGTGGCGCGCGACCTGCGCTATACCGACCAAAGCGGCCGGGCTTGGCTGCCGGACCGTTACTTCACGCGCGGCCAAACGGTGCTGCGTCCGGAGCCGATCGCGGGAACCTCGGATCCTGAGTTGTACCGGGGGGAGCGCTTCGGCCATTTCACCTACACGCTCCCGCTGGCGCCGGGGCGCTACGCGGTGCGGCTGCGCTTCAATGAAGCCTGGTTTGGTCCGGGAAGGCCGGGCGGGGGAGGAGCCGGCAGCCGGGTGTTCGACGTCTTTGCCAACGGCGTCGCCTTATTGCGCAATTTCGATCTCTTTCAGGCCGCCGGGGGAGCCAATCGCGCGCTGGAAAAGGTCTTTCACGGCCTGGAGCCCAATGCTCAGGGCAAGATCGTGCTGTCTTTCGTTCCGGTGCGCAATTATGCAAGCGTGAATGCGATCGAAGTGGCTCCCGAACCGAATTAGAAAAAGCAAAGCAACCGCCGATCTATGCAGATCATTGGCTGATTGGTTTTCTTTGGTTTTTATCTGCATGAATCCGCGTGCCTCGGCGGTTGCCTTTCTTACGGCAAAGCGAACGTCACCAGGCTGCTCCCACTCGCGACGGCCAGGTACTGTTTCCCGTCGAGCGCGTACGTGATGGGCGGCGCCACAATCGCGCCTCCGGTCTGGAAATGCCAGAGCGGCTTGCCGGTGCGCGCGTCGAGGGCAAACAGGTAGCCCTGCGGATCGCCGGTGAAGACGAGGTTCCCTGCCGTAGCCAAAATGCCTGCGCTGGGCGAAGTGACCATCTCGAAGCGCCATTTGGTTTCACCCGTGGCGGGATCGACGGCGATGATCGAGCCGGTAGTGGGCTCGCGCGGCACGTTGCCTACGGTGCTGGCCTGATACCACTGCCCTTCCAGGTAGTTCTGCTGCATCTTGAAATACAGATGGCAGCCATCGGTTGAGCTGAAGTAATAGAGGCCGGTCTGCGGATGATAGGCCGTGGCGTGCCAGTTGTGACCGCCGCCCAAACCGGGACAGGCTTTGTTGCCGCCCTCGGCGGGATCCTGCCCGGTTGCCAGGATTGGTTTTCCATCCGGAGCGATGCCGGTGGCCCAGGACACCTGGGTGTAGGGCCGGGCGGCCAGCAGCTTGCCGTTCGTCCGGTCGAGCGCGTAGAAAAAGCCATTGCGGTTGGCCTGAATGACGGCCTTGACCGGACGGCCCTGGTGCTGCAGATCCACCAGCACCGGATCGCTGATGGCATCCCAATCATGCACATCATGCGGAGTGAACTGAAAATGCCACTTGAGCTTGCCTGTGTCGGGGTCGAGCGCCACCAGGCTGCAGGTGTACAGATTGTCGCCCGGCCGCACGTCGCCGTTCATGTCCGGTCCTGGATTGCCGGTACCCCAGTAGACCAGGTTCAGCTCGGGATCGTAAGTGCCGGTGATCCAGATGGAGCCGCCGCCCCGCCGCCAGGAATCGCCGCCCCACGTCTCTCCGCCGGGTTCGCCGGCCGCCGGCACGGTATAGAACCGCCAGGCCCGTTCGCCGCTGCGCATGTCATACGCATCGATGAACCCGCGCGTTCCGAACTCGGCTCCGGCCCCGCCGACCAGAACGAGATTCTTGACCACCAGCGGAGCCACCGTGGTGCTGTATCCCTGGCGCGGTTCCGCCACCCGCGTCTTCCAGATCAGGCGTCCGGATCGGGCATCGAGCGCCAGCAGAGTGCCTTCCACATTCACTTTGAACAGACGGTCGCCGGCGGCCGCGAAGCCGCGGTTGACCTCCCCGCAGCAGAGGTGCATCCCCTCGGGCACGGATTCGTGATAGTGCCATAGCTGGCGGCCGGTCGCCAGATCGAGAGCATAGGCATGGTTGGAGGAGCCGGTGAGCCACATCATCCGGTCGTAGACCAGAGGCGTGGTCTCGATACGGCTGATGCCCGGCATCTGGAAGATCCATTGCGGCCGCAGCGAGGCTACATTGCCGGTATCGATCTGCTTCAGTTCGCTGTAGCGCCAGCCGGCGTAATTGCGACCATACATCACCCAGGTGGCGGGATCCTCCTGAGCTTTGCGCAGGTGCTCATCGCTCAACCCGTCGGCGCTCGAGGGCGACGGCTCGGCCGGAGCAGTTCCACGCAGGCTGGCCAGGTATGCCAGGAGGTGGTTCAATTCGCTGCTGGAAAACAGACCGGCATAAGAGCCGGGCATCAGGGACTGCTGTTCGCGGCTGGCCGAAGCGAGATCCGCCCGCCGGTAGGAGTGCAGCTTTTCGGCGGTGTCCAGCAACTGCACCGAGAAGTTGTCGAAGTTCTTCTCGACTCCGACGATTTTGCGGCCGTCGCGCGTGATAATGCGGACGGTGGCATAGCCGGGCGTGAGATCGGCATTGGGCGAGACGATGGAATCCCGCAGATAGGACAGGCTGCGCTGGCGCCCGATGCGGGTCAACTCCGGCCCCAGGCGTCCGCCGCGCGCGCCCACGGCGTGACATCGGCCGCATCCGCCCTTGTTCCAGAAGAGAGCCTCTCCCGCCGCAGCGTCGCCGGCGACGGCCTCGGTTTCGCGACGCGCCGCCGAGCGGATGAAGGAGACCAGGCGCCAGATGCTCGCATCGTCCAGATCGCGCGAAAAGGAAGCCATCTCGGTGCCCGGGACGCCGCGGGCGATGGCGCGGAACAGATCGCGGTCCTCCTCGCCGCCGGCATAAACCCCGCGGGTCAGATCAGGCCCGCGGCCACCCTCTGCCCGAATGCCATGGCAGGGAGAACAGTAAATCCGGAAAGTAGCCCGTCCCAGTTCGATTTGCTGAGGATCCTTGGAAACCTGGGCCGCACAAACCCCGGATACCCACAACACCAGCATCCTCGCTCGAATCATGGGGCGAAGGATACACACTGCATCACCCGGTGTCAATCTTATGCTTATGCTGTTGTTTTTCTTTTATCTGCGTGAATCTGCGTGAATCGGCGGTTGCGTTTACAACGTCGGCAGGGTCAGGTGGGACGGAAAGCGGGAGGAGTGGAAGATTCGCTGCGTCGCCTTCTGGAAGTCCTGCTCCCGTGCTTCGAAAATGTTCGGCACGAACTTCTGCGGATTGCGGTCGATCAGCGGGAACCAGGTACTCTGCACCTGAACCATGATGCTGTGCCCTTTTTCGAAACAGTGATCCACCGCGTGCAGGCCGATCACGTATGGCGTCACCTGGTCGGGCACGAGCGCCTCGGGATGCTCGAAGCTCTTGTGAAAACGCCCGCGGAACACTTCGTTGGCAACCATTAACTGATAGCCGCCCATCTCCGGCTGCCTGGCGAACTCCTCCGGGTACACATCGATCAGCTTCACAATCCAGTCGCTGTCGGTGCCGGAGGTGGAGGCGAATAAGTGCGCCGCCAGATCACCCGCCACGTTGAGGTCTTCGGTGTACGGCTCGGTCCGCCAACTCAGCACATCAGGCCGTAGATCCACGAAGCGCTGATCTTCCAGCAGCCACACCGGCCATCCTCCTCCGGGATAGGTTGGGCTGATGGGGCGCTTGCGATACGGCACCGGGCGCGCCGGATCGGAGACGTACGAATCGAAGGCGTCATCCCGCTCGCTGGAAGGCGCGGTGAAGGAAAGCTTGCCGCCGGCCTGGAAATACAGATTCCGCTCCCGCTTTCCGCGGAGCGGCGGCCAGGCATCATAGGACTGCCACTGATTGGTGCCGGTGCGAAAGGTACGAGCTTCGGGAATCGAACCGCCTTTGTCCTTCAGCCAGTGTGCAAACCAGGGCGCTTCGATCCGCTCACGAAACTCGCGGGCCGTATCGCTCCCGAAGTCCAGCGGGCCCAGCTTGCGCCCGTCTTTTCCGCGCCAGCCGCCGTGATTCCAGGGTCCCACAGCCAGGTAGTTTCGATGCTCCGTATCTCTGGCCTCGAGGTTCCGGTAGATCTCGAGCGGACCGTAGAAGTCCTCCTGATCCCACCAGCCGGCTACGTGCAGATCCGGGACCGTGACGCGGTCCAGGTACGTAGGAACCGCCAGGCGGCGCCAGTACGCATCGTAATTGGGATGCTCGACGAAGGCGTTCCAGGTGGGGAGCTTGCCGTGCAGATACTGG